>DOTB01000017.1 GCA_003513845.1 Candidatus Atribacteria bacterium | reverse complement strand
CCCACTAAATTTTACACTAACGAAAAATCGGTTTGTATAAGTTTAAAATTAATATATTATAAAATTATCAAGTGTTAATCGCCCATTTTTGCGGTTACCGGTTTAATTAGTAAAAGTTTTTTAACTACTGGGGGTTTAAATTTTTCATTCAAAAATTCACAAAATATCTTTGCTTAATGGATTGATTTTTGTTATTATAAATACAAAACTGTTTTCGTAAAAATGAGTGATATAAATTTATTAACTTTAGTTTTCCACAATTGTTAATAAACTGTTAATAACTTTCTAAAAGTCTTAAAAATTGATTGGTTAGTATTCTATAAATAAACTATTAAAAATATTTTTTCTAATAAAATTAATATTTTTTAAGGCAAAAATTCTTTTTTGACTTTTCCACAGTTGGCTGTTAACTTTGTGGATAATCCATAAATTACTTATAAACCGTATACTTTCTTGTATAATTTATAGTTTATTTATCCTTTATTGGTCTATAAAAAAAATATAATCAAATATAAATTAATCAATTATTTAAGTGGGGTAACTATATGAATTTTATAGAAGACAACAACCTTTGGGATAAAATATTGCAGACCGCAAAAAGCAAACTACCTCCTCAAGCATATAACAGCTGGTTTAGTCAAACAAAAATTTTAAAATTCAAAGATAATGAGTTAATTGTTGCGGTACCCAATGATTTCTGTAAAGAATGGCTAGAAAAACATTATATCGAATTCATTAAAGACCTTTTAACCAATTTATTAAATTTAAAAGAAGATATAAATATAAAATTTAAAACATCTAACTTAAAACCTTCTAAAACCATTCAAGAGAATAAAACAAAACAAATAAAATCTAAAATTAACAATATTAATAACAATATCGAATTTTTTTTACAGCCAAAATATACATTTGATACTTTCGTGGTAGGAAATGGAAATAGGTTTGCCCATGCAGCCTGTCTTGCAGTGGCCCAATCTCCCGCAAAGGCTTATAACCCTCTTTTTGTATATGGAGGAGTGGGGTTGGGGAAAACCCATCTAATGCAGGCTATTGGTAATTACATATTACAAAATAACTTGAAGAAAAAAATAAATGTTTTATATATCTCCTCTGAAAAATTTACTAATGAATTAATTAATTCTATCCGAGATGATCGTACTGGTTCATTTCGTAATAAATATCGCAGTGTTGATGTTTTATTAATTGATGATATACAATTTTTGGCTGGGAAAGAAAGGACCCAAGAAGAATTTTTCCATACTTTTAATACATTGTATGACTCAAATAAACAAATTGTAATTGCTAGTGATCGGCCCCCCAAAGAGATACCAACTTTAGAAGACCGTTTAATTTCCAGGTTTGAATGGGGGTTAATTACTGATATACAACCTCCTGATTTAGAAACCAGAATAGCGATTTTAAGAAAAAAGGCACAATTAGAAAATTTAGATATTCCTTCTGAAGTAATTAATTTTATTGCAGATAAAATTCCTTCTAACATAAGGCAATTAGAAGGAGCTTTAACTAAATTAATTGCTTTCTCTACACTAACTAAAAATATTTTGTCTATACCTTTAGCCCAAGAAATATTAAAAGATATTATTCCCATAGAAAATAAAGAAATATCGATTAACCAAATTCAAAAAATAACCGCAGATTATTTTAATATAAAACTTAGTGCCTTATTATCTAAAAAAAGAACAAAAAATATTGTAATGGCCAGACAAGTTGCTATTTATCTTTCTCGTGAATTAACAGATTTTTCTTTACCCGCAATTGGTGAAATATTTGGAGGAAAAGATCATACTACTATTCTTCATTCATATAGTAAAATTAAGAATAAAATTGAAAAAGATAAGAGTTTAAAATCTGTTATAGAAAACTTAACCCTTAAAATTAAAAATGAGTAATTGTTAATTTATTGTTAATAACTTCTTAACAAAGGTTAATTTATTTTTGTTTGCCTTGTATTAAAATATAATATTGGGGAATAGGTTAATATATTTAAAATTTATCCTTATCTTTTTCCCCAGCTTTTTTTAAAATAAAACATATAGTTTCTTCTGTTTTCCACAATTTTAACATAGTCTACTACTATTAATACTATTTTTATTTATTAAATTATAAGAAATAAGTAAAAGGAGATAATAAAATGAAATTTATTTGTTCACAAGAAAGTTTACTTCATGGTATCCAAATAGTTCAAAAAGGAATATCTACTAAAATTGGATTACCTATCTATAATGGAATACTCTTTGAGGTAAGTAATGACAATAAAATACATTTATTTGCAACCGATTTGGAAATCGGAATAGATTATTATATACCCGCTCAGGTAATAGAAAGTGGGTCCGTTGTAATACCAAATAAAATAATTGGTGAATTGATTAGAAAATTTCCCGAAGGAAATATAGAAATTGAGAGTTTGGAAAACAACAATATTATTATTAGGGAAAATAATGCAACCTATAAAATTTTAGGTTTTTCAGGGGAAGAATTTTCTAATTTTCCTGAAATTAAAATAAAATCCAAAATCAAAATAAAACAGAAGATATTTAAAGAAACAATATATCAGACTATTTTTGCAACTTCTAAAGACGAAAGCGGATCTTTTTTGAGCGGGGTCTTATTTAAAATAATAAATAATAAAATAGAAGTAGTTGCCACAGATAGTCATAGACTCTCTTATAAGAATATTCAAGGGATAAAACCTGTACCCGGGGAAACAAATATAGAGAAAAACTCCACTGATGAGATAGAGATTATTATACCATATAGGGCTTTATCAGAATTATACAAATTATTATCCGACGACGAAGATGTATTTACAGAAATAAGAGTTGGAGAAAGACAGATAATGTTTATTTTATACCCAGATGGTCGTAATAATATAAGACTATACTCAAGATTAATAGAAGGGCAATTCCCTAACTATCATCAAATTATCCCAAATTCCTTTAAAACAGAAATAAAAGTGAATAACGATGATTTTAGAGATAAGATGGAAAGGATTTCTTTATTTGTAAGAGAAGATTTAAATATAGTAAAGATGGAAGCCATTAATAAAAAAGAGAATAGTAAAATTAAAGAAAGGTGTGAAATAATCCTAAAAGCAGAAAGCCCTAGTATTGGAGAAGCCTTAGAGAGAATACCTTGTTTTAAAAAGGGAGAAGACATTATAATAACCTTTAATTCTAAATATATTTTAGATGTTATAAGGGTAATAAAGGCAGATAATATTTTAATAAAATTAAATGATCCTTTAAGTCCAGCAATTATTACCCCCGACAAAGACAAAAGCTACATTCATATTATAATGCCGGTAAGAACAGATTAATTAATATTATTACATAAGTATAACCCAAAAAGTAAACGAAATGTTAATGTAGGAGCACGATGCATCATACCCTCAGGAGAAATTAGACAATAATATGTCAATGGCACAATTTATTGTGTTCCTACAACATAATTATGCCCAAAAAATCATAATTTGCCATAAAATTGTCTGCAATGTACCATATACATAACCTGCTGAATTTATTTTTGGTTTTTTGGGAAATAACCATTACATTAAAGGGAAATATTAAAAATCGGAAATAAAATAATTGTAAAAATAGAATAGGAAGAGAAATTGTATTTTACCAAGATAAGACTGATAAATTATAGGAATTTCTTAAATATTTCTATAGACTTTGATTCTAATCTTAATATATTTATTGGAGATAATGCTCAAGGGAAGACCAATATACTTGAAGCGATGACTATGCTTGTCCGTGGATCCTCTTATAAGACAAACAATGACAAACAATTAATAAATTGGGACAATAATGTTTCTTGTCTTTTTGGGGAAATTAATAAAAATGACGAAAGTTTTGAAGTAAATATATCTTTAGAGAAAAATGTTGAAAGTTTCAATAAAATAAAATTAACCAAAGTTATTAAAATAAATCAAAATATACAGAAGAAGTCTATTTTAAATAAAGAATTTAAGGGGGTGGTGTTTTCTCCCGAACATTTACAGATTATAAAGGGTTCTCCTTCTTTGAGAAGAAGATTCTTGGACGAACAGATATCTCAGATTTATCCTTTATATCAAAGGTATCTATCAGGGTATAATAGGATTTTGGGGCATCGTAATAATATATTAAGAAGAGGCGATAATAGAAGAGAAGTAAGAGAAAATCTTTTAATTTGGGATCCTCAGATTATTAAGCGAGGGTCTTTTTTGATTTTAACCAGAAGCAGATTTTTAAAGAAGATGAACTATCTAGCAAATAAGTTCTATCAAGAGATTACTAAAGGAAAAGAAAATTTGAAATTATCATACCAGAACAATGTAATTGAAAATTTAAAAGAGGAAGAAATATCTTTAATTAACAAGGCATTTAAAGATAAGATTGAGAGATATAAAAAAAAAGAGATAGATTATAAAACAACCTTATATGGCCCACACAGAGACGATTTTTTAGTATTTGTTAATAATGCCAATGTCGCCTTTTACGGTTCACAGGGGCAGCAAAGGACTTCTATACTTTCTTTAAAATTGGGAGAATTAGATTTAATTAAGGAGAGAGAAGGGGTGTATCCTATATTGCTACTTGATGACGTTATGTCGGAATTAGATGAAGAAAGAAGACATTTTTTGTTAGAGCTAATTATCAACAAAAAGGTGCAGACTTTTATTACCAGTATAAATTTAAATTACTTTAATAATGATATTATGAAAAAGGGCAAGATTTTTAAAGTAGAAGGGGGGAAGGTGTCTGTTTTATGAAAAGAAGAGATATGATCTCCTTTAAAGAAGCCTTAGAAGATTATTTTAAAGAAAAAAGATGGGATAAAAAGATAAGGGGATATCAAGTAATTAATCATTGGGAAGAGGTGGTAGGGGAGGAGATTGCCCAAAATACCCAACCAATTAAGATACAAGGCCAGATTCTCTTTTTAAGGGTTAAAAGTAGTGTTTGGGCCAATGAATTGAATTTAAGAAAAGGGGAAATTATTGATAAAATAAACCTTAAAACAAAAGAACAAACAGTATCTGATCTCCGATTTAAAGTTCAACCGTCACATTTTAATAGCAATTAAATAGTCCTTCATAAATAAAAATCTTAAACAAAAATTCTGTAAAACGCACAACCCCCAAAATTTTGACAAAAGGCTTATAATATAGTATTATTAATTAGATTAATTTTTTAGAATAGAAAATTTTATTACAAATATAGAATAATTTGTATATAAGAAAATAAAAGACTGAGACCGTGGCTAAAAGCTGCGGTTTCATTGTGATTGGAGTTAAGGAATAGTGGAGATAAATAAAAAAGAAGCCCCAAATATTGATAATCAGTATACTGCTAAACAGATACAGGTTTTAGAAGGATTAGAGGCGGTCAGAAAAAGACCAGGCATGTATATTGGAAACACCGCTAGTAGAGGCTTGCACCATTTAGTAGATGAGGTTGTAGACAATAGTATTGATGAAGCTATGGCCGGTTTTTGTAAAAAAATAGAAGTAGTCATTCAAGCCGACAATAGTGTTTCTGTAACCGATGACGGAAGAGGAATTCCAGTTGATATTCACGAAACTACTGGAGAACCAGCTGTGACTATAGTATTGACCAAATTGCATGCGGGGGGAAAATTTGGCGGAAGTGGATACCGAGTCGCTGGAGGGTTACACGGAGTAGGCATCTCAGTAGTTAATGCTCTCTCTGAATGGTTAGAAGTAGAGGTAAAAAGAGATTCAAGGGTGTTTTGTCAGAGGTTTGAAAGAGGTGTTCCTGTAACCAAATTGAAAGCAATTGGGAGATCTTCTCGAACAGGGACAAAAATCACCTTTAGGCCTGATCCAGAAATATTTGAAGAGATAAATTTTAACTTTGATACAATTGCCCACCGTTTAAGAGAATTGGCCTTTTTAAATGCAGGGGTGAGGATTGATTTAAAAGACAAAAGAGAGCCCGGCAAAGAAATTTCTTATAAATACAATGGAGGAATAATCGAATTCGTAAAATATTTAAACAAAAATAAAGATGTGTTATTTAAGACTCCCATATATATTAGTGGGAAAAAGGATGATATAGAAGTAGAAGTTGCCCTACAATATAATAGTGGATATTTAGAAAATGTTCTCACTTTTGCCAACAATATTAATACTGAGGAAGGTGGGAGTCATTTAGTAGGGTTCAAAGCTGCTATAACCAGGATTGTAAATGATTATGCCCGAAGTAGTATAGTGTCTAATTTTAAGAAATTTTCTCTAAAAGAGAATGAAAATAATCTGTCAGGAAGTGATGTAAGAGAAGGTTTAACCGCAGTAATAAGTGTAAAGTTGTTAAATCCCCAATTTGAAGGGCAGACCAAGACGAAGTTGGGGAATAGTGAAGTAAGAGGGGTTGTATCAGCTATAGTCTCTGAAGGATTGAATAATTTCTTTAACGAAAACCCAGATGTTACTAAAAAGATATTGGCTAAATCTATTTCTGCTTTAAAGGCTCGAGAGGCTGCACGAAGAGCTCGCGATTTAGTAAGACAAAAAAATGGGCTAAACCTTGGAACCCTCCCTGGGAAATTAGCTGATTGTTCAGAAAGGGATCCCCGATATAGAGAGTTGTTTTTAGTAGAAGGAGATTCCGCTGGTGGGTCAGCAAAACAAGGGAGGGATAGAAGATTTCAGGCTATTATGCCCTTAAGAGGAAAGGTCTTAAATGTAGAAAAAGCCCGTTTGCATAAAATATTAGAAAATAACGAAATACGTTCTATTATTACTGCATTGGGGATTAATATAGGAGAAGATTTAGATATAGAAAAATTGAGATATTATAAAATAGTAATAATGACTGACGCCGATGTCGATGGTGCTCACATAAAGACACTCCTCTTAACTTTTTTCTTCCGCTATATGAAGCCTTTAGTTGAGGGGGGGAACGTTTATGTTGCTTGTCCACCACTTTATAAAATCGAATATAATAAAAAGAGTTATTACCTTTTTGATGAACAGGAGCTGAATGCAAAATTAAAAGAGATTGACGGCAACCCTTCAATTCAGAGATATAAAGGTCTGGGAGAGATGAACCCGGAACAACTCTGGGAGACTACTATGAATCCAGAGACCAGGGTTTTGAAAAAGATAACATTAGAAGATGTTTTAGAAGCGGATGAGATGTTTACTATTCTAATGGGTGATAAGGTAGAACCCAGAAAAGATTTTATCTATAAACATAGTTTAGATGTCAAAGAGATTGATATCTAAATCGTATATTATACTCTAACATATAGTATATTTATTTAATTGGTTAATTAGTTGCCTGGTTAGTTAGTTGGTGAACTGATATTAAGCCAGCTAACCAGAGCTAATCAAGTAACAAGAGAACTAAATTCATTGACAGGTGAGAAACATTTCCTGCCAACGGCTAACGACTATTCACTATTGAATAGTTTGATTGGAGAATTTTAATATAATGAAAGATAAAGAGAATAAAGATTTGAAGAAAGAAAAAGAAAAAATAACTATAAAGAATAAAGAATTGCTTACAGATATTGGAGAGGAAGTAAAAGACGCCTATCTTAGTTATGCTATGAGTGTGATAATTGGTCGAGCCTTACCTGATGCCCGTGATGGTTTAAAGCCAGTTCATCGTCGTGTCTTATATGCGATGAGCAAGCTGGGCAATACTTCTGATAAACCTTATAAGAAATCTGCTCGAATTGTAGGAGAAACCTTAGGTAAATATCATCCCCATGGAGATACTGCTGTATATGATACTATTGTTAGAATGGCTCAAGATTTTTCCTGTCGTTATCCTCTAATTGATGGGCAGGGTAATTTTGGCTCGGTTGATGGTGACGCCGCTGCAGCGATGAGATATTGTGTAACTGGTGATACCTTACTTTTAAGTGATAAGGGCATTATTCCAATTGGAGAAATTTCTAATGAGAAGGAATGTGACATAGACTTAAAAATCTTGAATTATGAAGGCAAAAAAAAGAAAGCAGTTAAATTTTTCAATTCAGGTAAGCACAAGACCATAAAAATTACCACCGAACAAGGATATGAATTAAGAGGAACTTATAACCATCCTGTTCTCTGTTGGGAAGTCAATAAATTTGGTGTACCTGGTTTCACCTGGAAGTTATTAGAAGACATAAATAAGAATGATTATGTTTTATTAAGTCGAGAGCCATCCCTATTTAGTTCAAAAGATCTGGATTTAACTAAGTACATACCCAACAATAAAAGATATAAAGATGTCGAGCTTCCTCGTAAAATGAATAAAAGCCTTGCCTTTTTGTTAGGGGCCATAGTTTCCGAAGGGTCGTTTCATCAGAAGCAGATATCATTTAATAATAAAGACCTTGATTTCTATAACAAAATAAAAAATATTATTAAAGAACAGTTTAAAGGAATTAAACTTTATGAAAGAGAGATAAAGGGTGATTGTCGAGAAATAAGTATCTATCAACAACAAGTGGTTGAGTTTTTGAAGAATATTGGTTTAGAAGATACTACTTCAGAGAATAAAATCATTCCTTTTAGCGTGTTATTGTCCAGAAAAGACACAGTTCGGGAATATTTAAAGGGACTTTTTGAGGGTGATGGTTCAATTGTGGTACATAAAGATAAAAGACATAGGGGGAGGGTTATAGAGCTTGTTTATAATTCCAAAAGTCAGGAATTAATAAGACAGTTAAAAATTTTGCTACTAAACTTTGGAATAGTTACTACTTTTCCTTATAAAGATAAAAGATCTGATTGTTACAAACTGCTGATATCAGGAGTTGAAAACATTAAGAGATTTAAAGAAGAAATTGGTTTTTTCTCCTCAAAAAAACAAGCACGCCTTTTAGAGATTGATAGCATTAACGGTAACAGGATGAGCAAAACCGATTACATCCCCTTCTTAAGTGCATATCTCAGAAAAAATTATAAAAATGAATTTATAAAGAAGCACAATTTTGACCGTTACAATAATCTGAGAAGATATAAAGATGAGTTAGGGGGATATCTCCAGGGAACGGATAAAAATTTAATTGAATGGCTATTAGAACATAATATTTTCTTTAATAAGATAAAAAATGTTGAAAAATTAAGAGAGGAAGATGTTTATTCGATCAGAGTAGATAGTAAATGCCACTCATTTGTAGCCAATGGATTTATTAATCACAATACAGAAATTCGTATGTCAAAGATTGCGGAGGAATTGCTAGCTGATATAAATAAAGAAACAGTCAACTTTACCCCTAATTTCGATGGTTCCCTAGAAGAGCCTGAAGTATTGCCCAGCAAAATTCCCAATCTCTTAATCAATGGTACTTCCGGGATTGCTGTGGGGATGGCAACCAATATTCCTCCTCATAACCTTAAAGAGATAATTGATGGAATTGCTTTAATGATTGATGACCCTGAGGTTAGTGTGGATAAATTAATGAGTGTGGTCAAAGGACCTGACTTTCCTACCGGTGGAATAATCTGTGGCACCGAGGGGATAAGAAGTGCCTATAGGGCTGGAAAAGGAACTATAAAATTACAGGCCCAAGTGTTTACTGAGGGATTAACCGGAGACAATAAAGGGGAGAGGAGCAATCCTCGCTTAATAATAAAGGAGCTTCCTTATCAGGTGAACAAAGCTAATTTAGTTGAGGAGATTGCTAATTTAGTTCAGGATAAGAAAATCCCCGAGATAACCAGTTTAAGGGACGAGTCAGACAGAAATGGGATGCGGGTAGTTATTGAGCTAAAAAAGAATTCCAATGTTGATATAGTTTTAAACAATTTATACAAACATACTAAGATGAGGATCTCCTTTGGAATTAACCTTTTAGCTATAGACCATGGTCGTCCCCGAATCTTAAACTTAAGAGAAATAATCAAGTGTTTTTTAGACCATCGTAAAGATGTGGTAGAAAAGAGAACAAGGTATGACCTAAGGAAAGCTAAAGAGAGGGCCCACATCTTAGAAGGTTTAAAAATTGCTTTATCTAATATTGATGAAGTGGTCCAAATTATTAAAAAATCTAAAAATGTTAATATAGCTCATAGTAAACTTAAAAGCAGGTTTGGATTGAGCGATATTCAAGCTCAGGCCATCTTAGATATGAAGCTACAGAGGCTTACTTCTCTGGAGACCGAAAAGATTTTAGAAGAATATTTAGAATTAATAAAACGTATCGCCTATTTAGAAGATATATTACAAAATGAAAAAAAGATGATGTTGCTTATAAAAGAGGAACTTTTAGATTTAAAAGAAAAATATGGTGATGAACGGAGGACTATGATTATTGAAGATGTGGGAGAACATAACATAGAGGACTTTATTGCCGAGGAGGATATTGTAATAACCTATACTCAGGATGGATATCTAAAACGCCTTCCCTTAAGTACTTATAGAAGTCAGAGAAGAGGAGGTAAGGGGAAAATTGGAATGACTACCAAGACAGAGGATTTTGTAGATCAATTGTTTGTTACTACCAATCTTCATGATATATTATTTTTCACCAATAAAGGTAATGTCTACAAAAGAAGGGCCTATCAGATACCTGAAGGAGGGAGGACCTCCCGAGGGGTTGCCATTGTTAATTTATTGGGCATTGATAAAGAAGAACATATTACTACTCTTATTCCAATAAAGAGTAATGAATTGGAAGAATCGAAAGAGAACAAAGAAAACAATGAAAAATATCTTTTTATGGCTACCAAAAAAGGAAAGATAAAGAAAGTTCCTCTTTCAAGTTTTTCTAATCTAAGAAATGTAGGGATAATTGCCCTTCGTCTTCTTCCAGAAGATGAATTAGTTGGAGTAAGGCTTGCTGAGAACCAGGAAGATGTTGTTTTAACTTCCAGATTGGGGAGATCTATTCGTTTCTCTGGGAACTTGATAAGGTCTATGGGAAGAAGTGCTCTCGGGGTAAAGGGAATGATTTTTAGCTCTCAAGATTACCTTATAAATATTAATTTGGTTGAACCAGATTCAGAAAAAGATTTATTATTAATTACTGAAGGAGGGTATGCCAAAAGAACTTCTTTGAAAGAGTTTAGAAGATTTAAAAGACAGGGAAGCCGAGGGATGATGTCTATTAAATTAACCAAAGAAAAGGGTGAAGTGATAGCTGTCAAAGTTGTGGATGAGGGAGACGAGATAGTATTAATCAGCCAGCAGGGGATTGTTATCCGAGTTCCAGTTGAAGAAATTCATAAGACTGGGAGATATTCTCAGGGAGTTAAAGTAATGAACCTTGCTCCAGAAGATAAAGTAGCCAGCGTTGCTCTTATATCTAGTGAAAGAGCTGATCTGAATTAAGGTTAAGTGAGAAAAATTAGGAGTTTAATTTGTAAATATATAATCCAGGAAATAACTGTTGTAAAATTTTGACAAAATAGGTTTAGAGTGTTAGAATTGAGTAAATTTAATAAAGGGCCTATGATGGGAAGAGTAGGTGAGAAAATTTTTCGTATCGGAAAATTTTTAGCCGAAGACCAACCCGGAGGCCAAAGATGAATCGAAACAAAAAGAGTAAATCTTTTGGGAAGCTCCCCTATAGCTAATAATAAGAGAGCTCTGAAAAATTTTTGATTTCAGAGAAATAAAGTGGAACCGCGAAAATCTTTCGTCTTTATAAATAAGGCGAAAGATTTTTTTATATATAAAATTGAAAGGGTGAAAGATAATTATTATGAAGAAAGAAACCATAAATGTTGGTATATTAGGATTAGGCACAGTAGGACAGGGTGTTATTAAAGTTTTACAAGAAAATAGAGGATTTATTGAACAAAAAATATATCCCCGAAAAATAGTTTTAAAAAGAATAGCTGATAAAGATAGAAACAAAATTCTTCCTAAGCCAGAACTTTATAAGATATTTACCGATTCTGCCCAGGAAGTAGTGGCTGACCCGGAAATTGATATTATAGTGGAAACTATGGGTGGTTTTGAACCAGCTAGAACTTTTATTATGCAGGCCCTCAAATCAGGAAAACATGTAGTCACTGCTAATAAAGAGGTAATAGCCAGGGCAGGATATGAAATTTTAAACTTAGCCCAGGAAAATAGAGTTTATTTTCTTTTTGAAGCAAGTGTAGCAAGCGGAATACCCATAATAGGGGCGCTTTCTAACTCTCTTACTTCTTATAAGTTAAAAGAAATAATAGGAATTCTAAATGGCACTACCAATTATATTCTAACCAAGATGAGCGATGAGGACAGGGACTATAAAGAAGCTTTAGAAGAAGCCCAGAAAAGAGGTTATGCCGAGGCTGACCCCAGTAAAGACATTGATGGATTTGATACCTGTAATAAGATATTTATTCTTTCAGCTATTGCCTTCAGGGCGATGATTAATCCGGATAGGATTTATTATGAAGGGATAAGAAATATTTCTAAACTGGATATCGAATATGCTCGAGAACTTGGTTATACTATTAAACTATTAGCTTTAGCGAAGGATGATGGACAGCAATTAGATATAAGGGTACACCCGGCATTGATACCCAAAAGACATACTATGGCCAATATAAATGGAGCATACAATGGAATTCTATTACGGGGAGAAGGATTTGGAGACTTGACCTTTTCTGGTCTGGGGGCTGGTGCCTTGCCTGCGGGGAGCATGATTGTTAGTGATATAGTTGAGATAGTTAATAATTTTAATAACTATAGAAATAATTATAATTATTTTAAAAAGAAAGAGATTAAAGATTTCAAACAAACTCAATCTCCCTTCTATTTAAGAATAAGAGTTAAAGACAGACCGGGAGTTTTGGCGGAGATTGCTGGTTCTTTTGCTAAAAATGAAGTTAGTTTTGCTTCAGTTATTCAGAAAGGAGAAGCTGGGGAGATAGTGGATATTGTTTTTCTAACTCATAGAGCAAAAGAGGGAAATGTTCAGGAGGCTTTAAAAGAAGTTTCCTGTCTGGAATGTGTAGAGAAAATATGCAGTACCATCAGAGGGGTGGAAATTTAATTAGTCGTTAGTGAATGGTGAATAGTAGTTAGCACCAAATACAAAATGCAGAACTGGTTTTTAGTTATTAGATGAGATTATCGCGCCCTGATACGTCAAAGTCGCAATAAAATTATAAACTGGCAAAACGACTATCTTGCTAACCCCTAAGGACCAGTTGCTATCGACCAATAAAGGGGAGAAAAATTATGATAAAGGTTCGAGTTCCAGCTACCACTGCTAACCTGGGTCCGGGCTTTGATTGTTTGGGTCTGGCTTTAAAATTGTATTTAAATTTAGAGATAGAAGAGGTCACAAAAGAAGGACTGGAAATTAAGTATGAAGGAGAGGGGGCAGAGAAATTTCTTACTGATGAGAATAACTTAATCTGGAAGTCTATGGATTTAGTGCTAAAAAGGAGCAAAAATATTAGTGACAAGAAGGGTTTAAAAATAAGAGTATTTAACGAAATACCAGTTACCAGAGGGTTAGGCAGTAGTGCAGCAGCAATAATTGGCGGAATTGTTGGAATTACTAAGCTTTATAATAATAATTTAACTTATCAGGAAATACTTGAATTAGCCCTTTCTTTGGAGGGACATATGGATAATATAGTTCCTGCTTTAATAGGTGGCTTTACTATAGCCTATAAAACTGGAAAAGAAGAGATAAAATGGAGCAAAATAAAGCCCTCAAACGATTTAAGAATTGTTCTGTCAATACCAAATTTCACTTTAAGTACAGAAAAGATGAGAAAAGTTTTGCCTACAAAAGTACCTTTATCTGACGCAATATTTAATTTAAGTAGAACTTCTCTTTTGGTGAATGCCTTGCAAAATTCAGATTGGGATGTGTTGTCTGAGGCAATGGAAGATAAGCTTCATCAACCCTATAGGACACCTTTTATTCCTGGGATTGAAGAAGTTTTTTCTAAAATAAAAGGGACAGGCTTAGCAGGTGTGGCCTTGAGTGGTTCAGGGCCAACTGTAGTTTCGTTAACTAAAAAGGGTTCAGAGAAAATAATAAGCGAAATAATGAAAGATACCTTTTTAAAGGCTGGAATAAATTGCCAGGTCTTGGTGTTGGAAGCAGACTTAGAAGGAACGGCAGTAAGTAATGAGTAATAAGTAATGTGTAATAAGAAAAGAGTTAGCTTGTTAGTTGCTTACCTGGGTAGCTAGTGCTCTGTTAAATAAAATATGTTATATTTCTTGAGATTGCTTCCCCTGTTTTCGCAGGGGCAGGCTTACTTTGCTCCTCGTAATGACGCTCCGTGTTTTGTCATTGCGAGCGTTAGCGAAGCAATCTCAAAACTATATTACCTTGGTTAACTTTGCACTAGTTATAGTATTAAGATAAAACTGTAGAACAGGCGTCTCGCTTGGGTCTAAATTAGTGGATTGGAGAATTGGTCAATTGGTAGATTCTTGAAGGGGTGATTTTTTACTATGAACAAAATTATAGTGCAAAAATATGGCGGAAGTTCGGTAGCAAATATTGAGCGAATCAAAAAGGTAGCCAGGAAGATAGTAGATAGAGCGAGGGAAGGGCATAAGATGGTAGTAGTAGTCTCAGCTATGGGCAATACTACCGATGAATTAATCAAAATGGCTCAAAAAATTACTAAATTTCCCAATGAACGAGAATTAGATATGTTAATTTCTACTGGTGAGCAGGTTTCTATTGCCTTATTGACTATGGCTATTCATTCTCTGGGTTGGGAAGCCATCTCTTTTACTGGAATGCAGGCTGGGATCATTACTAATACAGTCCATACTAAAGCCAAAGTTACCACTATAAATCAGAATAAAATAAAATCAGCCCTGGCAAAGGGCAAGATAGTGATAGTAGCAGGTTTCCAGGGCATTAATACCAATGGTGATATTACTACTCTGGGGAGAGGGGGTTCAGATACTACCGCTATCGCCTTAGCCGCTCAGCTAAGGGCGACGGTATGTGAAATCTATACCGATGTTGATGGAGTTTATACTGCTGACCCCCGAATTGTTCCTTCTGCCTGTCGTATTCCTGCCATTTCTTATGACGAAATGGCTGAGATGGCAAGCTTAGGGGCAAAAATAATGCATTATAGAGCTATAGATGTAGCTCGAAATTATGAAGTAAAGATTATGGTTAAATCATCCTTTACAGAAGGAAAGGGTACGGTTATAAAGGAGGCAAACACGATGTTAGAAAAAGTTATGGTAAGAGGGGTAACCCACGAGACTAATGTAGGCAAAATCGTAATCCAGGGAGTCCCAGATGTTCCTGGCATAGCTTATAAATTATTTAAAGCTTTAGCCGAGAAAGAAATAATGGTAGATATGATTATTCAAAGCTCTCATCATAATGAAATTAACGATATTGCCTTTACCGTGGCTTTAAATGATTTCAATGAAGCTATTCGAATTACTAATCAGATAGCTGAAGAGATTGGCGCTAAAGGAGTAATATCAGAATCAAAGGTAGCAAAAGTTTCTATTGTGGGGGCAGGTATTACCAGTGATCCGTCTATAGCAGCGCGGATGTTTGGGGCTCTGGCTAAAAATGATATAAATATAGATATGATCAGTACTTCTAACCTTAGAATATCTTGTTTGATTAACTCTTCTCGTTTAGCAGATGCGGTAAGAGCAGTCCATAAAGAATTTAATTTAGATAAAGTAGGTGAAGAATAATGAAAAAATATAATATTGCCATAGTAGGAGCTACCGGGGCAGTTGGTGAAGAGATGAGATTGGTTTTAGAGCAGAGAAAATTCCCGGTGGAAAAATTAATCCTTTTTGCCTCAGCCAGGTCAGCGGGCAAAGAATATGAATTTAATGGAGAAAAGTTAAAAGTTCAGGAATTAAAAGATGATTCTTTTGGTGGAATCGATATCTCCCTTTTTTCTGGAGGAGACGAAGTAAGTAAACATTTTGCCCCTCTTGCTGTTCAGCAGGGGGCTATAGTAATAGATAATGGTAAATATTTCCGCATGGACCCCAATGTTCCCTTAGTAGTTCCAGAAGTAAACCCCGATGATTTAAAACAGCACAGAGGTTTAGTTGCCAATCCTAACTGTTCTACTATCCAGATGGTAATGGCTTTAAAGCCTATTTATGATGAAGCAGGGATAGAAAGGGTTGTAGTGGCTACCTATCAGAGTGTCTCGGGGACCGGGAAGGAAGCTATAGAAGAATTAAAGGCCCAAACAGCCTCTATTTCCAAAAATGAAGAATTTGAGATCAAGGCGTATCCTTATCAGATAGCTTTTAATCTTCTCCCTCATATTGGGTCTTTTATGGAAAATGGCTATACTGCGGAAGAAATGAAAATGCTAAACGAAACCAGAAAGATATTGGGAGACAAAAATATTAGAGTTGCTGCTACCACAGTGAGAGTTCCTGTATATCGGGCTCATTCGGAGGTAGTTCACATAGAGACCAAAAAGAAAATTTCCGTGCAGAGGACCCGAGAAATATTGGGCGCCTTCCCCGGGATTAAAGTGGTTGATAATCCGGAAAGATTAGAATATCCCCTGCCTTTGTTTGCCGAGGGGAAGGATGAAGTCTTTGTGGGAAGAATTAGAGAGGACATCTCTACTGATAACGGCCTGGTGATGTGGATAGTTTCCGATAACCTGCGAAAAGGCGCAGCCCTAAACGCAGTTCAGATTGCCGAGAAAATTATTGAAAAAGAATTATTTTCAAAATAAAGTCTTTGTTCAGCAGTGAAACTCAGTAATTAAGGAGCAAAAATTGTCATTGCCAACTTTTCTTTTAGAAGTGATTTTAATATCTTTATCTGGAGTTATGGCTCCCGGGCCGATTACTGCGATGACAGTGAGCAAAGGAACCCAATCTCCCCATGCTGGGGTATTTGTTGCTTTGGGGCATGGCATTGTAGAAATCCCTTTAATTATCTTAATATCTTATGGCTTCGGAGAAATTTTAAAAATATCTTTTATTAAAGGGATAATAGGATTAATCGGTGGCTTATTTCTCCTAAAAATGGGCTGGGGACTACTTCAGGGTGCCAAACAGACCCAGATGGACCCTGCCAAAGATAATCGCTCCCCTCTGATGGCTGGGATGATACTCAGTGTAGCCAATCCTTATTTCTTGCTTTGGTGGGTAGCCATTGGCTCTATCTTAATTTTTCGTTCTTTGACTTATGGAATACTCGGTTTCATTGCATTTATAATTTTCCATTGGTCCTGTGACTTCTTCTGGTGCTATTTCCTTTCAGCCATATCCTTCAAAGGTGGTCAATTTTTTGGAAAAAGACTCCAGCAGGTCTTATTTGCCATCTGCGGAGTTTTCCTCCTCTTCTTTAGTGCTAAATTTATCTTCGATGCTGTTAAAATATTTTTATCTTTTTAAATATCTTAAAATACTTGTTTGCATAAAATTTGATTTTATTTGCCATTCCTACCACTTTTTATGAGCCTAAAATTGTTAAAGAAATACATTTCTTTTGTTTTGGTTGGTAATTTGGTAAAATTTATATATGAAATATTTTTTACGAGGATTTATATGTTAAGCAATAAAAGTTTTGATAAATGGGCAGGGGAATATGATGCTTCTATTCAAAGACATAGTGAAGGATACCCTTTTGAAGGATATTATGATGTTTTAAGTTATGTGCGCAGTTTGATAAAAAAACCAAAGAGAAAAAATTCTTGTGTCTTTACTTGTTGTTTTCTGTAATTATGATTGTTATGTTGGATAAGAAGGAGGTCAATTAGATGTCATCAATAAAAATTTACGACATGAGAGATAAATACGATGAATACTTCGTTGGAACTTGTACCCATGTTAATGACACACCAGAGTGTTGCCTAAGGGAAGAGGTAGACACTTCTGCCAAGAGACGGATTGACTGGCTTCAAAGTATGTACAAAAAGGGCTCACGGGTGAAGATTGCTTCAATTGATAATGAGCAAGTTGGATTTTTGCATATAATGCCTATAGAGATTTGTCCTTGGGGTCCGATAGGACAGGATCTAATGGTTATTCCCTGTCTGACCGTTACAGGGAAAACAAACGGTAGGGGTATAGGGAGGGCCTTGATTGACTCAGCCGAAGAGGAGGCGAAACATCAGGGTCGTAAAGGTATAATAACCACGGGATACTACCATAATCACTGGTTTATGCCGGCTCCATTTTTCGAAAAGTGCGGTTTCTCATTGATAGAGCAAAAAGGCACGATAGCTATTTTAGGGAAATTCTTTGAGGAATCAGTAGAGTCTCCCCGGTTATTAAAACCAAACTTCAAGTATAAACCCATAATAGGAAAGGCAGTGGTTGATCTCTTCTGGAATACCTTTTGCCCGACAAGTGACATTGAAGCCCAACGAGTCCGTGAGGTTTCCGCAGAGTTTGGCGAGTCGGTAGTGGTTCATGAATATTGTGCAGATGAGATAGCGATTCTTTCTCGTTATCAAATTCCCCGTGGAATATTTATAAATGGCAAGGAGATATGGTGGGGTCATGAGGCCCCCAAGGAAGGTATCCGAGAAGCCATTTTTAAAGCTTTAAGGTATAAGTAAATGAATATGACACCCAAGATTAGGAATGAAGAAGCTTAAACCGACTTAAAGAGATGAAGGTGAAAGGGAAATAATGACTTAGGAGAAGGATAATTTTATACAAAGTAAGGGTTTACTGATGCAAATGGATATAAAAAGATTAGAAAAAAAAGAATTGTATTCTGAGGAGTTGGGCATTTATTTAAAGAAAAACAATGATAAAGAAATTTTTAAATGGTTTCTGGCCAGCATTCTCTTTGGAGCAAGAATATCAGAAACAATTGCTAAAAATACTTACAAAACATTCGAAAGATATAATCTTTTAGAACCAAGAAAGATATTAAAAGCGGGCTGGGATTTTTTGGTAAACCCGATTATGAGAGAGGGTGGTTATGTCCGTTATGATGGAAAAACCTCTACCCAAATTTTAAGAAATTGTAAAACCCTCCTCCAAGAATACAGAGGAAGTTTAAAAGAATTGCATAAAGAAGCGAAAAATAGTAAAGATTTAGAAAATAGATTGACCAGTTTTTACGGTATAGGTCCTATAACTACCAATATCTTCCTTAGAGAATTGAGGCCTTTTTGGGAAAAGGCCAATCCGGAGCCATTACCAGTTGTAAAGAAGATTGCCCAAAAATATGGGATAAACTTAGACAAATACAATAGAAAAAGTATGGCGTTTATTAGAATTGAGGCAGGTTTAATAAGGTTAAGAAATAAAATATAAAAAATTTTATTCTGATTATGGCTTTAAGTGGTGGGTTTCTTTTATAATCATTTTTACTCATAATTTACTTTGTTCACAAAGACTTTTAAGTTCTTTTTATAATTTATCAATCCCGTGCTGTTTAAGCCACTCCTCAAATCCACCCTTTTCTTCAAAAAATTCTTTATCATAATTTTCTTCTAATCTTTTTATCTGAGCAGCGAGAAGGGGTTGTTTATGAACTAATTCATCTATTCTTTTTTCAAAATGAGTACTCTTTATCGATAGATCTGTGAAATTAATATCTATTTTCAGCAATTGAGTCAACTTCTCTATTACTGCTTTTATTGCTTTAGGGTTTCGGGTTTGAATATAAATTGGTATTTCCGCTATAAAATTAGCCATTTCTACCCCTTTCTCTGAAGAAAACTTGGTCAATAAAGTAGTAATACTTGCTGGACCTTCATAATTAGTAAACCTTATCCCAATCTCTTTGAGTTTAGCCTTTTGCTTTTCACCAGACACAGAACAAAATATTCTAATCCCCCTGGTGTGAGGAATTGGACCTGCAACACTACCCACAAAATAAATTTCTTTTACTCCAAATTTTTCAGTTATTTTAAAGATGCAATTAGCATATTCATCCCAATTAATATTTGGTTCTTTACCGGAAAATAAGACCAAATTATTCTTTTCATCATAGAAAAATTCATTTTGCGGATATTGAAAATCAGTTATCAGCCCTTCTTGAATTTTAGTATAAGGTCTAAATTGTGCTGTCTCGGACATTGCTCCTGGAAAATTAAAAATATAAAATTTTTGCGATTCTATTTGGGCAAATTTCTTGGCCTGGAGAGTAAATTTTAAGTATTGTATGGTACCAGTAGAGACATCCCCTCCATCCATCCAACCAGAGAAACCCATAATCATGCGGGGATTTTTTAAAGATGGCTCGCTATGAATTCTCAAGTTTTCCATTTCAGTCCTTCTCCTTATTTCTCACTTTTTAAAGTAAAAATGAATAGAAAAGTTAAACCTATAAATATTCTACCACAATAGATTAAAATGTCGAAGATGATTTTCTCGAAAGAATGATTCCAATTTCTCCAACCCCACCTTCGCTCCAGAAAACTATTTCTGTACTTTTACAAACAGCAAAGAAATGATTAAGGTTATCAAGGTAAGTTCATGATTAAGTTGAAATTTATAAAAAATGTTTTGCTAAAATAAGTTGGCAAACTTAATTAAATACCTTATAATTTACCTTAAGAAAGAGACCCCATATTTATCGTTTACTTAAAAGGTTATTAATTTATGTTGAAAGAATAGTAATTTTTTTTACTAATGGATAGAAAAATGAAAAGTATTTGGTTGTGATAAAATGCATATAGATAAAATTAATAGTTGGAGGAAATTAAATGTCAAGTATAAAATTAAGCATTATAGGAGCAGGGAGTGCTATTTTTTCTTTAAGATTAGTGGGAGATTTTTGTAATACAAAAGGATTGTCTGGAAGCCTTGTTTCGCTTATGGATATTGATGAAAAGCGTCTAAATTCAGTATACATTCTAGCCACAAGGTATGCTGATGCTTTGGGAGCTAATTTAAAGTTTGAAAAAACAACCGATATGAGACGGTCAATAGAAAATGCAGATTTCGTAATTAACACCGCTCTTGTAGGTGGCCATGAGCAACTGGATGCCATTAGAGAAGTGGGAGAAAAATATGGTTATAAAAGAGGTATAGACAGCCAAGAGTTCAATATGGTTTCTGATTATTATACTTTAAGTAATTACAATCAACTCAAATATTTTCTAGATATAGCCCATAGCATGGAAGAGATATGTCCTAATGCCTGGCTTCTTCAAGCAGCTAATCCAGTGTTCGAGGGTACAACATTAATATCTAGACATTCTGAAATTAAAGTTATAGGTTTTTGCCATGGACATTATGGTGTTGATACCCTGATAAAAAGTTTGGGATTAGATAAAAAAGAAGTAGACTGGCAGGTTGCAGGATTTAATCATAATATATGGCTTACTCGTTTTCTTTATAAAGGTAAGGATGCATATCCCCTTATAGATCGATGGATAGAAGAAGAAGCGAGGAAATGGAAACCCAAGGACCCTTTCGATGACCAAATGAGTCCCGCAGCAATTGATATGTATAAATTTTACGGAAGAATGCCCATAGGAGATAGTGTCAGGAATGGGAGCTGGAAGTATCATTACAATCTAGAGGTAAAGAAAAAGTGGTATGGGGAGCCCTGGGGAGGGGCAGATTCTGACTTGGGTTGGGCCTGGTATCGAGAAAATTATTTGAAGGAATTAACCGATAAAAGTTTTAAGCTTGCCTCAGATAAATCTATTAATCTTTTAAAAGAATTCCCCCCTGATGCTAAAAGCGGAGAACAACATATTCAGTTTATAGATGCATTGGTTAATGGAAATCAAGCAAGATTTGTACTAAATATTTTAAACAAAGGCCCAATAATTCTGGGCATTCCCGAGAATGTAGTGGTAGAAGTCCCGGTAATTGTAGACCAGAAAGGTATTCATCCAGAAGAGATAAATCCTCCCATACCAAAGCGAATAATGGATATGTATCTTGCTCCGAGAATGTTGAGGATGGAGTGGGCAATGGAAGCATTCTTATCTGGAGATAAAAGAATACTTCAAGAAATATTGGTAAGAGACCCCAGGACCAAATCTTTTGAGCAGGCAAGAACAGTTATAGATGAAATACTTAACTTACCATTTAATAAAGAGATGAAGAAACATTATGAGAATAAGAATAAGATAAATTTTCGGAACTTTTGAGATCTAAAACTAACTACTTATTTTCTGTGAAATAAATTCGCACAAATAGATTATTCGAATAAAATTTTTTTAAAATCCCTTAATGCCTCACATAAAAATATAAAGGAAGTGTGATACGATGCCTCAAGTAGAAATATAAACGAAAGGGTCCATATCTTTTTCTTTTTCTTTACTCATCTCTTGCTTTAGAGCATTCAATTTAAGGAGCCTATTTTGTAATTTAGTTATCTTTCTTTTCAGCTCTGCTGGATTTAGCATAGCATATTGGCTTTTCAATTTCATCTTTATATCAGATTTAATATTAGGAGAGGCCAGAACTCTTCGGTAAGGGGTCTTAGCCTCATCATATCTTTTTTTAACTTTACTCCCTATCCTTTCCTTTTTGATTAACTTTCTTACCGGTTGAAAGAAATTCACATAGAGTCTAAGATAACCATATAGTTCATTTAAGAGGGTAAGTTCTTCGGCAGTATAATATCTAGAATATCCTACCGCCCTTCTTATTACCGAATAATTCTTCTGTTCCACAAAACAGGAATCATTCTTGCGGTAAGGTCTGCTACGGGTAAAGGTAATCTGCTCTTTCTCACAGTATCGCAGGAGATGGGCATTAATAAATTCAGCCCCGTTATCTGAATCTATCCCCAGAATAGAAAAAGGTAACCTCTCTTTTATCTTCTTTATCCCAGCAAAGACCCATACCTGGGCCTTATTCTTTACCGCAATCATCTCCTCCCAGCCGGTAGAGATATCGGTAAAGTTTAGACTCTGGATAAAATCACCCCTTACTGCCCCACCATCATGGGAGACTAGGTCTACTTCGAAAAAGCCAGGTTTAGCCTCATCCCAATCGGTAAAGGTCCTAATGGGGATACTCTTTTTTAGTAGGCTCCCTGGTCTGGTAGTAGACCTGCCTTTTATTCTATATCTCTTCCTGGTAGGAGCTAAAAGCCTATCGATAGTGGCTGCACTTATCTTGAAGAGCTTTTCTCTTACCTCAACACTCAGTTTAATTTCTTCCCATTTTTCTAATACCGGGAGGATCTCTTTTAAGAAGGGGGCCAGTCTTTTGGAACAGATATAGTCAAAGATTTCCCAGATCTTTCTTAAGGCCCTAAAAACCTCCTGATCATAGATCTTTGTCTTTTTCCTTTTGATTTTCCTATTATCCGCTACATATTTTATTCTTTTACCGGCTATATTCATGTACCCCAATACTTTTTCTTTTTTTAGATTTAGAACCTGACAGGCATAACAGCGATTATATCCGGTAAGTTTAATAAACTCATCTAAAATAATAGTCTTTTCTTTTTTAGATGATTTATGGTATCTGTCTCTTAATTCTCTGGTTACGATCTTTTTCTGCCCCATAGTCAACATTCCCTTCTACCTCCTCTATATCTAAGGATAATTTTCTATCTTTAAATATAGAGGAGATTAGGTTATAATTAAAATAATTTCATTTAGATTTTTATATGAGGCATCGATACTTTTTTGTTTATATTTTTGATGAGGCAATTCGTGGGATTGACTCTTTAAGAAACGCAATATATAATATTTCTAAATTATAATATACAAAATAATAAATTATTATTTAGGAGGTATTTTTAATGAAAAGCACAAAATTTAACAGTCGAATAGTATTTGTTTTGGTATTATTAATTCTATTTAGTTCATTTACCACTCTTTCTTTTTCTAAAATCAGGATTTCATTAAAATCGGCAAGCAGCGCATCAACTTATTATGCTTTTTCTGTAGGTATGTCTAAAGCCATTATGAGTGGTGCGCCAGATATTGATGTGATAGTTGAGGAAAGTTTAGGATCTGTAGCTAATGTAAAAGAATCAAAGACAAGGCAAAATTTCGTATTTACTTCAACCGTTTCCAATATTTTAAAAGCTCTTAAAGAAGAAGGTAAATTTGAAGAAGGTGGATATGAAAAAATTAGGACTCTCTGGCCCATACCGGGAATCGTAATGCATTGGTTGGTAAGAGAGGATAGCGGTATAGAAACTTTTAAAGAGCTTGTGGGAAAACCGTTTATTCCCGGAGGATTAGGAAGTTCGGGAGAAGCTATAACTTTAGAGCTTTTTGAAAACATGGGAATATTAGATGAAATACAAATTAAAAAAGCATCTCTAAAAGAAGCAGTTGATGCAGTAAAAAATAGAAAAGTAGTAGGATTTGCTACATCATCTCCTCCCCCCAGTCCTATGGTTGTAGAATTATCTTCAAGCACTAAAATAAGGCTTTTATCTTTAGAAGATGAAGATTTTGCAAAATTTAAAGAAAAAAATCCGGTATTTACAAGGTTTATAATTTTACCTAATACTTATCCTAATATTAATTATCCCGTAAAAAGTTTCTCTAATCCTGTAGGAACTTATACTATAAGTGATTTACCTGAAGAAATTGCCTATAAAATCACTAAGGCCTTCTGGGAAAATAGAAAAATTATGGAAGGTATGCATCCTTTTGGGAAATTTTTAAACATGGGAGATGTTGTAAAATTAGGAGCACCTCTACATTTAGGAGCCTTAAGATACTATAAAGAAATTGGTATGGACATACCGGATAGCTTAATTCCTAAAAATTAAATTATAATTGATAATTAAAAAAATATATTAAAAAGGATTTAAGTGTGTAAAGATGAAAAAAGATTATCTGCAAATTATCAAGGATTTGCTTGGTATTGTTTTTCTCATTTTTCATTTATATTTAATATTTTCCGGATTAATTCCTAATATAATTCAGAGAAGTGTTCATCTTTGCCTGGCACTGCCTATTATTTATTTATATTTTCCTATCAAAAAAAGTAAAACCAAACTTATTAGCGACATTTTACTTGCATCTCTATCATTCATTACTTCTATTTACATTGCTATAAATTATAAAAAAATTATATATCAATATGGCATAGTCGATGGGAAATTACAAATATTACTCGCTATCATAATGATTCTATTAATATTAGAAGCGACAAGAAGATGTGTAAAGCCCGCCTTACCAATTATCTCTTTCCTTTTTTTGATGTACGCTTTTTTCGGTCATTTACTCCCTGGACATTTTGGCCATGTACAACTTACTCCCAGCACAATTTTAGGAATGTTATATCTTACAACTAATGGTATTTGGGGAATGATTGTGGGAATATCAGTAAATATTATTGTCATATTTATAATGTTTGGGGCATTTATGGTGGAAAGCGGCGGAGGGAAAGGATTTATAAATTTTTCCTTAAAATTAGCTGGTAGATTTAAGGGAGGGCCTGCTAAAGTAGCAGTATTGTCAAGTGCTTTATTCGGTAGTATCTCCGGAAGCGCTTCTGCAAATGTTGCCACTACAGGCGTATTTACTATTCCTATGATGAAAAAATTAAAATATGACAAGTCTTTTGCCGCAGGAGTTGAAGCAGCTGCATCCTCGGGAGGACAAATAATGCCACCAATTATGGGAGCAGGTATTTTCATTATGGCAGAACTTATCCAAATTCCCTATCTTAAGATAGCTTTATCCGCAACTCTACCTGCTATTTTATATTTTTACGCCATCGGAATAGGAATTCATTTTTATTCATTAAAGGAGAATAAAAAAAGTATCGATCCTCAAAATATTCCCTCAACCTTAGAAACCTTAAAAACTTCGGGATTTTTTATTCTGCCCCTTTTTACCTTATTATATTTTCTATTTAGAGGATATACTCCACAGTACTCAGCCTTCTGGGCATTTTTTACAGTTGTAATTCTATTCTGTTTTAACATAAACTGGCAGATAGATTTTAAAAGTATCTGGCCAAAATTTTATAGAGGATTCACTAATGGTGCCAGGCAAGCTGCAGTAATTGCAAGTATTACCGCCTGTGCTTCAATAATAATAGGTATAATAAACCAAACTGGATTGGGCATAAAACTTTCGAGTTTTATATTGGATTTTAGCAAAGAAAATCTTCTTTTAGCACTTTTTTTAACCATGGGAACTTCTTTTATTCTGGGGATGGAAGTACCCACAACCGCTGCATATCTGGTTGCGGCGGTAATTGGGGCACCTGCGCTTATTAAACTCGGAATCATTCCACTTGCCGCTCATCTATTTATATTTTACTTTGCCATAATATCTGCCATAACTCCTCCTGTCTGCGGGGCAGTCTACATTGCTTCAGGAATTGCCGATGCTAATTGGGTAAAAAGCGCAAAATACGCATTGATATTAGGTTTTTCAGCATTTTTAGTTCCTTATCTATTTGTTTATGATAATTCTTTTTTACTTAAAGGTTCCAATTTAGACATACTTTACAGCATAGTAAGGTCTTTAGTTTCTATTACTATTATAAGTTCAGCTGTAATTGGTTTTCTGAGTCGAAAACTAAATTTATGGGAAAGAGGAATTATTTTAATTTCGGGCATTTTAGTAATAATAAAAAGTCTTCTCTTTAATATTACCGGGTTAGGGATGCTTTTTATATTATTCTTTATTATGAGAAAAGTAGATGAGCAAAAAAGTTTAAGCTTAGATAAATCTTTGGAGTGACGTATAACTTCCCCCAACCTCCCCTTTTTTTAATTTTATCGGTTTTTTATTTGACAAGTCAACTTCG
>DOTB01000006.1 GCA_003513845.1 Candidatus Atribacteria bacterium | reverse complement strand
ATGTTATGCTAGTTGTCAACTATATACTAAATTAAGTACGAGATTTTATCTTGCTTACTATTATATCAATTGCAACATCATTAAGACCACCCTGGGGAATAACAATGTCAGCATATCTTTTCGAAGGTTCTACAAACTGTAAAAACATTGGTTTTACTACATTTAAATACTGTTCAATCACTGATTCCATAGTTCGTCCTCTTTCTTTGGTATCCCTCACTAATCTTCTTATAAATCTTTCATCCTCATCAGCATCGACATAAATTTTAATATCTAAAAGGTCTCTTATTCTCTCTTCTTCTAATACTAAAATTCCTTCTAATATAATTATATCTTGAGGAAAAACTTTTTCAGTCTCCTTTTTGCGAGTATAATCGGTAAATGAATATATAGGTTTTTCAATCTCTTCTCCCCTAATTAATTTCTTTAAATGTTCTATCAAAAGATCATTATCAAAAGCAGATGGGTGGTCAAAATTTATTTTCTTCCTTTCTTCTAAAGGAAGATGACTTAAATCTTTATAATATGCATCTTGTTGAATTACTACTACATTTACTCCTTTTAAACTTTCATATATCCGATTAGCGACTGTAGTTTTTCCTGATCCAGTTCCTCCTGCAATACCTATTATTAACGGTTTCATAAACTTTCTCCTTAAAATGTAAACAAAGGTGCCAGGCACCTTTGTTTACATTTTGTTTTTGAGATGTTCTTGATAAGTTTTAGAAAAAATATGTCTTCCGTTTTCTCCTAAAATGAAATATAACCAATCGCCCTTTTCGGGTTCAAGAGCAGCAATAATTGAGTCAAGTCCGGGATTACAGATTGGTCCTGGGGGAAGACCTTTATAGAGGTA
Source organism: Candidatus Atribacteria bacterium (assembly GCA_003513845.1). Taxonomy (GTDB): domain Bacteria; phylum Atribacterota; class Phoenicimicrobiia; order Phoenicimicrobiales; family Phoenicimicrobiaceae; genus Phoenicimicrobium; species Phoenicimicrobium oleiphilum. Next base: position 21,287 of record DOTB01000006.1, on the reverse strand, counting down.
TGTATTATAGGGTGAATCAATTTTCAAATCAGATTCTTCCAATTTTTCTTTTGGTTTCCCTAAAATATATTGGATGGTAGCACAAGATTGTAATTTCATACCGTTTTTCAACCGATTATGAAATACTGAGGAAACTTTGCTTTTTTCGTCATTATATTTTACCTCTTTTTCAATTATAGAAGCCAGGGTAATTATTTCGTGCAAAGAAAACTGATTCTCTTCAACTTTAGTTGTAAGTTTATCCATTTCCTGATTAAAGTTCAATAATAAAAGTTTAAGCATATTCTCTGAACCATATCCTTTTGGTACTTCATAGGTATCAGGGAATAAATAACCTTCCCAGGATTTTTTACCATTTTTTACCAGATTTAGAAAAGATTCTTTTTTTGCAATCCCTTTTTTATCTAATAATTCTGCAATTTGTTCACAATTATAACCTTCAGGAATGGTAACTTTATATAAAACCACTTCCCCTTTAACCAATTTTTTTAAAATTTGTATCATATTCATTGCCGGGCTTAAATCATATTCCCCATACTTCAATCTCTCTTCCAATTTTAACAATTTTATTAAGACTCTCAATGCATAATTATTTTTTCCAATTATCTCATTCTCTTCTAAAATATTTACCACTTCTCTTGCATTGGTGCCAGATGGAATATTAATAATTTTATGGATTGTAGAATTCTCATTAAAGGGGGAATATACTGCAGTAAAAAATAAGATAATAATTAAAAATACTAAAGAAAATATGAAAAATAATTTATGAATGAAGTTCATTTTTTTAATCTTTATTCATCATCCTTCTATCTAAATATGATTGAAGAATAATTACTGCTGACATCTTATCAATAACTTTTTTTCGCTTCTTTCGACTCCTATCAGCTTGAATTAATAACTTTTCCGCCTTTGAAGTGCTTAAACGTTCATCTTCTAATTCTACTGGTATTTGATAAATATTTTTAATTTTTCGGGCAAAGGAAAGAGATTTTTCTGCCTGCTTACCCAAAGTTCCATTCATATTTTTAGGTAACCCTAAAATAATTTTTTTAACATCATATTTATCAACTAATTTTTTAATTTTTTTAATGTTCTCGTCTTCAGTGGTTGAAGGAATTATCGGTAGCCCTTGAGCGGTAATTCCTAATTCATCGCTTATAGCAATTCCAATCCTTTTTTCGCCTAAATCTATACCTAAAATTCGCATAATTTAATTCACCAATGCCCCGATTTTCCAATTTACCAATTAATACAATTTTCTAATTACTAAAGATTTAGACAGGCGAGACGCCTGTCCTACATATTTTTTATTGTCTTTACTATATACTCGATACTCGATACTGTTATACTGTTTAAATAATTTCGTATATTTTGGCTAAAGCCTGGTTTAGTTTATTGACTTCTGACCCCCCTGCTTGAGCCAATGTTTTTTTGCCTCCACCTTTTCCATTTACAATTGGAGCTATTGATTTTATAATCTTTACAGCATCAAAACCCTTCATTACCAGATCATCAGTTACCATAACCAACAAAGCAACTCTATTTTCTTCTATTTTCGTTCCTAATAATATTATGCCTGACTTAATCTTTTCTTTAATCAGGTCTCCCCAATTTCTTAAATCACTATTATCTGAAGCTTCAACTTTAGCCGATATAATATTTATTTCTTTAATTTTTCTTATTTTAGAAATTATTTCCTCAATTTCATACCGAGCCAATCTATTTCGAGTAATTTTAATTTCTCGCTTTAAATTATTAAGATTATCTAATATTTGATCCAATTTTACGATAATTTCCGAAGGAACAACTTGTAATTTATCAGAAATATCGTCTATAATATTTTCTCTTTCTTTAACATATCTTAGGGCATATTCACCAGTTACAGCTTCTATCCTTCTTATACTACTTCCTATTCCTTCTTGATTTAATATTTTAAATAAACCAATATTGGATGTATTCTCTAAATGTGTTCCTCCACATAATTCTAAACTGTATTCTCCTATCTTTACTACCCTTACTTTTTCTCCATATTTTTCTCCAAAGAGGGCAATCGCTCCCATTTCCCTGGCCTGGTCAAAACTGGTTACCTTTGTTTCTATTTCCAAATTTTCTAATATTTTTCTATTTACTAATTCTTCTACTTTATCTAATTCATCTTTAGTTAAGGGGGCAAAGTGATTAAAATCAAAGCGAAGATGGGTATCATTTACTAAGGACCCTGATTGTTTTACATGATTTCCTAATACATCTCTAAGCGCGCGATGTAAAAGATGGGTAGCGGTATGATTTCGGGCAATCGCATTTCTTCTGGTTAAATCTACTTTGGCGACTACCTCTTCATTAATTTTTATTTCACCTTTAACTACCTTTCCAAAATGGACAACAAGACCTTCGACAGGGCTTTGAGTATCTGATATGGCAAGTAGTAAATTATCATTTTTTTTAGAGGATATAAATTCTCCTCGGTCTCCAATTTGCCCGCCTTTTTCAGCGTAAAATGGAGTTTTATTTAAAATTATTTCACATTTATCCCCTTCTTTTACCTTGCTTACTATTTTGCCCTCTTTTATAATGGCGATTACTTTGGCTTTTTCCATCTTACATTCATATCCAGTAAATTCTGTTTCTCCGCAATCTTTAAGAATTTTCTCATAAATTATCTCTTTGTCTTTATTACTTTGAAAATTAATTTTCGATTCTACCCAAATTTTTCGTGATCTTTCTCTTTGAATTTTCATCTCTTGTTCAAAATCTTCTTCGTCAATTCCAAATCCATCCTCTTTAAGAATATCTTTAGTTAATTCTATAGGAAAACCATAAGTATCATAAAGCTTAAATGCATCTTCTCCTCCAAGCATTTTCCTATTCTTTTTCTTTAATTCATTTTTCATCGTATCTAAAATTTGAATTCCCACATTTAGAGTTTCTTGAAATTTTCTCTCTTCTGTAAGTATTATTTGACAAATTTGACCTTCTGCTTTTGCTGTATCAGGATATACATCCTTCATTAGGTTAATTACCACAGGAGCAATTTCATATAAGAAAGGCTGATTAAAATTAAGCCATCTACCATAACGAAAAGCTCTTCTCAATAACATTCGAAGCACATATCCCCGTCCTTCATTTGAAGGCATAATTCCATCAGCAATCATAAAAACTAAAGCTCTTATATGGTCAGCAATTACTTTTAAAGCTAAATCTTTTTTCTCATCTTCATGATATTTTACGCCTGCATTCTTAGCAACAAAATTTATAATAGGAAAAAATAGATCTGTTTCGAAATCAGTATCAGCTTTTTGTAACACAGATGCTATTCTTTCTAAACCCAAGCCGGTATCTATATTCTTTTTTGGTAAAGGAGTAAGTGAACCATCTTCATTACGGTTGTATTGCATAAATACTAAGTTCCATAATTCCAAATATCTTTCGCCATCCACTCCAACTCCTCCACCCTTTTCTGATACTTTCTCTTCTCCTAAGTCAATATAAATTTCCGAACAAGGTCCACAAGGACCAGTAGGCCCAACTTTCCAAAAATTATCTTCTTCTCCTAATCTAATAATTTTTCCCTCGGGAAGTCCAATAAGATTGTGCCATATATCGTAAGCTTCATTGTCATCCTTATATATCGACACCCATAACTTTTCCTCTGGAAATCCTATAACCTCAGTAAAAAATTCCCATCCCCATTGAATCGCCTCTTTCTTAAAATAATCACCAAAAGAAAAATTTCCCAACATCTCAAAAAATGTATGATGACGAGCTGTTTTACCTACATTTTCAATATCAGTTGTTCGAATACATTTTTGACACGTAGTAGCTCTTTTCAAAGATGACTTAACCTGACCCAAAAATATTGGTTTGAAGGGAACCATGCCAGCAATGGTTAATAAAATACTGGGATCTGCAGGAACCAGAGATGCACTGGGGATTATTTTGTGTCCTTTACTTTCAAAGAATTTTAAAAATTTTTCTCTAATTTCGCAACTAGACATATATTTCATAAAAAACATTTCTCCTTATTTAAAAATAATTTACTTATGTATTCAGTAGTCAGGAGTCAGAATTCAGAAGTGAATTATAATATGCTTCTAATAATTTACTTATTTCTTCAATTTGTAATAAATGTTGTGAAGAATCACAATATCCAAGATCACTTGCTAAAAATAAGTAACAGCGCAATTCTTCTAAAGACCCATGAGCAATATTCATAAAACGGGCTTTATCAATTTTTCCTTTCCTCTTAAATCCTTCAGCAATATTAGCAGGAATTGATACAGCTGAACGTCGAATTTGGGAGGACAAACCATAAATTTCAGTTTTTGGGAATTCTTTTGTTAATTTATATAAATCAAGAACAAACTTATACGACTTTTGCCATACTATTAAATCTTGAAAAGTTTTAGCTGGTTTCCTCATTCTGACTCCTGGCTTCTGAATTCTGTATTCTACTTGTCTACCTATTTATCCTGCGACTCTTAGAACTTCCTCTATAGTAGTAATTCCCTGCATTGCTTTTTCTAATCCACTATTCTTTAGAGTCATCATACCCTTTTTAATAGCAACCTCTTTAATTACATCACTAGAAGCTTTAGAAACAATAAGAGATCTAATCTCCTCATCTAATTCAATAAGTTCATATATAGAGGTTCTTCCATAATATCCTGTATTTTTACAAAAAGAGCACCCTTTTCCTCTATATAATTTAATTTTACTATTATTCTTTAAATTATTCTTAATATTAAGCTCGCTCAATACTTCTTCACTGGGTATATACTCCTCTTTACATTTTTCACAAATCACTCTTACTAATCTTTGAGCTATTACTCCAATAACCGAAGAGGAAATTAAAAAAGGTTCGACTTGCATATCAATCAAACGAGTTAATGCACTTGCTGCATCATTAGTATGCAAAGTGCTTAAAACTAAGTGTCCAGTTAAAGCGGCTTGAACGGCAATTTCTGCAGTTTCGATATCTCGTATTTCACCAACCATTATTATATCCGGATCCTGTCGTAATATTGAGCGTAGTGCATTAGCAAAAGTCAAATTTATTTTGGGTATAATTTGAATTTGATTTATTCTATCAAGTCTATATTCTACAGGGTCTTCGACGGTAATAATATTTTTATCTTTAGAATTTACCTTATTTAATGCGGCATATAAAGTAGTAGTTTTACCACTACCGGTAGGTCCTGTAAGTAATATTATTCCATAAGATTTAGAAATCATTGATTTAAACTGAGTTAATTGTTTAGGCAAGAAACCGAGATGTTCTAATTTAATTAAACCTTTACTCTTATCTAATAATCTTAAAACAGTTTTTTCTCCGAATACTGTAGGAATTGTAGAAACTCTTAAATCAACTTCTCTTGTTCCGAATTGTACTTGAAAACGTCCATCCTGAGGAATACGCCTTTCAGCAATATCCATTTTTGCCAATATTTTCACTCGAGAAGTGACGGCTGATTTTATCTTGTTGGGTAAAGTTCTGATATCATGTAACATTCCATCAATACGAAATCGAATTAATAAACCCCTTTCGTTTGGTTCAATATGAATATCACTTGCCCTATCTTTTACTCCCTGGACAATTAACATATTTACTAGTTGAATAATAGGGGCTTCTCTACTTATTGCCTCTAATTTTTTAGAATCTTCCTCTTTTTCCTCTTCTTTAAACACTACTTCAGTGTCTAATTTTTCTATAATATCATCATATTCCCCTAACTTATAATAACTATTAATGGCATTCACAATATCTTCTTCGGGAGCTAACATACACTTAATCTTCTTAACTTTGGTGTAATCTTTTACAAAGTCTATAGCGTAAACATCTAAAGGATTAGCCATAGCAACAACTAACTCATCTTTATTTTTACTTATAGGAATCAAGGTAAATTGTAGAGCAGTTTTTTCGGGAATAAGAGATATTACCTCTGGATCTATTACATAATTAGATAGATCCACATATTCAGTTTCATAAACATATTGTAAAACCTCATATAATTCTTCTCTACTTAACGCCCCCATATCCACCAAGATTTCTCCCAGCTTTTTTTTATTACCTTCTTTTTGTGCTTTAAGGGCTTCTTCTAATTGTTGAGAAGTAATTAAACCTTGGTTTAATAATATTTCTCCAATTCTTTGATGGGTAAAACCTTTTTTTGGCATTTCCATTTATATTCACCATATCAATTAAAATCAATAGTTTATACAAAAAAGTTTTAAGTTTTTAACTATAGTTTTTTGTTTACCCGCTTTTTGCGAACACAAGTTTAACTATAAATTTATAGTTCTACTGATTATCCTAAACGCTGGATGCTGGACGCTATACGCTAACAACCATTCTATTTCTCTTTAAATATATCTCCAAATATATCCTTAAATAATATCCTGTCAGTACCCTGTTTTTTGTTATATTCACTTATAAATCGTTTTTGTTCTTCTTTTTCAGCCTTTCTGATACTTAAACTAATTTTTTTTCTTCTTCCATCTAATTTAATTACTAAAGTTAAAACTTCTTCCCCCACTGAAAGAACACTTGCTGGATTATCTATTTTTTTATTAGATATTTCTGATAAAGGAACTAAACCATCGATATTATCTTCTATATTTACAAAAGCTCCAAAATCAGTAAGTTTTACCACTTTACCCTCTACTAAAGTTCCGACAGGATATTTCTTTTTAATTTCCTCCCAGGGATCTGGTAATAACCTTTTCTTGCTTAAAGTTATTTGTAATTTATCTTTATCTATATTTATTATTTTAAATTCATATTCTTTATCTTTTTTTAGTTTTTCATTAGGGTGCTTTGTTTTTTCCCAATCAATTTCTGATACTGGTACAAATCCTTCTATTCCTTTTTCCAATTCAACAAAAGCCCCAAAATCTTTTATTCTCGTAATTTTACCCTTTACGATATTACCAGTCTGATAAAAATTACTTATATTATCCCAGGGATTGGGTAAAGTTCTTTTTCTACTTAAAAATATTATACGAGAATCTTTATCAATTTTTATTACCTTTAATGGGAGCACCATATACTTTTTAAAAACCATAGATGGTCTTTCTATATATTTCCAATCAATTTCAGAAAGATGAATTACTCCTGCAACTCCTGCCTCTAATTCCACATTAGCTCCATAGGAAGTTACCTGAGTTATTTTCCCTTCAACAACTGAACCAATTGGGTACTTTTTGTCAATATCTTCCCAGGGATCAGGGAGTAATTGCTTTAATCCTAAAGAAATTTTTCTTTTTTCTGGCTCAATCTCTAAAATCCTTAATTTTAATAACTCTCCCTCCTTAACTAAATCTGAAGGGCTTTTAACATAAGCCCAGGCCATTTCTGAAATGTGCAATAAGCCATTAAGCCCTTCCTCAATCTCAATAAATGCCCCAAAATCTTTAATTGATATCACTCTTCCTTCTACTTCATCACCAACAGAATATCTTTCCTTAACATTTTCCCAAGGATCTGGAGAAATTTGCTTAATACTTAAGGAAATCTTGTTTTTTTCTTTATCAAAATCAATAATTTTTACCTTAATTTTGTCACCTAATTTTAGTAATTTAGTGGCATCTTTCATATTGCGCCAGGTAATTTCGGAAATATGTAGTAATCCTTCTACCCCGCCTATATCTATAAAAGCACCAAAATTAGTTAAATTGGTAACAATTCCTTCTTTTACCTGTCCTACTTTTAAATTTGCCAGGGTTTTTTTATGCAATATTTTACGTTCCTTTTCCACAATTAAGCGATGAGATAGAATTACTTTCTCGCTTTTTTTGTCTAATTTGATAATAATAAAATCTAATTTTTTACCTATATATTTATCTAAATCTTCTTCTTTTACCATTCTTTGTTCAATTTGTGATTTAGGGACAAATCCTTTTATACCTAAATTTACTACTAAACCGTTAGGGGTTTTTTCAATAACTTCTGCATTTATTTTATCTTTTTTTCTATATATCTCATTAAGTTTTTCCCATAATTGAATATACTTTGCCTTTTCTTTTGATAAAATAATATGTCCATTTTTTTCGTCTATATTATTTACATAAACATATATTTCGTCATCAATTTCTAAGGCATTAGTCATAGTTTTGGTTTCCTTAGAAAAAAGCGATTCCTCATTTTTAGGAAGAAATCCTTCCATTTTGTATTTTACATCAAGAAAATAGCCATCTTCACTAACTTTGACTATTTTTCCTTTAATTATGTCTCCCCTCTTTATTTTTTTGAATTTTTCTAAAGATTCGTTGAGCATTTCTGACATTTCTTCGGTTGATTTATTTTCTTTCTGTGTTTTTTCTTTTAATTTCATATTACTACTTCCCCCTGTGCTTTGTATCTCGTTGTTCATAATATACTCGATACTCACTACTGTTAATTATTCTTTTTTCAGTTATTATTTTATTAACTGGAACATCTTTTTCGTTAGTTGGTATTTTTTCTACTATTTGTATTTCAAAAGCTAAGGCAATAGTATTTGTAGAAGGGTTAACTCCTTTTAAAAAGTTATCATAATATCCTAATCCCCTACCAATTCTATTCCCCTCAGTATCAAAAGCTACCCCTGGTAATATTATTAAATCAAGATCTTTGGCTGGAAATAATCTGCGATATTCTTCTTTTGGTTCAAAAATTCCTTTTTTGCCTTTTGCTAATTCTCTATCAAAATCAATTAATCTTGAAGGAACTAAATTAATAGAATCTGACAAAATAATGGGAACAAAAATGTTTTTTCCCATCATTATTGATGACTTAATCATCTCTTCAGTTTGAACTTCACTTTTTGTAGAAACATAAAACATAATATCTGAGGAATTTAAAAATTCTGGAGTTTTAACTAAATTTAAAAAAATTTTATGGCTTTTATTCTTTATTTCTTCTGGAGAGAGAGAAAGTCTTTTTTTTAAAATATTATTCCTAATCTCTGCTTTATTCATTCTTAATTTTCTACTTTACTTAATATCTATTTATAATTATTTCATTCTTGAATATATCAAATTATTTGTTTCATAATTTTTTAGTAAACAAGATTGTCAGGGGAGTAAACTCCCTTGAAACCCCTCATTATTTTTTTATTCCTATTCGGTTTTATAGAATACATCTTTCTGGACAAACTTGTTAAAACCCATTCCTTATTCAAAATGAATTTAATTTATAACATCTAATTTCTTTAAAATTCTGATACCTTAGACATACAATAAATATAAAAATTGTAATTTTTAATGTTAATATAATATATTATATTTATTAGTTTTGTCAAAGTTATTAGTAAATAAATTATAAAACCCCGCCATGTCGTGTGCTTTAGGTTTTGATACCTGTCCTCAAACAGGTGGGCATCTACCTAAATGCTTTATGTTTCCGTGTTAACTAAATCAGTTAACATTTGGTATTTGCCTTACCTCAATTAGAGGAGTGGCGTACCTTAGGCTTACATGCTACATTTAGAGATCGATCCCTTTTTAATAAGTGTTGGCTCAAAACTTAATTAGTCAACACGAACACAGCAGGGTAATTGTTTATTTCTTTTCGATTTCATAATATCACAACTTGCTTTATTTTTCAATATCCAAAACAGTATCTATATACTCGATACTATATACTAATTTTCTATGCGCTACATGCTTTACGCTATCTTTTGAGGTTTCTGCGCTCACTGCTATAAATCTAATTTAATATGCAGTTCTTTTAATTGTTTTAAGTCTACTTCTGACGGTGCATCAGTTAAAAGACAGGTAGCTTTTTGGGTTTTGGGAAAAGCAATTACTTCCCTTATTGAACGAGCTCCGGCTAAAATCATCGCCAATCTATCCAGACCAAAGGCAATTCCCCCATGAGGCGGCGCTCCATATTTTAATGCTTGTAGTAAAAACCCAAACTTTTGCTCAGCTTTTTTATCATCTATTCCTAATAACTTAAAAACCTTTTTTTGAATATCATTATTATGTATCCTAATGCTTCCTCCTCCAATTTCATTACCGTTAAGCACTAAATCATACGCCTTGGAACGAATTTTTAAAGGGTCACTATCTAATAGTTTTATATCTTCATCAAGAGGAGCAGTAAAAGGATGATGAACTGCTTCGAACCTTTTTTCTTCTTGGTTATACATTAATAAGGGGAAATTTGTAACCCAAAGAAAATTATATTCTTCTTTCTCTTTTTTAATTAGATTTAAATCATTGGCTAATTTTAATCTAAGATTTCCCAATGTCTCATAGACTATTTCTTTTTTATCAGCAATTATCAATATAATGTTTCCTTGTTGGGCTTTTGTTTCACGCCTTATTTTTTCAATCTCTTCTGAAGAAAGAAATTTAGCAATTGAAGATTGAAAATCTTTTCCTTCTTTAAATTTTATAAAAGAAAGGCCTTTTGCTCCAAAAGAAGAAATAAACAATTGTAAATCATCGAGCTTCTTTCGAGAAAATTGGTTATCTTCTTCTACTTTTATCGCACATATTTTACCTTGATTACTTAATACTTCTTGAAATACCTTAAAAGAGCTTTTATTAAATACTTTGGTGAGATCAATTATTTCCATTCCAAATCTCAAATCTGGCTTATCTGTTCCATATTTAGATATTGCTTCCTGGTAATCCATTTTTAAAAAAGGAGTCGCAATTTCAACATCAAATAATTTTTTAAATAAATAAACAAACATCTCTTCAATCAAACTGAATACTTCTTCTCTATCAATGAATGACATTTCCATATCCAGTTGGGTAAATTCGGGTGCTCGGTCAGCTCTTAAATCTTCGTCGCGAAAACATCGAACTATCTGATAATATTTTTCAAATCCGGCTATCATTAATAATTGTTTAAATAGCTGAGGTGATTGCGGAAGAGCATAAAATTTACCTGGATTAACTCTACTGGGAACTATATAATCCCTTGCTCCCTCAGGTGTACTTTTGGTTAAAAATGGAGTCTCTATATCTAAAAATCCTTTATTATTTAAATAATTCCTGATTTCCATACAAATTTGATGGCGTAGTTTTATATTTCTTTGCATTTTAGGCCTTCTTAAATCTAAATAACGGTATTTTAACCTTAGGTTATCACTTATTTCCAATTTATCGTCGATGTTAAAAGGTAAGGCTTCAGAAATATTTAATATTTTTATTTGTTTAACCCTCACTTCGATATCCCCTGTGGGCATATTAGGATTTTCTGAGCCTGGTAAACGTGGTACAACTATGCCCTTTATAGCGATAACATATTCGTTTTTAATTTTACGGACCTTCTGATGTGCTTCAGTAGACTCTTCTGGATCAAATACAATTTGAGTTAATCCATTGCAGTCTCTTAAATCTACGAAAATCAAACCACCATGATCCCTTCTGCTCTGTACCCATCCCATTAAAACTACTTCTTTACCTATATCTTTTTTACGAAGCTCTCCACAAGAATTAGTTCTCTTCCAAGAGCTTATAGATTCTATAATTTCTTTAGTATTTTTCATTTTATTATCTAACTCCTTTTATGTTTCGTATCACGTATTGAGTATCGCGTAAAGATTCCAAAATTTATTTTTATTCTTAATTTTGGCTAATAGTTTCCATATTTTAATTTACTATATATGGTTATTTCCCAAAAAGCCAAAAATATTTTTAACGCGTTATATAGATAGTATCTTGTAGATAATTTTATAATAAATTACAACTTTTTGGTTATAATTACGTTGTAGGGGCACAATGAATTGTGCCCTCTTAATATTATTACCTAATTTCCACTGTGGGCACGATGCATCGTGCCCCCTACCTTACCATTTGATCTACTTTTTGGGTTTCAATCATATATTAATTTGATTTTTGTCTTCTAAATTCTGACTCCTGGCTTTTACTCTTTTTACTAAACCAGTTAACCAACTAACAAATACTATATACTCGATACTCGATACTGTTTCTACGGATAAATTTTATTCAACATACGGGGGAATGGAATAGTTTCCCGAACATGATTTAATCCACATATCCAGGCAACTGTTCTTTCAATGCCTAAACCGAAACCAGAATGAGGAACTGAACCGTATTTTCTTAAATCTAAATACCACTCATAATTCTCCCTAGGCAACTTGTGCTCCTTAATTTTTTCAGCTAACAAATTATAATCATCTATTCTTTGTCCCCCTCCGATAATTTCTCCATATCCTTCTGGGGCTAAAAGGTCTGCACATAAAGCAACTTCAGGTCTTTGAGGATCTGGTTTCATATAAAATGCTTTACAATTTATTGGGTAACGATGTATAAATACGGGATTGTCAAATTTATTAGACAAAATAGTCTCATCTTCGCCTCCAAAATCATCTCCCCATTCGATTTTTGAACCATTATGTTTTAATATTTCTATAGCCTCGTCATAAGACAATCTTGGGAAAGGGGGTTTAATTAGCTTTAATTTGGAAATATCCTTTTCTAACATATTCAATTCTCTTTTTCTATTTTTCAACACTTGTCCTACTATATAAGTAATCAATCTTTCCTGAATTTCATTGCTTTCCTCAAGTTCTACATAGGCAGCTTCCGGTTCTACCATCCAAAATTCCATTAAGTGTCTTCTTGTCTTAGATTTCTCCGCCCTAAAGGTGGGACCAAAACAATATACTTTGCCAAAAGCCATCGCTGCAGCTTCATTATATAATTGACCACTCTGGGTTAAATAAGCTTTATCTCCAAAATAATCTGTTTCGAATAAAGTAGTAGTCCCCTCACAGGCTGCTGGAGTTAGTATGGGTGCATCTATTAATATAAAACCATTTTGGTCTAAAAAATCACGGATAGATTTAATAATCTCTGCTCTTATTCTTAAAATAGCATTTTGTCGAGGAGATCTTAGCCATAAATGCCGATAATTCATCAAAAATCCTACTCCATGTTCTTTTAAAGTAATAGGATAATTTTCTTCTGCCTTATGAACAACTTCGAAATCTTTTACTAAAATTTCAAACCCCAGCGGAGCCCTGTTTTCTTTTCTTACCAAACCAATTACTTTTATGGAAGATTCATATTCAATATTATCTATTTTTTCAAACATTTCTTTTTCAATCTCATTCTTAATAAGAGTTGCCTGAATAAATCCAGTACCATCCCGGATAATTAAAAATTTAATACTCCCACTTGAACGCCTATTATATAACCATCCTCTAATCTCTATTTCTTTACTTTCATAATTTTCAATATCGCTTATTCTTATAATTCCCATCTATGCTGCCCCCTTATTTATAATTACACCGATGAAGACATAATTATACCAATTTATTGGTTATAATCGGATTGTAGGAGCACAATGAATTGTGTCCTCGCTATATTATTACCCAATTTATTCTGCAGGCACGATTCATCTTGCCCCTACAACATAAATACTCTACGCTAAACACTACACATTATTTATGCATAATGTTAACTCATCAATTAGGTTATCTATCTTAACTTCTTTTTGTTCTTTGGTTTTCATATTGCGTAAAGTGACCATATTTTTAGCTAATTCTTCTTCACCAATAATTACTGTATATTTTACATCAATTTTATGGGCTAATCTCATTTGAGATTTTAAACTTTTTGAAGAATAATCCATATCTGCCGATAAACCCGCACTTCTAACTTTTTGTAATAATTTAAAAGCTATATCTTTGTTTATTCCCTTAACCTTAGCGACAAATATGTCTAATCCTCTATTTTTAGGCCATTCAACATTCTGTTGATTCATTACGATAATCATTCTCTCTATCCCAGCGGCAAATCCAACAGCAGGAGTAGGATCTCCACCTAGTTCTTCGACTAAATCGTCATATCTCCCTCCACCACCTATTGCATTTTGCGCTCCTAATTCTCCAGATATTATTTCAAACGCAGTCTTGGTATAGTAATCTAATCCTCTTACCAGTCGAGGTTCTACAAAATACTTAATTCCAAGAATATCCAAATACGATTTAACCTCTGCAAAATGTTGTTGGCAATCCTGGCAAAGATATTCGGTAATTATGGGAGTTTTTTTAATAATTTTTTGGCAACTATCCTTTTTACAATCTAAAATTCTCAAAGGATTTTTACTATACCTATTTTTACACTCTAAACATAGAAAATCTATTTTATCTTTAATAAATTCTTTTAATTTTTGAATATATATAGCACGACACTTTTTACAGCCTACACTATTTATTAAAACTTCTAAGTTTTTTAATCCTAATTTTTTATATACTTCTATAGAGGCAATGATAACTTCAGCATCCACCTCGGGAGATTTAGTTCCAATTACCTCAATCCCAAATTGATGGAATTGCCTAAATCTGCCTGCTTGTGGTTTTTCACATCTAAACATTGGACCAAGATAAAATAATTTCAATACAGGGTATACCCTACTCATTTTATTTTCTAAATAGGACCTCACCACTGGTGCAGTTCCCTCTGGTCTTAGAGTAAGACTACGTCCTTTTCGGTCAAGAAAAGTAAACATCTCTTTAGTAACTATATCAGTTGATTCACCTATTCCTCGAACAAAAAGTTCGGTATGTTCAAATATCGGAGTTCTAATCTCTTGATATCCATATTTAATCAATACTTCTCTTATTTTATTTTCGACAAAATACCATTTCGAAATATCTTCTGGTAAAATATCTTGTGTTCCCTTAGGAATCCTAATATTCATTTTTTTCTCCCTTTCTATTATTTACCATCTTTTGTAAAAATTGATTTTTTTATAATAAACCAATTTCTTACTTTAAGATATGATTTTTTTCAAATTCTTATACCGTAAAGTATTATATTTTTCTTAGTTAATCTATTAAAAAAATCAGAAAAATTATTTATTTACTCTAATAATTATATTGATGCTTCTCAAATGCCTTTTTGTCGATTGCTTTTCTTATCGCATCTTCACGACTAATTTTACCCTCCATCAATAAATCTTTCAATGACTGATCTAAACTTTGCATACCCTCCTTTTTGCTAATTTGAATCATAGATTGAATTTGATAAGCTTTATTTTCTCTTATTAAGTTTTTAATTGCAGAATTGGCAATCATCACTTCTAGCGCCGGAACTCTTCCTTTTTCATCTAAAGTTGGCAAGAGGGTTTGAGCTACAATCCCCAAAAGAGATCCAGCAAGTTGCATTCTTACCTGGTTTTGCTGATGAGGAGGAAATACATCTATTATCCTCTCCACAGTTTCTGATGCACTAATAGTATGAAGAGTAGAAAATACCAGATGTCCTGTCTCAGCAGCAGTTAGAGCCATAGAAATGGTTTCGAGGTCTCTCATCTCTCCCACCAATATTACATCCGGGTCCTCTCGCAAGGCATTACGCAATGCATCTGCAAAAGATCTAGTATGTGCCCCTATCTCTCTTTGGGAAATAAGACAGTTTTTATGGTGATGAATAAATTCAATAGGATCTTCAATAGTAATTATATTATCGTATCTATTATTATTTATTATATCTATCAATGATGCCAAAGTAGTAGATTTTCCACTACCTGTTGGCCCAGTAATTAATACAAATCCCTTATCTTTGTCACAAAAATTGGCAAGAATAGATGGTAAACCTAACTCGGAAAGAGTCTTAATCTTTTCAGGAATTAATCTAAACGCTCCTCCTTCTCCAAGTCGATGTTTGAACACATTTACTCTAAATCGAGAAACATTTTCTATTTCATAGGACAAATCCAATTCTCCATATCTTTCAAAATCATTCTTCTGTTTTTCATTTAGAATACTATAGATCATTTTATGAGTATTTTCTGAAGTTAATTCAGGAAAATTTAATTTGGTTAGTTTCCCATTTATCCTAATTACCGGAGGCACTCCTACATTAAGATGTAAATCAGAAGCATCCTTTTCTTTGGCTATCCTTAATAGTTCATTTATTTCCATAATTAACCACCTTTCGTTTATTTTAGAACTTAACAATTTTTAAATAAGATTGTCAGAGGAGTAAGCTCCCCCCTGAAACCTGAAACTCCTATACCTTTTGTTATTTCTCTTCGGTTTTATCCAACACTTTTCCTGACAATCTTGTTAAAATCCATTCCTTATTTAAACTTGTACCCTTGAAAACGGGCAAAATAACTTACCTTTTATCATCGGAATTTCTTTGATATTTCGATGACATTAAATATTTTTCTTTGTAAATATAAGGTCGAGTATATTATTAATATTTTTGTATGAAGCCAATACTATTTTCAATTTACTATTGGTAATCTCATTAATCATTTCTTTAGCTTCTTCATCAGTAGGGTCAGCCATAGCAATTACTAATTCGCCATTTAATTCAATCAAAGGAAGGAATTTAAATCTCCTAAGAGTATATTCGGGAATATTTTTAGCTAACTGGGTGTTAATATTTTCAATATTTATTTGAACATAGGGGATATCTAATTGTTTACCCAAAGTCCAATTTATTTCATCTTGAGTAACCCATCCTCTATCAATTAATATTTCTCCTATTCTTTTTATAGTATTTTTTTGAATATCTAATGCCTCCTCTAGTTGTTGTTTAGTAATAATTTTGTAATAAACTAAAATTTCTCCTAATTTTTTAGGATTTTTTATCTTTTTTTTATCCTGATTCATCTTAATATATTTCCCCCTTTATATTTTTATATAACATTCTGGTTATACCTCAAAAAGCCAAAAATATTTTCAACAGGTTAAATACATCGTACACTGTAGATATTTTTATAGCAAATTATTATTTTTTGGCAATAATTATGTTGTAGGGGCACAATGAATTGTGCCCTCTTCCATATTGCTGCTTAATTTCTCCTGTGGGCACGATGCATCGTGCCTCTACATTAATGGCATCATGCACTTACATTAATGATGCATCGTTCCCCAACCTTACTATTTTATTTACTTTTTTTGATTTCAACTATATTATTATTCCCTGATAAATTTTTATTTTCTATTACTATTAAAAAAATCCCTGATAATACTATTAAAGTACCATCAGGGACGAGATTTTCTCGCGGTGCCACCCTGCTTGAATGAGAATTTATCCACTCCGCTTATTAGCTGATTAACGGCAGCTATCCGATTAAGTTTACTATATAAATAATTTTTCAACTTAATTAACTTATTAGGGGTCTTTCGATTATCTTTTTTCTAAATTTACTCTTTAATATAAAAGATAATCTACTCTCCTATCTTTTATAAAATATTATTTTTTAATTGTATTATTATTCCCCAAAAAGCTCTAAAAATATTTTATAAAGTGTTTTATAAACAAATTCAGAATAAATTTTGGCTTTTGGTAATAATTATATTGTAGGGGCACAATGAATTGTGCCCTCACCATATTATTGCTTAATGTTTCCTGTGGGCACGATGCATCGTGCCC
Organism: Candidatus Atribacteria bacterium; assembly: GCA_003513845.1. Lineage (GTDB taxonomy): Bacteria > Atribacterota > Phoenicimicrobiia > Phoenicimicrobiales > Phoenicimicrobiaceae > Phoenicimicrobium > Phoenicimicrobium oleiphilum. The sequence continues at coordinate 3,932 of DOTB01000006.1, read as the reverse complement.
CTACATTCCCACATTATTTACTTTTTGGGTAGTAATCATTGTATAAAATTTTATATAATTAACATTAAAAAGTCAAATTCTTTCAGAAGCCATAAAGTTGAATCATGAATAAAATTCGGATGGTGAACTAAATTTTAGACTAACTTTTAAAGTTTCTGTGGGTTTGCATAAATACATTTTTATCTATTGCCTTTTTTATAGCCTCTTCTCTACTAATTTTTCCTTCAATTAGTAATTCTTTTAAAGATTGGTCTAAACTTATCATACCATCTTTTCGACCCATTTGTATAATTGCCGGCATTTGATGAATTTTTTCTTCTCTTATTATATTTCTAATTGCAGGTGTAGCAACCATTAATTCGATAGCTGGTACTCTACCTTCTCCATCTATGGTAGGCAACAATGTTTGTGCAACAATACCCAAAAGAGATTCAGCAACCTGCGTTCTAATTTGACTCTGTTGATAGGGAGGGAATACGTTTATTATTCTTTCTACAGTTTCAGCTGCACTATTAGTATGAAGGGTAGAGAATACTAAATGTCCGGTTTCAGCTGCAGTTACAGCCATAGAAATTGTTTCCAAGTCTCTCATTTCCCCCACCAGAATTACATCAGGGTCTTCTCTTAAAGCACTGCGTAAGGCATAAGAAAAAGAATCGGTATGAGTACCAACCTCTCTTTGGTCTATTACACTATTTTTGTGAGCATGGATAAATTCAAGAGGATCTTCAATAGTGATAATATGATTATATTTTTCTCTATTTATAATATCTATTAAAGTAGCCAGAGTAGTAGTTTTTCCACTACCAGTAGGACCTGTAACTATTACGAAGCCCTTTGATTTTTTTGTGAAGTAAGTTATTTCCTTTGGTAAATTTAACTCTTCGAGCGATTTTATTTTTTCCGGTATCAATCTAAAAGCTGCAGCTTCACCTCTACGAGTCTGAAAAATATTAATTCTAAATCTTGCAACATTTTCTAATTCAAAAGAGAAATCTAACTCATGAAATTCTTTATATTTACTTTTTTGTTCATCATTAATTATACTATAAATCATTTCATGAACATCTTCAAAGGTTAACTCTGGAAAATTTAATTTTTTTAGATTTCCATTTATTCGTAAAACTGGAGAAACTCCTACTGTGATATGTAAATCCGAAGCATCTCTTTCTTTGGCTATAGACAATAATTTCCTTATATCCATCTTATTATTTTTCTCCTTATATTTTTCTTGATTATACAAGATATTCAAGAAGGAATTCTTTCCTTTGGAATTCCCTTTTTTCTGATTCAATCTTGTCTCTTTAATCAAGCAAAATATACTGGTGAAAACAGGTAAAGGAAATGGTACCCTTAAATATCTTCTTTTAATTCTTTTTTAAAAATTTATTTTTAATTCTATCAGAAATTATTTTAATATGCAATGGAGTAGTTCCACAACATCCTCCAATCAGGTGCATTCCTAACCTAACAAATTTTTCAGCATACATAGCCATTATTTCTGGACTTATCGGATAAATCACTCTTCCTTCAACAATTTCAGGAATTCCCGCATTTGGTTCAACCATTAAATAAGTATTGCTTACTTTTTTCATTATTTTCATAACCTCATACAAAATATCTGGTCCCGTCCCACAATTAGCTCCTACTCCGTCAGCACCTTCACTTTCAAGAACTTTCGCTGCTTTTTTTGAATCCACACCATATATTGTTTTTAAATTTTTATCAAAAGTCATAGAAGCTATAACCATTAAGTCAGTATTTTCTTTCACTGCTCTTAGTGCAGCTTTTATTTCTTCAAGATCATAGAAAGTTTCTAAAATTACTAAATCTATACCTTCTCTTTCTAAAATTAGAATTTGTTCTAAATAGTTTTTATATACTTCGTCTTTTTTTAATTCACCGTAGGGCTCTAAGATTTTCCCTGTAGGTCCCACAGAGCCAGCAATAAATATCCTTTTTTCCTTACTTCGTTCTTTTTTTACGGCTTCTCGGGCAAGATTTACAGCTAATTTATTTATCTTTAGAGTATCTTCCCCCTTATTAAAATTATTTAGTTTAATCCTATTGGCACCAAATGTATTAGTTAAAATTATATCTACTCCAGCCTTTATGTATTCTCGATGAATATTTTCAACTATTTGTGGATGAGATATATTCCATCCCTCAGAACATTCTCCCTGACCAAGCCCATATTTTTGAAGCATAGTGCCCATAGCACCATCGATTAGTAAAGGACCTTTATTTAATTTTTGTTTTATCTCTTCTTTGATAATAATATTTTTTTTCAAAATGAAATGCTCCTTTATTACTAATTCGTTGTTTGCACCTCGTAAAGAATATTTTGTCATTGCGAGCGAGTAAAACGACCGAAGTAATCCCGGCAAGATTGCCACGGCTTCGCCTCTCAATGACAGATTTAATAATTTGTAGTTATTTTACAAGATACGATTTACGAGATACTATTACAATTCTGCTTCTTTTTTTAATATCTCAACTTTATCAGTTCTTTCCCAGGTAAAATCTTTATCTTCTCTTCCAAAATGACCATAAACAGCTGTTTTTTTAAATATCGGTCTTCTAAGTTTTAAGTGTCTAATTATTGCTTCTGGGCGTAAATCAAAATTTTTATTAATTATTTCTAATATCTTTTGTTGAGGTATTTTTTCTGTTCCAAAAGTATCAACCATAATAGATACAGGATGAGCTACTCCAATCGCGTAAGCAATTTGTATCTCACATTTATCAGCTATTCCTGCAGCAACAATATTTTTGGCTACATATCGGGCAGCATAGCTACCTGACCTATCTACTTTGGTAGGATCTTTTCCCGAAAAACAACCTCCACCATGACTCCCTACTCCACCATAGGTATCAACAATTATCTTTCTACCTGTAAGCCCTGTATCTGCTTGGGGACCACCCATAACAAATCTCCCTGTAGTGTTAATGAAATATTTGGTATTTTCATCTAAATACTTTTGAGGTATAATATAATTGATTACCTTTTCTTTAATGTCTCTCTGTATAGTTTCATTAGAAATATCAGGATGATGTTGGGCAGCAATTACTATTGCCTCTACTCTTTTTGGATCTCCATTTTCATATTCTACTGTAACCTGAGATTTTCCATCTGGCCGAAGGTAGGGAATTATCTTCTTTTTCCGTGTTTCTGCCAGTCGATAAGTCAATTTATGAGCCAAAATTATAGGAAGAGGCATCAGTTCCGGCGTTTCTCTACAAGCATAACCAAACATCATTCCCTGATCACCTGCACCAATAGTTTCGATATCATTTTTCGCTACTTTTGACTTTTTTACTTCCAAAGATTTACTGACTCCTAAATCTATGTCCTTAGATTGTTCATCAATGGAAGTTAATACTGCGCAAGTATCACAATCAAATCCAAACTTAGCCCTGGTGTAACCAATTTCTCGAACAACCTGGCGAACTATTTTGGGGATATCAACATAACATTTTGTAGTAATCTGTCCCGCAATTAAAACCAATCCAGTTGCTACCAAAGTTTCTACTGCTACCCTTCCATAAGGATCTTTTTCGTAGATAGCATCCAGTATGGCATCAGATATTTGATCTGCAATTTTATCTGGATGTCCTTCCGTAACGGATTCTGAAGTAAATAAGTATTTGTCTTTCAAATCTAACATCTCCTTTTTTAATTTATAAATAAAAAACCCCCTTCAATACCGAAGAGGTAATCTTTTTTTCTTATCTCCCGGAATTGTTCTTCCGTGGGAATTAGCACCAACATAATGTTTTAAAAATAACATTATAGGTTGCTGGGTTTCTTAGGGCCCGTCCCTCCACCAACTCTTGATAAGAGTATGATATTTTTATATAGTCATTAATACCATAGTTAAATTATATTGTCAAATAAAATATCGTATCTGTCAAATAAAAGATAAAACCGG
>DOTB01000004.1 GCA_003513845.1 Candidatus Atribacteria bacterium | reverse complement strand
TTAGTGAATAGTCGTTAGTATATAATATAGCGTAGAGCGGGTAGTGCTTAGCGTATAGCATATAGGACAGCCAAAAACTGTAAACCAGGTAACTGATAGATGGGCTAACCGGGTAACTGGGTAACTATAGTGATCTGAAAACTGATGAATTTTTAAATTAACCAAAGGAAGGATTTTATTTTTGGAAAAATTAATCAGAATAAAATATAGTAAAACAGCGCCTTTTAAATATATTTCTCATTTAAATATGGCTCAGGTTTTTACCAGAGCCTTAAGAAGAGCGGATATTCCTGTAGTTATATCCAGTGGCTTTAATCCTCGATTCAGGATATCTTTTGGACCCCCTTTACCTTTGGGGATTAGCAGTAATTCTGAGTATTTAGATATAAGATTGAAAGAAGAGATGAGACCAGGAGAGTTGAAAGATAGATTGAACAAGGTGTTACCTTTGGGATTAGAGATATTAAAGGCTAAGGAAATTCCCCTATCTTCCGGGTCTTTAATTAAGGTAATTGATTCGGCTTCTTATATGATCATCCTCCAGCAAAAATTTAGAAAAGATACCATAAATTTAAGGAAAAAAGATTTGGCAGGGAAAAATTTGAAAACTAATAATTTAAAGGAAGAAAATTTTGGAAAAATATCCAAAGATTTGGCTGATGAAATAAATAAAAATATTAAATATTTTTTAAGCCAAAAAGAAATAGTTATTGAGAAACAGACCAAAAAGGGAATAAAAAGTATTAACATAAGGCCAGCGATTTTAAGTATGGGGGTGAAAGAGCATAAGGGTCCGATTTTAGAACTTAGATTATGGTTAAGCATTGGGCCGAACGAGAATTTGAATCCGCGATATGTTATAGAATCCTGGTTGTCTAAATTGTCTAATTTTGATTATAATTTAAATATTAAGCAGATTTGTCGAGATGGATTATATATAAAAAATAAAGCGGTTATTTAGAGATCGAAAAAATACACTTTATTGGATAAATTTTAGATAGTGTAAAATTTTAATCAATCTTTACTAATGAAATCATTTGGAGTAAGATATATAAAGAAGATATTTATATCTTAAAAATTGGATAATAATAATCGCAATATAATTATATGATTATATTGGAGAAAATAGGAGTTTTAAATAAATAAAAATGAATAAAAAAGTGATAATAGATATAGGATTAACTGAAGAGAGAGCAGCCATAATTGAAGAGGAAAGGTTAGTTGAAATTCATATAGAAAGAATTGAGGATGACAAAATAGTAGGTAATATTTATAAAGGTAAGGTTATTAATGTCCTCCCTGGTATAGAGGCTGCCTTTATAGATATTGGAATTGAAAAAAATGCTTTTTTGCATATTGGTAGCAATCTTGATACTGGCTATAAAGATGAAATAGAGGAAATAGAAATACCTCCCTTCCTCCCTTTAACCAAGGATAAAATTAAAACAGGCAAAGAAATTGTGGTTCAAGTGGTAAAAGAGACAATTACTCCTAAGGGGCCTCGAGTAACTACTGATATAAGTCTACCTGGTAGGTATTTAGTTTTAATGCCCAACAATACGAATATCGGAATCTCTCGTCGTATTGAAGACGAAAAAGAAAGAGAAAGATTAAAAAAAATTTTGCAACAGATAAAGCCCAAAGATGCTGGATTAATTATACGGACTGCTGGCTGGGGGAAGGAGTTAGAAGATTTTTTATCGGATCTTGATTTTTTAATTAGATTATGGAACAAGATTAAAAAGAGGGCAGAGAAGGCTAAAGCCCCTATGTTGCTACATGAAGACTTGACTCTTACTTATCGAATTATTCGTGACCTTTTTACCGAAGAAGTAGAAGAAATATTAATAAATTCTAAAACTGAATATGAAAATATGCTAAAATTTTTAAATACTTTATCTTTATCAAACTTAAAGGGAAGAGTATCTCTTTATACAGGAGAAAAAGCTATATTTGAGGAGTATGGCATTGAAAAGGAAATTGATAAGGCACTACAAAAAAAGGTGTGGCTTAAGTGTGGAGGCTATTTAGTTTTTGATCAAACTGAGGCCTTAACAGTTATTGATGTAAATACGGGGAAATTTGTAGGCAAGAAAGATATGAGAAAAACTATTTTAAAGACTAATTTGCAAGCAGCGGAGGAGATAGCTCTACAGTTAAGGCTACGAGATATTGGGGGAATTATTATAATCGATTTTATTGATATGGAAGAACAAGAAGATAGAGAAAAGGTAGTAAAAAAATTAGAGGAAAGTCTAAAGAAAGATAAAACCAAGACCAATATTATTCAAAATACCGAATTGGGTTTAGTGGAACTTACCAGAAAGAGAGCGAGAAGAGATTTAGAAAATATGTTGAGAACTTCTTGCCCTTATTGTGCTGGAACTGGTAGAGTTTTATCTGATGAAACGGTAAGTAATATGGTTTTACGTAAATTAGAAGAATTATGTAAAACTACTCGCGCAGAGGCAATACTGTTGGGGGTGCATCCTAAAGTTGAGAAAGCTCTATCCGGAGCAAAGATGCTATTAATTAAGCAATTGGAAAAGGATAGTCATAAAACTATTTATGTTAAAGCTTCCAAAGATATACATATGGAAAAAATAGAAGTAGTTGCGGTGGGCAGATTAAAAGAAGTAAAGAAAATCAAGCAAATGTTTGGTTAATTAAATTAGTCGTTAGTGAATAGTGAATTGTCGTTAGTATTAGTTAGTTGGGTTACTTGGTTAATTGGTTAGCTAGTTTTACGCTTTAATGCCATACGCTATATATTCTGGCTATTGACTTTTAATTTTCTTGATAAGTTATAAGATACTAGATATATGGATTAATTTGACAACCATATAAATTTGTGTTAAATTTTATAAGCATCTGTTTTATATCCGCACAGGTTGGGTGATATATTATAAAAAGTAATTAATTTAGATTAATTACTACCTAATCCTGGCGAGTTTAGAAAATAAGGAGGATTCCAAGAAATGCAGGCGGTTATCGCAACCGGGGGAAAGCAGTACTGGGTAAAAGAAGGAGATATTATCAGAATTGAAAAGATAGCCCTGGAAAAAGGTGAAAAAATAGAGTTTGACCAGGTATTGATGGTAAACAAAGACGGAGAATATGTTATTGGACGGCCTTTAGTAGAAAAAGCTAAGGTTACAGGTAAAATCTTAAATCAAGGAAAAGCTAAAAAAATAATAGTCTTTAAATATAAGCCCAAAAAAGGATATAGGAAGAAGACTGGTCACAGACAACCATTTACTGAAGTTTTAATTGAAAAAATAAAATTATAAAAAATATGGTATAATATAAAAGGAGTAGATTTTAAGAGGGTGAGGTGAGATTATGGCACACAAAAAGGGTCAAGGTTCAATACGAAATGGTAGAGATAGCGAGTCGAAGCGATTAGGTGTAAAAAAATTTGGCGGCCAATTTGTAAAAGCGGGAAGTATTTTAATAAGGCAAAGAGGTACGAAAATCCTCCCCGGTAAAAATGTAGGGAGAGGGAATGATGATACCTTATTTGCCTTAACTGAGGGATTTGTCGCTTTTGAGAGAAAGGGAAAAGATAGAAAGCAAGTCTGTGTTTATGCTGAAAAATCTTAAACCACAAGATAATTTAATCAAATCAAACCCTGAGTTTTTTACAAAACTCAGGGTTTTTTAGTATAATGTAAACAAAAGTGCCAGGCACTTTTGTTTACATTATTGGTAGGAGAGAAGAGTATGTTTGTAGATAGAGTAAAGATAGAGGTTCGAGCTGGAAAAGGGGGAGATGGAGCGGTAAGTTTTAGAAGAGAGAAGTATATCCCTAAAGGTGGACCCGATGGAGGTGATGGAGGAAGAGGAGGAAATATAATTGTTGAAGCTGATGAGGGAGTTGGAACTTTAGTAGAACTTTATAACCATCCTCACCAAAGAGCCAAAAACGGAGAGAGCGGACGAAGTGGAAATAAAAAAGGGAAGGATGGAGAAGATTTGATTATAAAGGTTCCTCTCGGAACTGTGATTGAGGATGCAGACAAGTCTATAATTTTAGGTGATTTAATAAAAAGTGGCCAGCGAATTATAGTAGCAAAAGGCGGTCAAGGAGGATTAGGAAATTTTCGATTTAGGAGTTCTACCCGCAGGAGGCCGAAATTTGCTCAGAAGGGAGAACCCGGGGAAGAAAAAAGACTATATCTGACTATGAAGTTAATCGCTGATATCGGTCTGGTAGGTTATCCCAATGTAGGGAAATCTACTTTACTTTCGCGGATTTCTTCCGCCAAACCAAAGATTGCAGATTATCCTTTTACCACTCTTATTCCAAATTTAGGAGTGGTGAGGGTAGATGAAACTAAAAGTTTTTTAGCAGCAGATATCCCTGGTTTAATTGAAGGTGCTCATCAGGGTGCGGGGCTGGGTGATAAATTTTTAAAACATATTGAAAGAACTAAAGTGATCCTGCATCTTGTCGATGGTACAGGTATAAAAAAAGAAGACCCTCTTTATCCAATTAAGACTATAAACCAGGAATTAAATGAATTTAGTGAAGAATTGGCAAAAAAACCACAGATTATTGCGATAAATAAATGCGATTTGCCTCATACTAAAGAAAAATTGAGTTTCCTCAAAAGGGCTTTAGTTAAAGAAGGGTACCAATACCAATTTTTCCCTATTTCTGCTTTAACCGGAGAAGGTTTGGATAATTTAATTTATTATCTTTATTCTTTCTTGGAGAAACTAACGGCAAAGAAAAAGGAAGAAATAACCGAGGTTTTGCCCCGAAAAGAGGTAGTATATAAATACACTCCCAGGTTTGTCATTATAAAGAAACAGAATGTTTTCGAAGTTTCAGGAGAAGAGATTGAGCGTATTGTGGCGATGACTGATTTTAATAACCAAGAAGCAATAGATCATTTTCAAAAAATAATAAAAAAAATTGGCTTAGAGAAGGCTTTGATAAGAAATGGAATCAAAGAGGGTGATGAAGTAAAAATAAGGGGAAAGGTTTTTACTTTTTTCAATAAATAAGGTATAATTTTAATAATTAAAATATTGCATTTTGTGCTAAGAAATGTTAAGAAAGAAGAAATATAGAAGCCTGGAGTCAGAATCCAGTATTCAGGTACTTATTCCCCGTTTTCATAGAACTTCCCCTGCGAAAGCAGGGAAAAAATTTAGTTTTGACTTTCTATTTTGATAGGGTGGATTAATGTTAATGACGAGTATAACTGATAGTCTTTTAAAGATACTATTTTTAAAGAAAAAGCATACACAGATATTAAAGATTATTAGTTACATTGTTTTATTTCTAATTATAATATCAAATTTGTTTTTTATCCCTTCATTTGCTCAGTCCTCTGAATTAAAAGTGAGTATACTTTATTTTAATAATCGTACTCAACAATCTGATTGGAACTGGCTGAGCAAGGGTTTAACCGATATGTTGATACAGGATCTTTCTCGATTTGATTTTATTACCTGCTCCACTCGCCAGGATATTGAGAATTTTTATATTAAACATAATTTATCTCCTTCTCAAACGGAGATAAACCAACAATTATTAATTAGAGCTGAGGAAGATTTAGACACTGAGATAATATTTTTTGGGAATTTTTATTTTTCTTCTTCTAACCAATTAATTTTTAGTCTTAAGAAATATGAAATTACCAATAGAGAAATTATTACTTTTCGAGATATTAAAGTAGAAAGGACTGACATATTTAGCTTAAAAGAAAGGTTAGCCCTTTTAATCTTGAAAGAACTTGGTGTTGAGCTCTCTTCGAAAGATGAAGCTTTAATAAAAAAGGTTTTAACCACTTCTTTTGATGCCTTAATTAATTATTATAAATGTCTTGATTCTCGAGATAAAGCAATTATAGAGTATAAGGGAGTAGATTATCCAAGCAAACCATTGTGGGCTCAAGCAATAGATTATGGTGAAAAAGCAGTAGCTTTAGATCCAAAATATGCTGAAGCCTATTATCTCTTAGCTGAAATTTATCATAGAACTCGCTGGACTATTAGAGAGGTAGAGAGTTTAAATAAATTCATCCAATTAGTAGAAGATAATCAATTGGAAAGTAAAAGAATTTATGAACAGGCCTCACAAGCCTATTTTAGATTGGGTTATGCCTTTTATTCTAAAAAAGAATTTGACCAGGCTATCGAATATTTTAATTTTTCTATTAAGTATAACCCTGATTTATTGGATTCCCATATCTATCTAGTGCAGGCTTATTACGATAAGGGAGAGATTACTCTTGCTCTTAATGAGTGCGAAGAAGTTTTACGGATAGATCCCCAGAATAAAGAGATTTCCTGGTTTTATAAAAAGATTGAACAGTCACAAAAGTACGGTCGAGAAGCTTATGAAAATTATGAAAAGGGTTATCTGGCATACAAAGAAGGGAATTTTGAAAAAGCCATAAATTATTTTAAAACTTCTATCATTTATAGTCCAGAGTTTAAAGAACCTCATTATTACTTAGCTTTAAGTTATTATAATATTGCTGATTATGATAATTCTATTTTCCAATGGCAGGAAGTCATCAGGATAGATCCTTTTGATAACTCTGCTAAGCATTTTCTAAATAAATCTTTGGAAGAGAAAGAATACGGGCGGGAGACCTTAAGATATTTTAATAGTGGTTATGATTACTACATAAGAGGAGAATATGATAAAGCTGTCGAAGAGTTTAATAAGTCGTTAAGTTATAATCCCAAATATGAAAAAGCTCGACAATATCTTTCTCGCTCTTATTATCAGCTCAATCAGATGGATAAATATAGAGAAGAGCGAGAAAAAGCTGCTAAATTAAAAATTAGTGATGAAGAGGAGAAGGCAGAGGAACATTATAAATTAGGATATGAATTTTATTCTTTAAACAACTACGATGTGGCGATAGAAGAACTAAAAAAAACCTTAAATTTAAAAAGCAATCACCCTGGCGCCCGCTTTTTATTGGGAGAATGTTATTTTCAAAAAGAAGAATATCAATTGGCTCAGCTTGAATATGAGCGGTTAATAACAGATTTAGAAAAAAATGAATATACTGATGACGCCCTTTTAGGTAGTGGATGGTGCCTTTATTTATTGGGGAACTACCAGCAGGCAACGGAGAAGTTTTTAAAACTAATCAATGAATTCCCTGAAAGTAATTTGGTTCTCCAGGCTACTTATAAATTGAGTAAATCATATTTTAGGATAAAAGATTACTCTAAAACCGTTGAAGTATGCAAAGAGTTTTTGGAAAAGTATCCTCAGTACCAGGGGCCAGAGATAGAAGAAATCTATTTCTGGTTAGGTCAGTCCTATCTCGGATTAGAGCAGTATCAAGAAGCAGAGGAAACTTTTGCCAGATTATCCTCTCTGTATCCTGATTTCACTTTAATTAAGGAAGTGGAGTATTTAAGAAGCTTAAGCTTGTTTAAATCAGAGAGGTATCAAGAAGCAATAGTTAGATTGGAAGAGTTAATGGCAGCAGAAGGGGAAGGAAGCTCAAAAGATGAAGCTCATTATTTGTTAGCTCGATGTTGGCTGAATTTGGGAGAATATGATAAAGCTATTAAAAATTTAGAGGACTTAAAGTATGATAAGACGGACGATTATTTATTAGAGAGGATTATTTTTGATTTAGGATTAGCTTACTCCCGACAAGGGAATAAAGAGAAGGCAGTTTTAGAATTTCAAGAATTTATTGAGAAATACCCTCAAAGCGAATTAATTAATTCAGCGCACTTCGAACTGGGTAAAGATTTGTATAGTTTAAAAAAATATAAGTTAGCTATAGCTGAGCTAAAGGAAGTTCCTACAGCCGAAGCCCTTTATTTAAGCGGGAAGGCTGCCAAAGAATTGGGGGATAGGGAAGTAGAAATATCTATCCTTAGGGAACTAAGGGAGAAATTTCCTGAAAGTAAATACTCCCAAGAGGCTTATTTTAAATTAGGAAATTATTATTATAATCAAAAACAATATAAAGAAGCAATTGATGAATTTATGAAACTAAGTCAGTATTTTCCTCATTCTTCTTTACTTGTAGAAGGTTATTATTGGATGGGGTGGAGTTATTTTAAGTTGCAGGAATATCAGAAGGCAAGTGAGTATTTTAAAAAAGTTGGGGAAGAAGAGATAAATTTGGAATTGGCCCAAAGAGCCATGTTTATGTTAGCAGAATCACTATATAATCTTAAGAAATTCCAAGATGCTCAAGAGGAGTATAGGAATTTTATTAAAAAATATCCTGAAGCAGAACTTTCTGCAAATGCCCAATATGCTATAGCCTGGACTTATTTAGAAAATAAGGAATATGAACCGTCTATAGCAGAATTTAGAAAGCTTATCAGTCTATATCCGAAAAGCAAATTTACAGAAGAAGCTCAATTTAGAATTGCCAAAGGGTATTTTTTGTTAGGGGAAAATGAGAAGGCTGTATCAGAATTGAAGAAATTCATAGATGGCAATATAAAGAGTAATTTTAGGGTAGAAGCGTTATACATATTAAGCCAGATATATTTAGAAGAAGAAAAGTGGATAGACAGCATTATAGAGCTGGAGAGGCTGGTAAGAGAATATCCCGAAAATAAATATGTACCTGATGCCTTATATGGTTTGTGTCTTTCTTATTTTAAAAAAGATGAATATAATAAGGCAATTGAGATAGCAGAAAAATATTTAAAAGATTATTCTAAATTACCATTCGGAGATGATATTATATATATAAGGGCGATTTGTTGGGAAAAGTTGGAAAATCAGGAAAAGGCAATTGCTGATTATCAGGGCCTAATCTCTGCATTTCCCCAGAGTCCATATGTGGAAAAAGCTAAGGAAAGATTAGAAGTTTTGCAGAAAGAGTAGTATATAGCGGATAGGTAGAGAAATACATTAATAAGTAATAAGTAATAAGTAATGGTCATGTGACAAATAAAACCTT
>DOTB01000073.1 GCA_003513845.1 Candidatus Atribacteria bacterium | reverse complement strand
GCGAAAAATTATTTTCTATCTCTTTTTGGCCATCTTCTGGAGTGGAAAAAGGTATTGTTACCTCTTTCTTGCGAAGTCTATCCCGAATTATATTTAGGGTAATCTTATATAACCAGCTGGAAAAGGAATAAGCAGAATTATAGCGAGGTAAAGAACGGTAAGCCTTTAAAAAAGCCTCCTGGGCAATATCTTCACTGTCATGGTAATTGCCAGTCATGCGCAATGCCAGCTGATAAACCAGATTTTTGTATTTATCAACCAGAAAGGAGAAGGCTTCCGTATTTCCTGATAGACATGATTCTATTATCTCTAAGTCATTAGTTAGGTGGGGCATCTTCTTGGCTTCCATTTTTACTTCTTTTTCTTCACTTCTTCACTCATCGGAAGGGCTTTCTTCTGGCGGAAGGTAATTTTCGATTAAACCAATACGTTCTTGAGCATCTTCAGCTATGGAATCCCCATTATCCCAGGTACTGTCGGGGTATTCATTAATAATCACCCGGTAGGCATCGAGTGCCTCTTCCCAATTTCCCAGCTCTTCATTACAAAAACCGATATAAAAATAGGCAGCTGGGGCAATCAGCCTTGTTTCACCTGGCCAGGTGGATAAGAGAAAATTATCAATAGTAGTTTGAAAGGCTATGATTGCTTGTTCGTAGTTTTCTAAATTATAGTATATTTCCCCCATAAAGTATTGAGCAGGAGGAGTATAAATACTGGCGGGATAAAGGTCTATCAACTGCTGAAAATCTGAGATGGCTTGAGTATAATTACCCAATCTTCTATTACACCAGGCAATACGATATTGAGCTTGAGGGCACAAATCACTGAAGGGATAATTATCAATCACAGCCTGATATTGTATTTGGGCATGGTAATAATCTTCAGTGAAATAATAACAATTAGCTATTCCCAGACGGGCATCGTCAGCCCAGGGACTACCGGGGTAATAAAAAAGGAGAAGCGAGTATTCATCTCTAGCGGTAATATAAAGTTTTGACCTTTCATATAGGTAGCCTAAATAGTACTGGGCATCGTCAGCCCAGGGACTATCGGGGTAGCTATCGCGCAATACTAGAAAAGTATCAATGGCTTGCTGGTAATCTTCCTGTTCCAGGTATTCCATAGCTGTATCGTAAAGAATGGTATCCTCTTTTGGTTGAAGAGTAATTGGTTCACCAAAATAAACCTGATTGATAATGTTTGGTTCAATATTTATATTAAGTAACTCGAGGGTAACATAACCCTCTTTGATAACGGTCAAGGTCCTCTTCCCGGCTGGAATTTCATTGAGCAGAAAATAACCATCCTGGTCAGTGTAAGTAGTATTTTCCGAGCCACTGACGCATATCAGGGCTTCCGGTAGCGGGGCTGTGCTGGTGCTATTGCTCATTTGACGGTACACCACCCCTTCTAAAGAGCCAGTCTGAGGATTAAAAATACTACATCCACTAAAGAAAACAGCTACCATCATCAATAAAATAATGATGATAACAGTGATGACAGGGGACGGTCCTTTGACACCCTTTATTCTTTTATTCTTATTCTTAAACTTCCTAAACTTTTTAATTAAGGATAACAACGATAAAAACCCTCTTTATTAGCAATTGTTAATAATTCACCGATGGTCCAATTTTCCAATTTACCAATTAAAAAAAGTTTTCAGTTTAGGTTAAGATATTCAGGGGAGGTTTCCCCTGAAACCCCTCATTATCACCCTCACCATCCCCTCTCCCCTCTAAGGGAGAGGTTTTTAGAATGAGGGTCTATTCTAGCAAGCATTTCTTCAGTTTTTGCAAGCGCTGCTCTATACCGCTGAATTCTTTCGGCATAAATAGCTCCTTCAGGTTTAAAATTAAGTATATCTTGTTTCTGTGTCCGTAAAGTTGGTAAATAGTCAAAATATCTACTCAGGGTATCAGCTTCAAATTCAGTCTTGATTAGAGAATTTTTCTGATAGATAATTTTCCCAGAAGCAACAACATGATATTTCAATTCTATGGGTGCCTCATTAAGAATAATCAAATCTACCTTTCCAGAATTTATAATATTAGCTATTTTATTTTTTAATTCATATTTAAAATGAAAAGAAGGCTTTTGAGATAGCAAAACAGCAAAATCAAAATCACTTAAGGGACCTGTTTTACCTTTTAATTGAGAACCAAAAATATAAGCAAGTAATATTTTATTATTATCTTTCTTCTTCTCTTCTGCTGCAAATAGCTTTTTTATTTTATTAAATTTATCAAACTTAAATACCTTCTGGTCATACATATTTTAATCTATTAGAACTTTTTACTTTAACAATTTCTTGAACTCTTCCACTGAGAGATTAGCATCTTTTAAAATGTAATTAAGAACCTCAAGGTGAATAGTCTTACCGCTATGAAATGGAACTGTTACTCTTCTACCAGCTATATTTTTAAATATTTTATGGCTCCCGCTTTGCCGAGCAAGTGAAAAGCCTGCTTTTCTTAATACCTTTATTACTTCTATAGCAGTAACTCTTGGTAATTTCTCCATTCTCCACTACACTGCAACTTCCAAAGAAGTAAGACTCACTGAATGTTTTTGTGGGATTTCTTCACCATTAGCCAGGCGATCACTTATATGGAGATGAATTGCGTCTTTAATATTTTCCAAAACTTCTTCATAAGTATCTCCCTGACTATAACAACCTTGTAATTCCGGGCATATGGCAAAATAACCCTCTTCATCTTTTTCTATTATAACCGAAAATCGATAAGTCTTACTATTCACTATTTACCTTTACCTCCTAATTTTAAGTTCATTTTTCCCAAAACAAGATATTCAGGGGAGGTTTCCCCTGAAACCCCTCATTATCACCCTCACCTTTCCTCTCCCTTCCAAGGGAGAGAATTAGAAAGGGAGATTTAGGATGGCTGAATTCTTTCGGCCTAAATAGCTCCTTCAGGTTTAAAATTAATTTAATTCTTTTTTGGCTCTTTTGGCCAAATCCGTATCCGGAAATTCTTCCAAGATGAGTTGGAAATAATATTCCGCTTCCTCTCTCTCACCTATTTTATCATAGCATAGTCCTAAATGATAGTAAACAAAATCACTTTTATGGCCGGATTCGAGGTATTTCAGATAAGTGGCAATGGCATTATGGTAATCTTCCAGCTGGTAATAAATCCAGCCCATATGATAATAAACATAAGTTAGTCGGGGTTTTTCTGCCAACAATTTCTGGTAAATATTAAGTGCTTCCTGATATTCATCTACCCCTGGTATCAAGCTCCGAATCTGGTAGATATAAGCAAGTTGCAGGTAGTCATTGGTATGGTCCTCAGCTGGATTTTCTGTTATTTTCTTTTGGTATTTTTCAATTGCTGTATCAGAGACCTCGAAGGCCTGGCGGTAATAGCTGGTTGCCTTTCTTATGTTTCTATTTTGAGCAGCATGTTGACCTTGCTGAAAATAGGACTGACCTATGTAATAATATATTTCTGGATTTTCGGGGTCTCGCTTTAGACACTGTTCCAGGTGCTCGATTGCCTCATTATATTCCTGTTGCCAGAAAAGTTCTTTACCCTCCTCCAGACAGGTAATGTTATAATCTTTCTCAGGTTCAGTCAATATAGTTTGCCTTTGAGCAGCTGATGTATTTTCTTCACTTTCCTGGACTTCCTGGGCGAAGGCAATATAAGGAACATAAGGAACATTCTTCCAATCCCAGAGTGAGCTTGATAAGCATAAATAACCGGATAGGCCCAGAAACATAAATAAGAAAAGAATTAACATAGATGTCAACGCCGATTTTGATATTGAAAATATTGAGCATAATTTCAATTTTCTTTTTAATTTTCTTTCCTTTATGACTATAATATGGTCACCCCCTTTTGTTATTATCTAATAATCATTAGTATTATAGTATTTAGTTGTTGATATCTAGTATTCAGTAAAGTAAATTAATTCAAAAAAAATTTCCAAATAAAAAACTGTAAAACAAGAACTTTCTTGCCCTTATTAATACTGTATTTGTATTTACCTTATTTACCTATGGTAATTTAATACCTTATAATAATACTATAACATACTTAGTTATGGCAAGACCACCTTTATCGTTTGAAAACAGTCGCTGGTCGTTAGTCTCTGGCATTAAGTCTCTGTTATTCAGTCTCTCTATACTATTGCTTATTACTCATTACTGGTTACTAATTAATTGATTTGCGAAGGATGCCAAAGGACCGTCCCTTGTCATCTCTGTCATCTCTGAAAAATAATTTTTTCTGAAAATGTTTTGTGTTATACTAATGGAGAAATTGCCAAAAGTAGTAGTAGTAAATTTAAAAATCAAATAGCAATTAATCAAATAATCAAAAATAAAAAAATAAAGATAACAAACTAAAAAATAAGGTAAAGATAATGAAGATTCCAAGACTTAAAATTTTAGATCGCTATATTATTTCTCAGGTGATGAGTTATTTCCTGGGAGTGGTAGCCCTTTTAACAATATTACTCATCATGGAGACTATGTTTGAACTTATGGAAATGCTCATTAACAAAAAAGTGCCGTTTATAAATGTATTTGAATTATTAATCTATCGGCTACCCGCCTTTTTGGTATTAACTTTTCCGGTAGCACTTTTA
The DNA here is from genome assembly GCA_003513845.1 of Candidatus Atribacteria bacterium. Lineage (GTDB taxonomy): Bacteria > Atribacterota > Phoenicimicrobiia > Phoenicimicrobiales > Phoenicimicrobiaceae > Phoenicimicrobium > Phoenicimicrobium oleiphilum. The sequence continues at coordinate 4,540 of DOTB01000073.1, read as the reverse complement.
GGCTCCAGCGAATTGGCTATTGGTCAGATGTCAACTACTAATGAAATTGTCGCCATGCGCACCGGAGGTATTAGTTTTCGTCGTATTATGCAGCCCTTTTTAATAGCTGGTATTTTGATTAGTATTTTATCTTTTGTGACCAATGATTATATAGTGCCAGAAACCAATCATATTTCTCAAAATATTATTCGGGAAATTGTATTGAAAAAAGGTCCACCTAATATTAAACGTAATGTTTTTTTCCGAGATGCTGAAAATCGTTATTTTTATATCAACCGTTTAGATGAACAAAATATGATTATGCGGGAAATTATGATTTATGAAATGACTCCTGAACGCTTCCCTAGAGTTATCACTGCAACAGAAGGTCGTTGGGTAGTAGATACCTGGCAATTAAAGAATGGCACTATCTATAATTACAATAAGGATGGTAAAATTACCTATGAAATGAGTTTCCAGGAAATGGAAATACTGGTTAAAGATGAGCTGCAGGATTTTTTCAAAAATCAACGCACTCCCCAGGAGATGAGCAGCAAGGAATTGAAACAACAAATACAGATACTTTCAGATGCTGGAGTCGATACCAATAATTTTGAAGTGGATTATCATGTAAAGTTTTCTTATCCTCTTTCGGGCTTAATTTTTGCCCTGTTAGGCGTTCCCTTAGGTACCCAAATGAAAAGAGGTACTAAATCCACTGGTATTATCATTAGTATTGCTCTGGTTTTTCTCTATTATGTGGTATATTCTCTTGGTCGTTCGCTGGGGAGAGGTGGCATGATAGAACCATTTATTGCTTGTTGGATACCTAATATTATATTTTTAGGATTGGGGATTATTCTGGTTATTCGTGCGGAAAAAGTATAATATTACGTATACCGTATAAAGTATATCATATAACGTTTGGGTGGGTATAATTGAGAGTAATAGGTAGTATATTTAACCATAAACTAAGTTTAAATAAGAAAATAGTTTATATTTTTTACCACATTTTTTCTTATATCCTTTCACTACTTAAATTTATACCTTTTATTCCCTGCTCAATATTCCGAAGTTTATCATCAAAATTATTACCCAATTACATGTTAATCAGTATATTAACACTTTTTATATTTACAATGCCTTTAGCAAACTTTTCAGCGAATGCTCAGCAAGAACTTTTATTTGATGAACAGATAAAAGCCTATGCCATTACCAGGTTCTGGCAAGGATTTACCGAATATGAGGTTCGCTTATTATGGTCTGCCTTTGAATGGGAAATGGCTGACCAATATAAAATATTTAAAAGTAGCAATGAGGGTGATTTCGAAGAAATAGAGGCTGAATATGAACATGAAGGCTTTCAGTTCTGGTGGATTGATAAGGAAGTTATGGATAGAAACAATTACCGTTATTATGTGGAAGGCTATCAATTAAATGAATTTGTAGGAAGAACAGAGGAGGTCTATGTTGATTTTTGGTTACCACCCTGCCCTGCTCTTTATCCAGTAAATAATGAAATTGTGCAGGAAGAAGAACCAGTATTTAAATGGCAATCAATTGCCCTCACTACTTTCCCTTTCAAAAATGTCATTTTTTCCGCTCGAGGAGAATTTCTAGTCCACGACCTGACGGAAGATGAAGAAATCTGGAGAGTTTCCCTGGAAGATATAAATGCAACCCAGATTACTTTTAATAAGGATGAGGCAGCTAAACCTTTAACCAAAAAGCATCAATATCAATGGCAATTGAAGATTACTGGCTATGATGCTCTCAATCAGGCTATCGCTGAATCTATTACCGGAGGGCTTTTCGGATTTCAGGAAAAAGCTGAAGAAATGGAACCTACTGAAGAAGAGGAAGAAGAGGAAGAGGAATTGGTAGCAGGTGGCTTAACTATTAGCGCCGATTTTCTCAGTTATCAAGTTATAGAGGGAGAAGATGTAGTTGAGGCTCGGGATAATGTTAGACTGCGTTATGAGGATATTAATCTTAAAGCAAACTATCTCCAGATTATGCTGGACCGCAATGAATTTATTGCTAAAGAGCAGGTATTGTTCAATATAGGAGAGGAAAGCTATTCCTGCCAGGCTTTAAACTATAATTGGAAAACAGATAAAATTATTATGGATGAATTTTCAGGGGAAACAACCGGGGAAAATATCAGGGGAATGGTATATTATGAAGGCGGGAAATTGGAAAATTTCCCCGATACCATTGCAATAGACAGCGGTGTTTTTACCACCTGTGACCTGGAAAACCCGCACTGGCATATTGAGGCGGAAGAAATTACCATCTATGTTGATGATAAGATTATCGCCAAAAAAGTCTCCTGGTATGAAGGAGACCGAAAAATGTTTACCCTTCCCTCTTTTTTGATTTTCCTGAGAGGAAAAAACCAGCTCCCTTATATTCCTCAAGTGGGGCAAAGCAGCAGTGAGGGATGGTTCTTAAAAAATCAAATTAATTATGTCCAAGATGAGTCCTCTTATGGCAGCCTTTATCTTGATTTGATGCAGCAAAAAGGATTGGCAGCCGGTATTGAACACACCTTTGAACTGGGAGAGAAAGCAATTGACGACGGAGAGGTAGTTTTATATCTCTATGGTTTGAAAAGAAAGGCAGCCAATATCTATGACTTAGATGCTAGCATAAATTACTGGCAGAATTTTGAGCATGACTTACGACTAAAGGCTAATATTATCTATGATGGTACTATTTATCCTGCTGCTACCCAAAATTCCAGTCATATTATCAAACCTGACTTTTATCTTTATAAAAAATGGGAAGATGCACTCCTGACCCTGACTGGAAAATATAATTTTAATGTAAAAAGTAGCAGCACTACCAGCACTGGTAATATAAAAATGGTTTATGACAATACTCTTACTGATGAATTAAGTTCCCATCTGGTTTTAATGTATAATTCCCAGGATTCCACAGACCAGCCTATAGATCAATGGCTTCGTCCAGAATGGCAATTAAAATATGCCGGGCAGGGTTATACTCTCAGCCTTGTTACTGAAAAATTGTTTGAGCTGCAAGATAATATACTGGGTGTGGGAACAAGCTCGGTAAGCACTCTGGATAGAATACCAGAATTTATTTTTACTAAAAGTAGCTCAGAATTCATGGATACCGGCATTATCTATAGTATTAATGCCTCAGTTGGTAACTACTATGAAAGTGCTACAGACCAGCAAAATATTCGGGGAGAATATATCATTAATGCTAATCGTCCTTTTAAAATTACCGATAATATCAGTTTAAATGCCTCTGGTATCTACCGACAGGATGTCTATTTAAGCGGTGAAGCACGCTATCTGTTGGGTAGTAAATTGGATTTAAAAGTGGGCTACCAACCTGAATTTTATGGAAATTTCTCTTATAATTATTATATGAGTGAAGGACCGACTCCTTTTAACTTTGATTTGTTAAGCCCTTTAAATGAGTATGCCAGTGCCAGTATAGTATTAAAGCCCAGGGATGACCTCCAGATTAATCTTGCCACCAATTACAATTTTGTGAGCGAATCTTTCGGCAGTCTGGGAGCAAGATTGCAGTGGGAACCAAAAGGAGAGCATGATATTTATTTAAGCAGCTATTATGACTTAAATAAGAGAGAGTGGAATAAACGAATTGATACTAGAATGTCCCTTAAATTAAGTGAGGAATGGAAAATGAGTTACAGTGGTTCCCTTTATTTTGATGATTTTGATATTAGAAATAGTGTCATTAGTGTGGTAAAAGACCTGCATTGTCGGGAAATCAGTATCAATTATAAGCAATCTACCAAATCCATCTGGGTTGATTTTAGTATCAAAGCCTTCCCCACTGAAACCATCACCGTTGGCGGTTAGGCGGTTAATTTGTCGTCCCTATGACAAGTGACAAGTATGGCTCAATAAATGTTAACGGTAACTCGGGTTATATCAAAGTTAGGTCCCCCAGCAGAGTCAGATGGAAAGTCATCAACTATATTATTATAACTCGATAAATAGGTATCATTAATAGTTAAATCATAAGAATTATTAATATAATCATAGATTATTGTTTCATCATCATCATCATCATTATCTGTAGTTATAATATTCATAAAAATTCTCTCCGGATTACCCAAATACTCAAGGTCGATATTTACTTGAAAATATTTATCATATGCATTGCCAATACTATCATATTGACAAGAACTGCTCCACTGTCCAAAACAAAATCCCATATCATCTAATCTGATATAATAATAACCTTCTTTCCAGTTTTCTATATCTTCGGATGGCGGTGTCAAAGCATCATCTTTAGTATCAAAAACAATATAATAATGACCATCCTCAGTATTGATTTTCCCATTAATACCCACTCTGATAACTAATAATTTCTGCTCTACACCGTTGCCCCCATCAGGTCCATCTGGCCAACGGGCACAGCCATTAATAAAGAGAATTATAAAAATTAACGAAAAAATCAATAATAAACTTCTCAAACTATATTTTCTATTCTCTACCAAATTTACCTTTCTCACTTCACCTTTCCTCTAATATCCATAATAAATCTCCATTTACAT
>DOTB01000062.1 GCA_003513845.1 Candidatus Atribacteria bacterium | reverse complement strand
CTAAAATACCGATATTCATTACCTCATTACCCACCTAAAAATGAATTTTAGAGCAATCCCTGGCCATAAGTAGCCATAGCCAGATTACCGTATTTAACACCCTTTACTGCTTTTAGCTCATTAGCAAGCTGCTTAAGAGCACTTGCTTCTCCCTGGACAATAATTACCTCCAGACAATTATCATGGTCCATATGGATATGCTGAGTGGAAGTAATCATATCATAATAGTCGTGTTGCAAAGTAGTTAATTTTTGAACTAAACCCCTTTTATGATGACTGTAAACCAGGGTAATAGTACCAGCCACCTTTTCATTGTTAGCCCATTCAGTTTCCACTAACTCTTCCCGAATCAAATCTCTTATTGCTTCAGAGCGATTTTTATATTTTCGCTCTTTAACCTGAAGATCAAATTTTTGTAATAATTCTTCTTCTAAAGAAATACTAAAGCGAACTAAATGAGACATAACAAATCCTTTTTTGCTTTTTTTATATTTGAAAAAAATCATTAATTATTAAAAAATATTTTATTTTTCTTATACCTACTACCTACAGATGTTCTAAAAAAGATAACAAGATATTCAAGGGGAATCCTTCCCCTTGATAACCCCTGAATTAAAAGCAAAATATATTGTTACTTATTTATTAAATAATTTTATATTATCTTGGTATCTCATGAAATACATCACAGAAAAAGCCTGGCTAAAAAATAATATTTCAATAATATTTTCTTGCCTAATAATAACACAAGAAGATAGGAGGAGCAAACTACTTTAAAGAAGCCTTCTTTATTACTAAACTTCTGGCAGATCGCCCAATTTTATGGTATATTCAAAAAGAAAAGAAATATTTATTTATTAATTAATTATGAGTGAAAAAGAGAAGAAAAACATGGCAAAAATAAAAATTCTAAATCTCGAAGCAATTAAAAATATCTTAAAAACCCATAAAATCGGTGGAAAATTGTTTAAGATTGCTGGAGTAATTGCTCTTTTAGGAGTTTTCTTTCAGAACTATGCCTTCTTCTTCATCATTATTCCAGTAATTGCAGTCTCTGCCTATACCATTATTTATTCCTATGTGGAATACCAAAGGGAAATGAAATGATTGTATTGTAGGAAATTTTTCCTAAGGAGGCAAAATATTCAAGGAGTGCTCTTATCCTGGGTACTCCTAAATTAACCTTATTCAAGTACCATATTTATCTTTATTCATTTTGATGCATGTTGGTGGAGCAATTTTTTTGGCATAACGTAGAGCTTTTTTCTCACTGGAAAAAGTTCGGTCTCCAATCATGATCGGTGGGAAAATCGTTTTACCATGATAAGACTGATAACCAAATTTAACTATATATTCGTCCTGACTTTTAGATATTTCACAATAATCATAATTATTTTTAGTAATATTCATAATATTAAGACATCAAGTCTCTCTCAATTTTTATTAACTTTTATAAAACACCGGGGCTAATAACAATAGCCATACTATATTTGGGATTGGCGGTTAGATTTAAATTCATAAATTGGTCATAAGAGATAGTATAGTCTTTCCCGATGGTCGGATCATTGGTAACTATTTCTTTTTTCTCAGCATCAAAGCCAACAATAACACGAGCATGAGCCAGAGAGTTAGTTTCCTTATATTTCTGTATTGCTATTAAGGGAACTTGGTTGTAAAGATATTCTTCAATTTCTTCCAGGGTTAAAACAGTAAAGGAGGCCTCGAATCCTAAATCCTTAGCAAATTTAACCATTTTATAAATATCCCCTAAACCATCTGGTTTAATAATTTCTTGGGCTAATTCCTGCTGGGTCACCTGAACTCCAAAATAATTTAAGGTCATTGCCCCGGAGGCAGGTAAGCACCAATTAGTACCGGCGTATTTCTGATAGGGAACTTCCAGATAAACTGAACCAGTCTTAGCCTTATAATCATTCTCTGTTAGGAAGCTGCTAGTGAGCAGATTACTCTCCTGATTAGTAAGCTCTGTTTCTGGTATAATTCCACTACAGGATGTTAAAAAGAATATAGCACTTATGATCAGTAAGATTTTACTGATACTGATTAATTTCTCCCAAACTTTCATTTTATCCACCCCTTATGACCAGTTGAAAAAGAAGCAAAGTTTGGGCAAAATAAAAAAAGGTGGTAGCCTGGCAACCTTGGTCTTAGACTTTAGGCCCATAACTTTGCGCCCTATTCTTTCGAATAGTTTGCCTTTTTCAACCTTATTATTTAAATTTTTTTATTTATACTTTTCTATTTTTTTGCTAAAAGAAAAAGAAGTCGGTAGGCTGGCAATCTTAACAGTTTCCTGCCTTAGACCCAGTCCTTTGCGCCCTATTCTTTCGAATAGTTTGCCTTTTTCAACTTCAAATTACCAATATTTAATTTTTTATATATTACATTCTACTATATTTATTCCCTAAATAAAAATATTTAGACAAAATTTTTACTTAAAATTAAAATTTTTTTTATTTCTGCAATAATTTAGAAGGATAATCTATTCTATTAGATAATTTATCCTGATATCGTTCCAGGGCGAGCTGTATCAACCTATCTATCAATTCGGTAAAACCAATTCCGCTTTTTTCCCATAATCTGGGATACATACTTACCTCGGTAAAACCTGGAATAGTATTGATTTCATTAAGGTAGATGTGGTAGGAATTGCTTCTCTTCTGGACCAAAAAATCAACCCGGGCTAAACCTGCCGCATCAATTGCTAAAAAAGCAAGCTTAGAGAGGTCTTGAATTTGTTTGGTTAGCTCATCTGGAATTTTTGCTGGAATAACCAGCCGGGTATGCTCATCAATATACTTGGAATCATAATCATAATATTTTCCCGCTGGTTGCACCTCACCCACCAGAGAGACTTCTGGTTCATCATTACCCAGGACACTGCACTCCAGTTCAATATTATCTTCTACTCCTTCTTCGATAATAATTTTACGGTCATAAGATGCAGCTAAATCAATGGCAGGAGCTAATTCACTTCTTTGCTGCACTTTACTGACCCCGACACTGGAACCCAGATTGGTCGGCTTCACAAAAAGAGGAAAATTAAATTGTTCTTCTATTTCTGCTAATATCTTTTTTTTCTCAATGTTCCAACTTTTACGCTTTATCATCATCCATCTGGTATGAGAGAGCCCTGCTTGCTGAAAAATCTTTTTCATCAGTTCTTTATCCATAGACAGTGAGGAGGCCACTACCCCTGAACCTACATAGGGAATACCAATTAATTCTAACAGACCCTGCACGGTACCATCTTCTCCATAAGGTCCATGTAAGAGGGGGAAGATAACATCTAACCTTTCTAAAGGAGAATAGGCAATCTGATTATTTCTTCTGCTGGTGACTAAAAATTGATGATGGTCTGTTTTACTTTCCCAGCAAATTATCTCCTTTCCCTCCACTCTGCCAGTAAGTAGAGCCTGGCGACTATCGGAAGGTGATAACCAGTAACCACTTTTGGTAATACCAATCGGTATAGCTTCATATTTTTCAGTATCAATGGCTTTCATCACTGAGGAGGCTGAACAGAAAGAGACTTCATGCTCACCTGATTTTCCTCCAAACAATATCCCTACTTTTAATCTTTCTGGCT
>DOTB01000080.1 GCA_003513845.1 Candidatus Atribacteria bacterium | reverse complement strand
GGCGAAGTTGACTTGTCAAATATTTTTTAAATATTTTAAAATGGAATTAACTTTCCTGTACTAAAAATACAAATTGTTCTTATTTGTTAGCAACCATTTCCACAGAGGGATTATTTTAATTTTCTCTCCTTCTATTTCTTTTTCCATTTCTTCATCTTCTGTAATAATACTCAGATGTTTTATTTTAAACTCATCTTTAGCTATTAATAAGCTCTTGATCTCTCTGTCTAAGGTTTTGTTATCATTTAAATTATAGGATACCTGGATAGCTTCTTCTATGTTTAAACCTTTCTTAATTAGAAAATCAACTTCTTTGCCTTTTTTCGATTTCCAATAGTAAACTTCTTTATTCCTTCTTTTTAATTCCAGAAACACTAAATTTTCGTAAATATGTCCAATATTTTCGGAAAATTTAAAAGATATGGAATTCCCTAAGGCAGTATCGATAATATAAATTTTTGAAGGATTGTAAATTTGCCGCTTAACAGAATAATCAAATAAGTTTGTCCGAAAAAATAAAAATACTTCCTCCAAGATTTCTAAATAGGTTTTCACGGTGTTAAGACTCTTTACTCCAATCAAATTCTGTAATCTATTATAACTGTGGATTGAGCCGAGATTAGAAGCTAAAAACAGACATAATTCCCGTATTTCTTTTATCTTTTTTATAGAGTATCTGGGCAGAATATCTCGGTAGATGATATCCTTAAAGTATTGTTCTAAAAGAGTGGGGTCGTTAATTTTTATTACCTCGGGATAACCGCCTAATTTTAGATATTCTTGAAATAAGCTCTTTATTACTGCTCTTTTCTCAATTTGATAAAAATCGTTTTCCTGTAATCTATAATTCTTAAAGGTTAAAAACTCTCCAAAGGAAAAAGGGAAGTTGTTTATTGTTCTGTTTCTTCCGGTTAAAGCGGTAGATATTTCAGAGCTTAACAGACTTGCATTAGAACCGGTGATAAATATTTTGATATTTTCATTTTCATATAACCTATTTACCCATCTTTCCCAGCCGGCTACGTTTTGAATTTCATCTAAAAAGAAATACAGCCTACCTATGGGTCTGTTTATTTGAAGAAAAAGCTCATAAATTTGGGCAAAATCTCCAATATCAAATTCGATAAATCTTTCATCTTCAAAATTCAGATATAGAATGTTTGAAGGGGAAACCTTATATTTCTTTATAAGGTCATCGCAAATTAATTTCATTAAAGAAGATTTTCCGCCCCTTCTTGGGCCGGTGATTATAACCACTTCCTTAAATTTAATGAATGGTTCTATATTATCTTGAACTTCTCTTCTAACCAGGTCAGTTCTTGAAGTTAAAAATCTTTGTTTATATTCTATTAATAATTCTTTTAGCTTATTTTTATCCATATATCCCCCCTGCTATATATTAAATTATATTGCATTATAATTATAATATATATATTTATATATTGCAACACAAATGCATTATTATTTCTCCTAATTATTAAAGGATTTCAGGGGCAGATTACAAATTTTATTTATATGGCTAAAATTAATCTCGCCTTATAATTTTACCATCGCAAAATGTAGTTTTTTGGCCTAATCTCACTATCTTAAAATTTAAAAATAGCCATTTTCAAGGGGTATCAAGCTTGGAGGACCAAAAAGACTAAAATTTTTTCTACTTCAATATATTTATTCTTTTTCTTCCCAATTTAGAGACCTACTGACCGCTTTCTTCCAGCCCTTATATAAATCTTCTTTCGTTTTTTCCTCCATATTGGGGGAAAATTCTTTATCCACTTTCCATTTTTGGGCAATCTCATCTTTGTCTTTCCAAAAACCAACCGCTAAGCCGGCTAGATATGCTGCTCCCAAAGCAGTAGTCTCGGCAATTTGAGGTCTTACCACGGGAACTCCCAGGATATCGGATTGGAATTGCATTAAGAAATTATCTCTTACTGCTCCGCCGTCGACTTTTAATTTTTTCAGATTAATCCCTGAATCTTTTTGAATAACTTCCAGGACATCACGGCTCTGGTAAGCTATTGCTTCTTCCGCTGCCCTTAAGATATGCTCTTTCTTTGCTCCCCGAGTCAGCCCTACAATAATACCCCGGGCATACATATCCCAGTAAGGAGCACCGAGACCCACAAAGGCGGGAACTAAATAAACCCCGTGGGTATCTTCGACTTTTAGGGCATATTTCTCAATTTCGTCAGAGGTTTTTATAAGACCGATTTCGTCTCTTAACCACTGCACTACTGCTCCGGCGATAAAGATACTCCCCTCCAGGGCATATTCTACTTTACCGTTAACCCCCCAGGCAATAGTGGTCAAAAGACCATTTCTGGAGGGAACAATCTTTTCTCCGGTATTCATCAGAATAAAACATCCAGTTCCATAGGTGTTTTTGGCCATACCTGGTTCATAACAGGCCTGGCCGAAAAGGGCAGCCTGCTGGTCTCCGGCATCACCGGAGATAGGAATTCCTGCTCCGAATATTTCCTTATTAGTATGACCGTAAATATGACTCGAAGACAGAACTTTGGGGAGCATCTCTCGGGGAATATCCAGTTCAGCTAATATCTCCTCATCCCAATCAAGATTATAAATATTAAATAACATTGTACGAGAAGCATTGGTATAATCGGTTACGTGAGTTTTACCTTTAGTCAGATTCCAGATAATCCAACTGTCTACTGTACCAAATAAAACTTCTCCTTTTTTGGCTTTCTCCCTGACCCCGTTTACATTATCTAAAATCCATTTAACCTTAGTGCCGGAAAAATAGGCATCGACCACCAGTCCGGTCTTTTTTTGGATAATATCTGCCAAGCCTTTCTTTTTAAGCTGGTCACATAGGGGAGCAGTCCTCCGACATTGCCATACAATAGCATTACAGACCGGTTTACTGGTTTTTTTATCCCAGACTATGGTAGTCTCTCTCTGGTTGGTTATGCCGATAGCAGCTATATTAGCCGCTTTCAGCCCAGCCTTATCTAAAGCATCTTTGGCCACTTCTATTTGAGAAGACCAAATTTCGGCGGGGTTATGTTCTACCCAGCCTGGCTGAGGATAGATTTGTCGAAATTCCTTACTGGCAGTACTAATTATAGTTCCATTGTAGTTAAATATTATCGCACGAGAACTGGTAGTCCCCTGATCCAGAGCCATAATATATTTTGCCAACTTCAACACCTCCGAATATTTATTATTTCCTTTTTGTGCCAATGTTCAGATAATTAGCGATGTTGGCATCGGTATCTATGTGGAACTTAATCTTTCCAGCAGTTGAAGTCAAAAGGGTGGCTACTCCAGGTCCGTGTCCTGCAATTACACAATCACTGTGAACTACTATCCCTATACTAACCGCTCCCTCTTTGTAACTTCTCCCATAACTATTGTCTGCGTCACTAATAGCTACAATATCTCCAAATTTAAGCTGATCTAACTTATATTTTTCTACCATCTTTTTATCAGCAGTAGTAATATCATAATCCCCGCTGGCTACACTAGCAGAACCCAATCCTGAACCCATCAGTTTAGCTGGAATCTCACAGGCTACTGGCACTTCGATAGTATCATTATTCATCTCTTTGATATTCATTTTTTCTAACAAAAGGGGATCTAAATTAAAAACCTTTATCTCCGGATAATCTAACAATTTTAAACCTTGTCCATAGGCCTTTATTAAAATTTTATCCTCAATACAAAGTTTCTCTAAGGTTTCTAAGTCAAAATCGATTAATACATGTTCAATTCCCCCGTGATGTCCGGTTACTATTCCTGTTGCACCTTTTGCATCCCCACTTATTACTCGCGCCTGATTGCCTACGCAAGCTAAGGTATTATAAGCATAATTAGGAGGCGCATCTCTTTTTTCTTCATTCACCACCGTAGAAACACCAGGTTCCACATGGTCTGCTTCCCATCCGAAGGCCTTATCCCCTACTTTAATATTATAGGTAATCCCTCCTACCCCTGGTACTACCACTGGCTGACCATCATAAGTTACCGTATAAGCAGACCTCCTTACCGGATAACTTACTCTCCCTTGAACAGAAATCATTACTAACCTGTCTTTATTGGTTCTTAACATAAACCTCCACCTTCCTTTTTTTTATTTATTCATTAGTTAATAGTCGTTGGTTCTTAGTATTAGTTTTAAATACAAGTTTTTGGTTTATAGTTTATTTTGTTCTATATTATTGCAAGGGTACTTTGTTTACTTTTTGGGTAGTAACTATGATATAAAGAATACTATATTTATATCTTCTTTACGCCACAGAATTTTTAAGTACATTCTTTTCTCTATGCTCACTTTTAATTCTCGATAAGCCGAATATCCCCAGTAATATTACGCCAAATCCAGCTAATTGATAAAAGTTAGGGACCTCCTTTAATATAAAGCGAGCTAATGCAATAGAAAAAGTCGGATACACTGAAACTAAGGCAGTAGCCTTGGATAAATTTAATCTCTTAATGGCTTCGTACCAGATAGAATAGTGTAGAGCAAACCCGATAATTCCCTGGAATAATAATATCAACAAAATACCCTTAACTCCTAATTTATCATATCGGTTTATTCCCTTTGCATTGCTAAGGATTAGTAGAAATATCCCTCCATATAAGGTTCTTGCGGTAGCTATTAACATTGGGGTTATCTCTTTATGGGTAGTCATCAATCTTTTGCTGAAAAAATGAGCTGTTTGCCAGCAAAGCGGGGTCAATAAAACCAATAAATCCCCCCAATTCACCTTGAATTCTTCTCGATATATTACTACTAAAGTTCCCAATATAATTACAAAAGTAAAAAATATCTGCTTTAAAGTAATTTTTTCATTTAATAATATATAACCGATAATGATAGCATATAAAGGTTCTATCTGTAACAGGATAGAGGAGTTAATCCCGCTGGTGAGAGTAACCCCAAAGAAAAAACAGATATTAGAAAGGGTGATACCAAAAAAACCGATTAATAATAGGAAGGGGAAATATCTTTTATTAAATAATATTTTCCAGTTCCCTTTAAGAACCGATAATACCAAAAGAAATATTCCAGCTATTAGGCTACTGAAGGTGGCAAAGAACAAGGGATTTATTAATCCTGTTCCATACTTAATGATAATAGGTAGAGCCCCGGCTATAAAAATAGTAATGATAACAAAAATTATTCCTTCTTTTTCTTTCTTTTCCAATATGATTACTCCAATTGAATTAGTCGTTAGTGAATAGTCGTTAGTATTTAGTTGGTTACACGGTTACCCTGTTTGACAGTTAACCAGTTAAAATTAATTCACCCACCAATTCACAAATTGGTAGGACAGGCATCTCACCTGTCTATTAAATAATTAATTGTTAGATCATCAGGGTGTATGCAATACGCTCCCTACGTACTTAGTATTTTCTCGAAACTTGCAACCTGCAATTTGTGATTAGTATTTTAACTGGTAAACTGGCTAACCATCTTAACGAGATACGATTCACCAGACTTGTCGCCGTGAAAACGGGGATACTAGATACGAATTATAGTTCTCCCGGATGAATTTTACCCAGTTCTTTACCATCTAAACTAATCTTAATAGTTCCAAATTTTAGACCAAAGATCTCCTTAGAATTTTTTAAAGGAGTATGAATAGTGAGACATTTCTTTTTAAAATTAACTTCCTGAATAATACCTAAACTTACCACAAATCCCTGATAATTATCAAGGGAAACTAACAAATTTTTATATTTATCTTCCTCGGTAATAATTATTTTTTCAGTATTAAATCTTTTTTTAATCTGAAAGAAATCATTAATTCCCTCAGGCGCTCTTCCTTTGACGATTATAAATATTCCTTCCCAGATTTTTTCTGCATATATTACCTCGATCATTAACACTTTCTCTAAGAATCGTACATCTTCTTCTTCTAAAGCAATTCCAGAACAATAATAACTTCCTCTCAGAATCAAATCATTCAAATTGAGGGATAAAGATGAAGAGTTTTTAAAATATTTTCTAAATTTTTCTTCTCTTATTTCTCGACGTTGAATATAGGTCTTTCTTCTTACTTCAGCACAGGGAGACAACCGATAGATAATTATCTCTTCATTTTGAATAAATTTTTTTAAAATGTGTTCTAATTCATCTTTTCTTTGCAGGGCAATAATATGGCAAGGAGAAATTATATCAATCATATATTCTTTTAAAGTTTGACCAGGATACCCTTTTATTAATCCAGTTGTGTCTACAATTATTATCTCAGCTCCCTTCTTTTTTCCCTCATTAATTAATTTTTTAGTGCCACAAATAGTGGGTAAAAAATAATTTATAGGTGAGGTAGACCCCACAAAATATAAAGTATCTGGTGAGACTTCTTCTAAACATTTTATCCTCTTATTAATCACTACCATCCCCATAGTAGTAGGAGGACCCAGATCAGATTGTCCCATATCTACATCAACAATCCCTACTCTCCTCCCATGTTTAACCCAATAATTGGCAAATAATAAGGTACAAACGCTTTTCCCGGTATCAGTGGCTCCTAATACTAATATCACTCCCTTATTTTTTAAAATTTTATTGGCTATTTCAATCCACTCACCAGGTATAAAATATTCTTCAGATAATTTTTCTTTATTCATTTTTAACTCCAATTTATCACGACGGGCTCAACAAATTAGTCGTTAGTAAATAGTGAATAGTCGTTAGTATTAAATACAAAATACAAAACTAGCCTTTCATTTTCAGATAGAAACAATCCGTTTTCAGTTTATTGTTGTAAAATGCAAGATAAAAAACTTGTAACTCGCAACCTGAGACGTACAACTTGTATTTTAACCGGTAAACTGGCTAACCGGATAACTAATATCCTGCCCGCTCTACGCTCTTCCTCTTCAAGATATACTATATGTTCGATACTCGATACTATATGATTATTATATTCTACATTTATTCAAAAATTCCTGCTATTTTATAAAAATTGTGCTATAATAATTATGCAAATAATAATCTATCTTCTTAGTTTTAACCTTCTCCCTCCCGGGAAAAGGAGATATGAAGATGAAAATAAAAATATTCATTTTCTGCCTTATTTTAATACTTATTTTCTCTTGCTCTCTTAAAGGAAATTATGCTAATTCCAAGCCATCTATTTATCTTCTCCAACTAAACGGTATGATAAACCCTATTACCTCTCAATATGTAGTCGGTGGGATTGAAAGTGCAGAGGCAGAAGGAGCAGAATGTTTAATTCTGCAATTAGATACACCAGGGGGATTGGATACCTCAATGAGGGATATTATAAAAAAGATATTAAATTCCACAATCCCCATTATAGTTTATGTCTCTCCATCCGGTGGTAGAGCAGCTTCAGCAGGAGTATTTATCACCTTAGCCAGTAATATTGCTGCTATGGCTCCAGGAACTAATATTGGTGCTGCTCACCCTGTAGCTTTAGGTGAAGGGGAGATTGATGAAGAAATGAAGGCTAAAATGGAAAATGATGCCGCAGCCTATATTAAGACTATTGCTGAAAAGAGGGGAAGAAATGCCCAGTGGGCGGAAAAGGCTGTAAGAGAAAGTGTATCTATTACAGAACAGGAAGCTATAGAGATCGGAGTAATAGAATTTATCGCCAATGATTTAGATGAATTAATAGAAATTATTGATGGAGTAAAGGTGGATACTGCAAGTGAAACAAAGGTGCTTAGGACCAAAGACGCAGAAATAATCCCTATAAAGATGACTTTTAAAGATTTATTTCTCCATTCCTTAACCAATCCCAATGTAGCTTATATTTTATTGTTCTTAGGACTTTACGGTATTTTGGGTGAATTCAGTCATCCTGGTTCTTTCTTCCCGGGAATTGTAGGAGGAATATCTCTTATCTTAGCCTTTGTTGCCTTCCAGAGCATACCAATAAATTATGGAGGTCTTCTCCTGATTATCTTTGGAATTGTGCTTTTCGTTATAGAAATATATACCCCTACTTTTGGGCTTCTTACCGCCGGTGGAGTAACTTCTCTTATTTTAGGTTCTTTTATGTTATCTAAAGCCACAGCTCCTTTCTTAAGAATCTCTTTAGGATTGATTATCTCTATGTCTATAGCTACCGCAGCTTTTTTTGTATTCGCTTTAAGTAAAGGGATTAAGATTCAATGGAAAAAGCCAGTTACTGGCAGAGAGGGTCTTGTTGGAAAAGTAGGTATTGCTAAAACTGATCTTGACCCAGAAGGTACTATCTTTATCCATGGAGAAAGATGGCAGGCTTCTACCAAGGGTGAAGCTGTTAAAGAAGGAGAAGAGGTAGAAGTATTAGAAATAAAAGACCTTAGTCTAATAGTAAAAAAATATAAACGAAAGGAGTCGATTAAATGAATATAATTTATAATCTACAAATTTATTTGGGGATTTTAATAATAATTCTTATAATATTATCTCAGGCTATAAAAATACTCCGAGAATACGAAAGGGGAGTTGTATTCAGATTGGGAAGATTGGTTGGTGCTAAGGGGCCAGGGTTGATTCTACTTATACCTATTGTAGATAGAATGGTGAGGGTAAGTCTTCGGATTATAACTATGGATGTCCCGGCCCAAGAAGTAATTAGCAAAGATACGGTCCCGATTAAAGTGAATGCGGTCATCTACTTTAGAGTAGTGAATCCAGAAAATGCGGTAGTAGAAGTACAAAATTTTATCAATGCTACCTCCCAAATTGCCCAGACTACTTTGCGTAGTGTCCTGGGACAGATGGAATTAGACGAATTATTATCACAAAGAGAAAAAATAAATCAAACCTTGCAAAAGATTGTTGATGAGCATACTGGTCCCTGGGGAATTAAGGTAACCGCAGTAGAAACAAAGGATATTGAATTACCAGAAGGTATGAAAAGGGCAATGGCTAAACAGGCAGAGGCAGAAAGAGAAAGAAGAGCAAAGATAATTCATGCTGAAGGAGAATATGAGGCCTCAGAAAAATTGGTTAAAGCTGCAGAAAGAATTGCCAAACATCCCACAGCTTTACAATTAAGATATTTACAGACCTTGACCGAAGTAGCTACTGAGAAAAACTCTACTACTATATTTCCCTTGCCTATCGACCTAATCAAACCTTTTTTGGAAAAATATATATCCCAGGAAGATAAAAAGAAATAATTATTCTATTTAATTATTTCTTTTTACACATATCGAAAAAATAGTTATAGAGATGGTATTAGAAGCAATAATAATTAAATAAACTATAATAAGAAGTTGTACGTACGCGCTTCTTTAGGTAAATAATAGTAAATGGTTCTAAGAAGCGGTGACTTTATATACTTTGTCCCCATGGCGAACTCTATCTTTTACTTTTATGCCTACTGCATCGCCAGTCTTAGCAGACTCTACTGCCTGATGTTCAATCTGCATAGAATTTATTTGCTGTTCAAAATCAGTAGTATGTCCAATAAAATGAATGGTATCGCCTAAATATAATTCCCCGTTTTCTATAACTAAAGCGGCAACTCCTATTTTAGCAAAGTAATCAGTTACTTTTCCCACAAATACTTCAGCCATTTTTGAACCCTCCTTTAATTTAATGTAATATTTTAATAAGCTCGGGCAAAATATACTAAAGTAGAAGATTCATTACCACAATAAATACATTTACCCGAAATCTCTTCTTGTTCAAAAGGAATGCATCTGATACTTGCTTTAGTCTCCTCTTTTATTTTATCTTCACAATCCTTATTCCCACACCAATGTGTCTTGATTAAACCCTTTTTCTTTTCTATTACTTCTTTAAACTCACTATAATCTGAAACTTCCCGAATATTCTCCTGCAAAAATTTCTTAGCTTTCTCCAGAAGATTTACCTGAATTTTATCCAATAACTCCTTTACGGTTTCCACTAATTTTTCTTCTTTTACTGCCATCTTTTCCCTGCTATCTCTTCTCGCCAGCACTACTTGCCCACTGGCTAAATCTTTAGGTCCAATTTCTAATCTTAGGGGGACACCTTTCATCTCCCATTCGTTAAATTTCCAACCAGGAGTATATTCATCTCGAGCATCGATTTCTACTCGAAAATCTCTTTTTAAAATAGTTCTGATGCTCTCAGCTTTTTCTAAAACTTCTTTCTTAGTCTTATCGAACATAATAGGCACTATAATTACTTGAATAGGGGCGACTTTGGGAGGTAATTTTAAACCGCGTTCATCACCATGTACCATAACTATAGCTCCGATTAATCGGGTGGTAGTCCCCCAGGAAGTCTGCCAGACATATTTTTCTTGTTGGTCTTCATCTAAATATTTGATATTAAAGGCCTTGGCAAAATTTTGTCCCAGATTATGAGATGTCCCCGCTTGTAAAACTTTACCATCAGTCATCAGAGCCTCTAAGGTATAAGTATGTAAAGCACCAGCAAATTTTTCCTTTTCAGTCTTTTTCCCTACAATTACCGGAATAGCCAGGTCATTTTCTATATAATCTCGATAGACCTGATGTAATATCTTTAAGGTCTCTTCTTCTGCCTCCTGCTTGGTCTTATGGGCGGTGTGGCCTTCCTGCCAGAGAAATTCGGTAGTCCTTAAAAACAAGCGGGTCACTTTCTCCCAGCGCACAATATTTACCCATTGATTTAAAAGGATAGGAAGGTCTCGCCAGGATTTTACCCATTTAGAATAGAGGCTGCAGATAATGGCTTCCGAGGTGGGACGGACAGCCATCCTTTCTTCTAATTTCTGGCTTCCACCATAAGTAACCCAGGCCACTTCAGGGGCAAATCCTTCTACATGCTCTGCTTCTTTCTTTAATAAACTCTCGGGGATAAATAAAGGAAAATAAGCATTCTTATGCCCGGTTTCTTTAATTCTTCTGTCTAAACCTGATTGCATATTTTCCCATAAACCATATCCATAAGGCCTGATTACCATACAACCTTTTATGGAAGTATAATCAGCTAATTCAGCTTTTCTTACTACATCCACATACCATTGTGAAAAGTCCTTCTCTTTTGAGGCAATTTCTTTAACAAATTCTATATCTCTTTCCACCGATGCTCCTCCTCATTTATTCCTTCTCTTGTTATAGCCTTATTATATATTTGTATTATATTTAATTTATTAAAAATTTTATCATATTTTAAGATGCTTGTCTAAAATTTTCTTTGCATTGAGTATTACGTGTAAGAAATGAAATCCTGCAGTCAGAAGTAGAGGCTCGATTCATCGAGCCCGCTAGAAAAAATATCCAGATAGATAACAGGGGTGGGATAAATCCGACAGGTCAAGAAAGATAAGAAAATTATTAAGGGCAGATGCAAAATCTGCCCTTACCATCTTTAATACACGAATAAGACGATAAAATATTGCTCCCCATTGTTCTACTTAACTTCTTTCAATTCTCCCTCTGTCTTAGCTACTACTACTGCACAAGCAGCATCTCCAGTCACGTTGCAAGCCGTCCGAGCCATATCCAATATTCGGTCAACTCCGGCAATTAGTGCTACTCCTTCCAGGGGTAATCCTACAGAAGTAAGCACCATAGTTAACATAACCAAACCTGCCCCCGGTACCCCGGCGGTTCCAATAGAAGCTAAAAGGGCAGTTAATAATACGGTAAGCTGTCCACCAAAACCTAAATGGATTCCATAAGCCTGAGCTACAAATAAAGCACAAACACCCTGATAAAGGGCGGTTCCGTCCATATTAACGGTTGCTCCCAAAGGCTGGACAAAACTGGAAATAGTGGGTGAGACCCCCAAATTTTCCTGAGCTACTCGCATAGAAACCGGAAGGGTTGCTGAGCTACTACAAGTACTAAAAGCCAGTAATGATGCCTCACTAAATCCTTTGAAAAATTTTGCTGGACTTATCTTAGCAATGATAGAGGTCATCCCTGAATATACTACTACTGCATGGATTATTACTCCCAGATAAACAGCAAAGATTAACTTGGCAAAAGGTATTAAAACAGACAAGCCATGAGTACCTACGGTAGTGGCAATAAGAGCAAATACTCCATAGGGGGCAAACCCCATTACTGTTCCAGTTAATTTGTACATAGTCTCAGCAAATCCATCAAAAAATTTCAAAACTGCCTTCCCTTTTTCTCCTGCCTTAGTCATAGCATAACCAAAGAAGAGAGCAAAGACGATTACCTGGAGTACTTTGCCTTCAGCCATTGCTCCAATTGGATTCTTGGGAATTAGGTTTACAAGGGTGTCGACCAAAGAAGGGGCTCCTGCTGCTTCTTTAGCAGCTCCCTCTAAAACTAAATTCATACCTGCACCAGGCTGGAATATATTGCCTAATAGTAAACCAATAATTATAGCAAAAGCAGTAGTTACTAAATAATATGCAATAGTCTTGCCCGCTACTCTCCCTAACTTCTTAGGTTCAGCAATGCTGGCAACCCCAACTACTAAAGTAGAAAAGATTAATGGAATAATGAGCATTTTTAACAAAGAAATAAAAATGGTTCCGATTGGTTTTATCCATACTATTCCAGGTCCCCATATTGCTCCTAAAATTGCTCCTAAAACAAAACCAATAAGAACTTTTTGGAAAAGTTTCATTCTAATTTACCTCCATTTTATAATAATAAAAATTTAAAAATAATCAGGCAAATCTTACTAATTTTGCTTATTCTGCCTCTATATCATCACCTCGCTTTCTGAATAGCTATTCTGGCTAAAACTTGAGTTGGGTCTATTAGTGGAACTGAGACATCTTCCTCTTTTAGGATTAGAGGAATCTCGGTACAACCAGCGATTATTGCCTCTGCTCCCTTATTAATTAATTTTTGAGCGATTTTTATAATATTTTTCTTGACCCCTTCAGATAAATCTCCTGCCTTAACTCCGTAGATTACCTTCATAACTTCATCTTTATCCTTCTCTTCAGGAGAGATAATCTCGATACTAAATTTTTTAAAGTGCTGATGATAAATTTTTGTCTCATAAACACCTACTGAAGCCAAAAGCCCCACTTTTTGTATTTGAGGAATTTTTTTTCTGGTCTCTTTGGCAGTTTCTTCAATCATATTCAATATCGGTATCTTGACACTTTCCTGAATAGAAGGAAGAAAATAATGAGCGGTATTGCAGGGAATAATTATAAAATCTGCACCAGCCTTCTCTAAGTTTTGGGCAGTCTCTTTTAAAGCTGGTAGAGGGCTTTCTCCTTTACTTAAAATAGCAGCGGTTCTATCTGGTATCCTAGGATTATTATCAATAATTATTCTTAAATGATCCTGGTCTTTTTTTGCAGGAGTAAATTTTATTATTTTATAAAATAAATCAATGGTGGCTTCAGGCCCCATTCCACCTAAAATCCCAATAATCTTCTCTGGCATTTTTATTTTTTTACTCCCATTTCACCAGATTATTTATTTAACATTATTTTAATAACCAACTAATTATACTATAAAGATATAGAAAAATCCTTCTTTTTTACAAAAATATTTTATCTTTTATACTATTTTTTCTATTCTTTATGCAAATTTATTTCTTATTATACGTCAAGTAGTTTATATAAAATATGTTTAGAATACGTAATATTTATGTAAAATATAATTGAAAATAATAAAGAACCCTAAATAATATAATTTTTTTTATAATATATTTCTACATCATATATGTTTTATAGTATATGAAAAATATTCCTACTAATTTATGTTTCTGTTTGCTAAAAGTTAACAATATATTTGACTTTTTATTAAGTATACGATATATTAGTACAAAATATATTTAAAGGAAAAAAATGGATAATAAAAATTTAAATGAAGAGGTTTTGGCTGCTTTAAGACAAATTGTCCGGGCTATGTCTATCCATTCAAAGTCTTTAGTTAAACATTACGGATTGACTTTCCCTCAATTACTCATTTTACAAGAACTTTCTCATACTAACCAAATTTCTATTGGAGAAATAGCCAGAAGAATTAGTTTAAGTCAGGCGACAGTAACTGATATTCTTGATCGCCTTGAAACTAAAAATTTGATTATAAGAACGAGAAATAATCTTGACCGACGACAAGTTCTTATAAAAATTACCCCAAAAGCGAAAGATATTATTAGTAAAAATCCATCATTATTACAGGAAGAATTTTTAGCAGAATTTAATAAATTACAGAAGTGGGAACAGCATTTAATTTTATCTTCGGTAGAAAGAATTGCTTCTATGATGAAGACAAAAAAATACTTGAAAATTAAATGAAGCCTATTAAACTCATTCTAACCAAGAAAGAACTTTATGAATTACTCCCATAAATTAGATCTTTAGATAATAAAAATTTCTTCCCTATTTATAATATATCAATAGTTATTAAAAAAGATGTTCTGGATAAATATCCAGAAATAGAGAAAATACTGCAACCTATTACTACACTTATTGACACTGAGAAAATGATAAATTTAAACTATGAAGTTGATGGTAATGGAAAACCTGCCCAAATAGTAGCTAAAGAATTTCTTAAAGAAAAGGGTTTAATAAAATGAAAATTGGAATAATCTCGGATACGCATGATAATTTACCTCAAATTAAAAAAGCAGTAGAAATTTTTAACCGAGAAAAGGTTGAGCTGATTTTGCATGCTGGCGATTTTGTTTCCCCTTTTACTTTCTTAGAATTTAAAAATTCAAACTGCCCTCTAAAAGGAGTCTTTGGAAATAATGACGGAGATAAACTTTACCTTCAGGAAAAATTTAAGGGGATCGGGGAACTTTATCCTGAACCTTATCATATGAACTTAAGTAACAAAAATATAATTATACTACATAAAGAAGAATTAATAGATGCTCTGGCAAAAAGCCAGAAATACGATGTGATTATATATGGCCATACCCACCGGACTGATTTACGTAAAATCGGAAAGACTTTCATCATAAATCCTGGTGAATGTGGTGGTTGGCTTACCGGTAAAAGTACTATTGCTTTATTGGGCCTAAAAACTTTAGAGGTAAAAATTGTAGAGCTAGCGGATAGCGTTTAGCGCATAGAAATAGTTAGTTGGCTACATAGTTAGAATGAATCGGGGCGGATAAATCCGCCCCCTGCATAATATTCTCCATCGATTAAATTAATTAGTAAACTAATTAACTGAGTAACTGATTTTTATTCTCTCTCGCTTACTTCTTCTAACAATTTCAAAGTCTGTTCTAGTTTCTGTAATTCTTCTCCATATTTACCCCAATTGCCTTCGCGAGCGAACTCTTGAGCATTCTCAAAATATTCTGCTGCCTCTTTAATTAAATCTCTAAGACTTTTTTCTTCTCCCTCTATAATTTCTCTCTCTTCAAATGCCCCAACAAAGAGTTTCTCTAAAGCCTCTGGAAGGTCTTTTCCCATCTTCACATCAAAACCATTAGAGACAATTACTCTCTTTAACTCTGGAATCTCCCCTTTTTCTGCTCTCAAGTATAAAGGTTCTACATAGATAATTGATTTTCCTATGGGAATTACCAGTAGATTCCCTCGAATAACCGTGGAACCTTTCTGTCCCCATAGAGTCAACTGTTGAGAAATTTCTGAATCCTGGTCAATCCTCGCCTCTATTTGCATCGGTCCAAAAACTAATTTTTCCTTGGGAAATTTATAAACGATCAAATTCCCATACTCTGGCTGGTCATTCTTAGCCGCCAACCAGGCAATCATATTATTCTTGTTAGAAGGAGTAAAGGGAGTCATCAGAATAAACTCTTCTCTCTCGTGACCTGGAAGTTTAGTTACAATATAATAAGGTTCCATCCTAATTTCATTTTCCGCATAAATCTCGTTAGGAATATTCCAGTAATCTTCTTTGTTATAAAATACATCGGGACTTGTCATATGATAAGTAGAATAAAGCTCAGCTTGTATTTGGAATAAATCCTTGGGATAACGGATATGTTCTATTAAATCTTCAGGCATCTGGTCAAAGTTCTTAAACAATTGCGGGAATATATTTTTATAGACTTTAACCAGGGGATCCTTTTGGTCTACAATATAAAAATCCATACTACCATTGTAAGCATCAATTACTACCTTTACTGAATTCCTGATATAATTGAAGTACCCCCTAAGAGGAGTAGAGTAAGGATAATTATTAGATATAGTATAAGCGTCTTGTATCCAGAATAGTCTCCCCTCTTTAGAACTCACCATATAAGGATCATTATCATAACCCAGGAAAGGAGCTACTTTATTGACCCTCTCCTTAATATTGCGATAGATCATAATTCGACTCTCGGGAGTAAAATTGGTAGTAAGTAAAATTTGCGGGTTAGAATATTTAATAGAAAATAAAATTCTTCTCCATAGAGATGAGACCCCAACTCCACCATTACCGAAATAGGTACTATAGACATTCTCGTCTCCTTTGGGATAATCAAACTCCTTGGCTTTCGTCTTTACAATTACATAATTATTAGTCATTTCTCCATAATAAATTTCCGGCCTTTTAATAGTGAGATTTACGCTAGAGACTGGCGGAATGTCTTTAATCAATAAATAAGGAAGACCCTCTCCACTTATTTTATTTACTGGATTTACTACTACACCATAGCCATGAGTATAGGTTAAATGTTCATTTATCCAGGTTCGGGCCTGTTCTGGTATTTTAGTAATATCCAATTCACGCGGAGAAACCATTACCATCTGGTAATTTCCGTTAAAATAATAACGATCCATATCTACGCTATTAAAATCATAATATAAACGAATAGCCTGAATCTGTTTTAAGGTTTGTTTAATTGGCCTCCAATCCCAGAGCCGGATATTGCTAATGGTCTCTTCATTTTCTGCAATTTCCTCAAAACTTATCTCTTCCTTTACCGGAAATTCCTCCTCTTTAATCTTATCTAAACCATAGGCTATCCGGGTAGCTTCAATATTATTTAATATATAAGGTCTCTCCTTGGTGCTCTCATTCGGTAAGACTATGGCTCTCTGCATAACTTCGGGATAAACTCCTCCTAATAAGATAGAAACACCAATCAACAGTACCAATCCCCAAAGTGGTAACTTCCAATCTTGTCTCCTGGCAGTTACAAAAAATAGTGCTGCACAAACCAAAGCTAAAACCATTAAAACCCTCAAGGCCAAAAGATTGGCATGAATTTCAGTATAGCCTGCGCCAAAGATAACTCCACGAGTGGAGTAAAGAATTTTATAGGCATTTAACCAATATTGCCAGGACTTTAAAATCAATATGGTTCCGATAAGTATAGAAAGATGAATTTTAACTGGGGTTTCTATAATAAGATTTTTATATTCGTATTTTATAGCCCTTTTAAGAATATAAATAATTCCTACCACAATAGTGATAAGGGTAAGAGCAAAAGATAACCAATTTCTAACAAATTCCCAGAAAGGCAAACTGAACATATAAAAGCCAATATCCCGGCTAAAGATAGGATCAGTTATCTCAAATGAAGTTCTGTTCAAGTAAATCAGAATTTTCTCCCAATTGGAGCCTTCAGAAAATCCCATAAAAATTGCAACAACCAGGGAGAACCAAAAAACAAATTTTTTATTCACCTGAACATTTTGCAGACTTTTGTATAATTGAATCTCGGGCCTTTCAAATTCATCTTGACTTATCTCTACTCTAAACTCTGGAGCAAAACGCCGAGCATAAGAAAGGTTTATAAAAGACAATATAAAAAATACCGCTGCAAAAAACAGGATAATTAATCCCTTGGTCAGCAGTATCTTCCAGAAAACAGCAAGATATTGTACTGACTTAAACCAAATTAAATCTATGTAAATTGAAGCAATACCACTTACTATTATTAAGATTAAAATAATTACACCAATAATTACCCATTTTAAATTCCTTGTTTTATCAACCATTACTTACCCTCCTATTAATATTTGTACTTGCATTTGCATTATATCATAATGTAAACAAAGGTGCCAGGCACCTTTGTTTACATTTTTATGCTAAATCCTTATAACATAAAAGGCCATAAAGAGGTTCTGCATTCTTTACTGCTTTTACTATCGCTCGAGCCATAACCTCAGCTGCTATGGCTCCCACTACATTTGCTCCTGCTTCTACTTCACCAGTCGCCATACAAAAGATGGTATCTCCATCAAACATAGTATGAGCAGGACTTATAGTGTGGGCATAGCCATCCTGGGCCATCATAGCCACCTTGGTTGCCCCGGCCTTGGTTAGCTTTGCATTGGTAGCTACAACTCCTATGGTAGTGTTTTTAGAAAAATTATCTTTAGTCTTTTGGGGAAAATTTCTTAAAAAAGACATAGTATTAGCAAAACCTTTCTTGTCCTCAGTTAAAACCCCGGCAATAATTTCTCCCGTTTCCGGGTCAATTACATCTCCCAGGCAATTTACCGCTACAATTGCCCCTATAATTAATTCCTGGGATTTAAAACTGGCAGTACCTAAACCACTTTTCATACAACGAAGCCCACCAAATAACTTACCTACCGTTGCCCCGGTCCCGGCTCCAACATTCCCCTGACTAACTTCTGCATCAGAAGCTTTAAGACAAGCCTCATAACCCATCTTAGCATCAGGTCTTATCTGGTAATCACCTACCGCCAGGTCAAAGAGGACTGCCCCGGGAACAATAGGAACTTTGGTTAGCACCACATCAAAACCTATCCCTTTTTCTTCCAAATATTTCATTACTCCACATGCCCCCTCCAATCCAAAAGCACTCCCTCCACCCAGATAGATTGCATGGATTTTATCTACCAAGTTAACAGGATTTAAAAGGTCTGTTTCCCGAGTACCAGGAGCTCCTCCTCGCACATCTACTCCCCCAACCGCTCCTTTTTCACAGATAACTACGGTACAACCGGTCCCGGCTTTTAAATTCTGGCTGTGCCCTACCTTTATCCCCGGCACATCTATAATGGCATCTTTTAACACTTTTAAACTTTTGTTATCCTTCATTCCGCTTACCTCTTACTCTTAAAACTATTTTATTATCTAAAACTTACATCTAATTTCTTTTATAAATTGCATATATTTATGTATCATAGTATTCTATAAAACTATTAAAAATCCTTCTTCTTTATAAAAATAAATTAATAATTGTTTGTTTGGGGAGAGGAAGTAAATTGAAAATTCAATTATTGGTGACAATACATTTACAATACTAAATCAATCTAATAGCAAATTCGGGGCATACCGGGTTACAATATCCACATAAAATACATAACTTACGGTCTACTACTGCTTTGCCATTTTTCAAAGACAAGGCATTATTGGGGCAAGCTTTAACACAGGTACCACAACCTTTGCAAAAACGTGAAATAAATAAGCTCTTACTGGGTTTAGTTTGTTTTGTGAATACTTCTCGGGGAAGTTCTTCATTGTTAAATATTTTCACATTTAATTCCAATTCCTTTTGATTAAGCATTCCCACTGCTACAGAACTAATCCCTTGAATATTTCTTACAAAATTTAAAGATTCTTCTAATTGGTCAATTAAATGGCCTCCAGCTAGAGCTTTCATAGCGTATAATCCTTTTCCTTCCTGATGTGCTTCTGAGATTGCAGTAATCATATTCTCAACATCCCCCCCCACAATACCCACACCCAGTTTATTAATAATGGGAAATATAATATCAATTTCCTTCACTTCTATTGCTCTTCTTACTACTTCTATTACATGAGTAGAAATACCAATCGCTCGAATAACTCCCTTTGCTTTATAATCTTTCAAACATTGAAATGCCCCTGCCCTTTCTTCAAAAACGGAAGAAGTAACCCTAGCAGCATGTAAATGAAAAATATCTATATAAGATCGATTAAGAGATCTGAGGGCATCATTTATACTCTTTTCCATTTCTGAATAGGTCTTTGCACCTGATTTAGTAGCAATAATCACTTTTTCAAAATAACCTTCTAGTGCTAATTTTATATAAGGATAGGTTTTGTAAACCTCGGCAGTATCAATAAAATTGATACCCCTTTCCAGAGCAGCTCGAATAAGTTTTGCTCCCTCTTCGACAGGAATATTGGCTTGCAGAGGTCCCAGAGGCAATGCTCCAAAACATAACTCACTTACTTCAATTCCTGTTTTCCCCAAAAGATATTTTTTCATATTTTATAAACTCCTTTTATTAGAGTAAAATAGCTACATTTATTTTTCCTGTTTTTCCTAACTCCTTGGAGACAATATCGCATTTGGTTCTGAAAAGACAGACGATTTCGCCTGACACTTTCGATTTATATTCGCTCAAAGCGTAATAATTCGCTTGCCCCTTGGCAATTATCAGATCTACATTCTGAAGACTCTCTTTTAATTGGTCAGACATTTCATTAAGAGAAATGCCCAGCGTATCTGGTCCGGCTAAAATAATTTCTGAAGCAGCCTCCTGGAGACCTACTATTTCTCCATCTTTTATAGTAGCATCACTAGTAATAGGCCCTCCCCTTAAGGCGGAAATTACTGAAGCGCCATATCTTCTGAGCTCTTTAATTAGTAATTTATCAAAGGCGATTTCTCCAACATTATCATGAATATAAAGTATTTCAGAGGAATTTTTAGCCTTCTTAAAAATTTCAGCTCTCTGGTCTATTTTTAATCCTTCCGAAACACAGTCCCGAAGTTCCTCTATTATTTCGGCCATCTGAAAACCATAACCGGTTCCTACTGTGCGAAAATCCAAATGGTTACTGGCAATAGCCCAATTGACCAAAAAAGAAAATCTTTGTGATTCCTCAAGTTTTTCAGCTTCCAAACTGATCTTTTCTGCCATTTTTATACCGACTTCATTACATTTATCTCTTCTTTCTTTGAAGGGAATTTCTATCCCCGATATCCTCTTCAAGATTCTGTGAACTTCTGTAATAAAATAAGATGGAATCTTTTCAGTAGAGAACTCTCGAGACATAAATCGAAAGGATTCCCTTAATATTTCATTTTTAATTTCTTCTTTTAAAGGAACTAAATCTAAAGCACCACATAGATCATCAATTATACAACTTGCACAGTTTAGTTGGACTTTCATTTACACCAAATACTCCTTTTACTTTTTATTTAGCAGTTTGCATAGCAATCCCTTCCACAAAGCTTTTCCGTAAAACCAGAAGGACTACAAGTGGGGGCAGCATAGCTATCACCGTAGCAGCCATAATAACATTCCATTCAGGGGCTATTTGCTCGCTAGCTAAAAGCATTTTAATTCCGATTTGTATAACTCGCATTTCAGCTGTCGTGGTCACGATTAATGGCCACAGATATTGACTCCACATAAAAATAAATTCTATAACGAATAAAGCTGCAATATTAGTCTTAGAGATAGGAACTAAAATTTGTAAGAAATAACGCATCGGGCTTGCCCCATCTACTCGAGCAGCATCGGGAAGGTCTCGGGGAACAGTCAAATAGAATTGCCGAAAAAGAAGTATACCTGTTGTACTGGCAAAAAAGGGAACAGTTAAGGCATAGTAAGAATTTATCCAGTTAAAAGTCGCCATTAATTGATAAGTTGGAACAATACGTACCGGAAGAGGCAGCATCTGGGTGATCATACACATAGAAAATAACCATCCCTGGCCGCGAAATTTAAAATGAGTATAGGCAAAGGCAGCAAGTAATGCCAGGATAGTTTTCACTATTGCTACCACTACTGAAATCAGAGTACTGTTAAAAAAGAGCCTTCCTATATTAATTCGCTCCCAGGCTTCTTTAAGATTATCTATAAATTGGTTCCCGGGTAAAAGTTTTGGTGGATACTTATAAGATTCCTGAAAACTCAAAGTGCTGGTAACTAAAGCGAAAAAAACAGGGAAGACCAGGACTATAACTAATAGAATAAGTATTACATGAATAAAGATTTCGTGACGAGCTTTTCTTGTCATAAAAATTACCTCACCTAAAATAAATAGCTCTTCTAGTAACTATCCTTAATTGTATAATGGCAACTATAGAGATTACAAAAAATATTACAAATGATTGGGCTGACGCATATCCAGTATTTAGATGAATAAAACCATCACGGTATAACTTATATACCAGAAGTTCTGTTGCGTTTCCAGGTCCGCCGTGGGTCATAATATCTATTAACCCAAAAACCTGGAAGAATGCATAAAGCATATTAACAAATAATAAAAAACTGGTAGTAGGAGAAAGCATAGGAAAAGTTATGCGCCAAAATGCTTTCCAGGAGCTTGCACCATCTATTTGAGCAGCTTCTAAAAATTCGCCTGGTACGTTTTGTAATCCAGCCAGGAAAAAAATAATATTATAACCCAGCATCTTCCAGGTAGCAGCAGCCGCTACTACTAATAACGCTAATTGACCATTGGTCATCCAATTTAATTTATACCCATCATATAGTTTGGAAACGATATAAGGAATAAGACCGGTAGCAGGTGCAAACATGGAAGCCCAGATAACACCAGCTATTGTCGGAGATAAGGCATAAGTCCAAATTAGAGCGACTTGATAGAAACCTACTCCCCTGATCTTCTGGTTGAGTAATTGAGCAATCGCAAGTGAAATAGAAAGCCCAACAATGATAACAAAAGCAGAAAACTTAAAGGTAACTACAATACTATTTAGGTAATCTGGGGAAGAAAACAAACGAATATAATTGCGAAGTCCCACAAATATGGTTTTCGTACCAAATGGCGTTGAGAAAAAGAAGGATTCATATATACTTTGGCCAAAAGGACCGATTAAAAAGATAAAAATAACAGCAATAGATGGAGCAATAAGCAGGTAAGGTAAGAATTTATTTCCTGGAAATTTATCTTCGTGCATTTGTTCTCCTCTTGGTATATTAAGGGTTTTAAAAAATGTGGGAGCAAATTCCAAACTTGCTCCCACATTATGGTATTTTTTTATCTGCCGTATAGTTCTAAGTAATCTTTTAATAATAGGTTCATTTTTTCTTCCGCTTCATTTAAAGCATCTTTCGGAGAAATCTGACCAGCAAGTGATTTCTCCAAGCTAGATACAAAGACTTCTCTCATTGCTACAAAAGGCCCTAAACGGACTCCAGTTGATGCAGCAGTATCTCGTCTTCCAGAAAGAATCTGAAGGAAGGCAGTAAGGAAGGTTTGTTCTGCAGAGAACCAACCTTCATCTAAAAGATCCTTAAGGGCAGCTCCACTCACCGGGAAGTATCCCGTCCCCTTGTGCCACTGGATAGCAATATCTTTTCGTCCAAGATATTTCAGGAATTCCCAAACACCGCGAAGCTCTTCTTCGCTCTGTTCTTTGGTAACCCAAAGACTTCCGCCCCCAATAATAGAGTTCCCTATTGGATATCCTTCGAAGCGGGGGAGAAAGCTGGTGCCAACCTTAAATTCAGAACCTTTTAAAATACCAGCTAATGATGAAGTAGACTGAATGAGCATAGCTATTTGACCCGCTTTAAAGGCTGAATTCGCTGAATATTCTGCCCCTCCAAAGATATAAATTCCTTTATTGTGTAATCTCGTCCAGGTATCCACCACCATTTGACCAAAATCATCGTTAAAAACCACTTTTGTTGCTAATCCAGCTCTCCCATTCTCATTGTCAGCGTAAAGGTGATTATGATAAGCTAATGTTTGTTCGAAAATCCAATCTGGCCATCCTGTAGAGTAAACATGGTCTACTACTCCGCTTGCCAGGATTTTTTCTCCATACTCTTCCATTTCTTTCCAAGTTGAAGGTGGTTTATTCGGGTCAAGTCCGGCTGCTTCGAAAAGGTCTTTATTATAGTAGAGCATAGCGGTAGAAGAGTTAAAAGGCATAGACCAAAGGTTCCCATCGACTGAATAGTAATTAGTAATGGGGATAACATATTGTGCCCAGTCCCAGGTTTCTCCCAACATTTCGGGGATTTGATAGACAGGGATAATAGCATCGCTGTCAATCATGGTCTGAGTCCCTACTTCATAAACCTGGACAATGTTAGGACCTGTTTTGGTAGGATATGCCGCTATATATTTGGTTAAGGTTTCCGCATATGTACCAGTAAATAGTGGCTTAACTTCATAATCAGGATGGGTAGCATTAAAGCTTTCGATAATCGACTCTAATACCCCAAGACGCGACCCACTCATCGCATGCCAAAAGGTTATGGTAACTGGCTTTGCAAATGCAATCTCCGCCAATAATAACAAACATATAACCAATGCCAAAACAATTAAAAGATTTCTTTTTATATTTATCATCGTATTTAGATTTCAACCTCCCTAATTTAATAATATCTTTAATTATTAGCCAATATACCTTTATTAACTTCTTATATCACCTCCCTCCCTTAAAGTAATCACCCATATTGCCTTGTAATTCCCGCTAAATATACTAAAATCTCCAAAGAACTAGTTAAATTTATCTATTAAATTCCAATTTGTCCTACTAAAAAGCGTTCTAATTTATTTTAATCATAAATGGTAGAGAAAAATTAAGAAGTGTATTTTAAAATATTTTCTGAGGTCTTGTATCTATAGTTTTTCCATTGATTTTAAAATCTTATATAAGTATAAACCATCGATTTTAAAATCACTATAAAAATAATAACATATATAATCTGTTACTTCAAAATTTTATGTATCTGTATCTGTAGCAACATTCCAGGTTAAATTAAAGATTAATTGCTTTAATGTATAGAAATTTTTTCTTCTTCTAGTAATATTAAACTTGCAGTTTGGTAAGTTGATTGTTACTTCTAAATTTTTCATTAGATAGATCTACTCCCTTTGAAAAAGAATGTTATGTCTTTTCCTTCTATTTTTTAGGGTAGTCTACCTTTCCATATACCTATTGGCAATTCTCTTTTTCTCAAAATTCCTATTAACATTTTATACTATTTTTATTATTTTTTCACTATCTGGTTATTCCCCAAAAAGCTGAAAAAAATATTTTGTATAGTGTTTTTTAAACAAATTCACAATAAATTTTGGCTTTTGGAAATAATTATGTTGTAGGGGCACAATGAATTGTGCCCTCACCATATTATTGCTTAATGTTTCCCGTGGGCACGATGCATCGTACCCCTACATTCCCATATTGTTTACTTTTTGGGTAGTAATCACTATCTAATTTTAAAATGTTTCATTTACAAATTTATTTTTTTAAAGTAATATAATGATATAAAAATTTAGCTAATTTTTATTTATCGATATTATAGACTATAATGGGGGTAAACAGAATGATTGAAAGATCAAGAATCGGTCTAAATAGAATAATTTATCCCAGCTTGAACCTGGAAGATTTCTTTAAATTTACTGCAGATTTGGGTCTGAGTAAGGTTGAATTACGTAATGACCTGCCTGGAAAAGGAATAATCGACTCGTATTCACCTGAACAAGTCAAGGATTTATCAAAAAAGTATGGCATAGAGATACTTACAATTAATGCCTTACAAAAATTCAATCTGGGCAAATTTCTACCCCAATTAATAAGGGAATTAAAAGAGCTGATTAATCTTTGTCTCTTCATGGGCTGCAAAGCTATTATACTATGCCCCAATAATGATACCAATGACCTAAGGGATTCGGAAGAAATTTTTAAAGAAACAGTAAAGGCATTAAAAACATTCGCTCCCATATTTGAAGAAAGTGGCTTATTTGGTTATATTGAACCTGTGGGATTTAAAGAAAGTTCACTAAATTCTATAATTACAGCTTTGGAAACCATACGGGAATCTGGCTGCCCCAACTATAAAATTGTCCATGATACTTTTCATCATCACCTGGGTCCGGATACATTTGACGTAATAGAAAATAAATATATCCCCTCTGATATCGGATTAGTACATATCTCTGGAGTAGAAAGTTCTATCCCAATTGAGCAATATAGAGATAATCACCGTATTTTAGTAACTGCCCAGGATAGGCTTGAGAACAAAAAACAGATAGAATTACTGCTTAAACTAGGTTATAAAGGAGATTTTTCCTTTGAGCCTTTTGCCCAAGAAGTACAATGTATGGAGATTGAAGAGATAAAATCAGCTATTAATGAGAGTATAGAATATATTATTAAATAAATTTTCTATCCTAAACAAAAAACAAAAGGAAGAACCATATGTTTTTTATTCTAATAGGCCTAATTGGTGGTTTAGCTCTCTTTCTATACGGGATGCAGATTACCAGTGAAGGCTTAAAAAATACCTTTGGAAGTAAATTAAAACAAATCTTAAGTACTTTATCTAAGAATAAATTAATCGCATTATTTACTGGTATTCTTCTTACCTTTACTATTCAGAGTAGTACTGCTGCTTCGACTCTATTGGTAAGCTTAGTAAACACAGGAATTATGACCCTAAATCAAACTCTCTGTATCTTACTGGGAACCAGCATAGGAACAACTCTTACTGCCCAGATAATTGCCTTTAAGATATCCGATTTTGCCTTCTTAATAATTGTAATCGGTTTTGGATTAATGCTTTTAGGAAGAAAGAGAAAACAGAGATTTATAGGTAATATCTTACTGGGTATAGGTTTTATCTTTTTGGGAATGAAGGTGATGTCTGATTCAGTCTCTCCCCTTAAAGACCACACCCTCTTTAAAGAAACCTTGACTAATTTAGAACATATCCCTTTATTGGCTCTACTGCTTTCCGCTCTGTTTACCAGTTTGATACAAAGCAGCACAGCAACTATGGGTTTAACTATCTCTCTGGCTATGCAGGGACTTATATCTCTTAATCTGGCAATTCCCATAATCTTGGGTTCACATTTGGGCTCCTGCTCTACTGTACTTTTTGCCGGCATCGGAGCTACCAGAAGTGCAAAAAGAGTAACTTTAGCTAATTTATTGTTTAAACTGGGAGGGGTAATTATATTTTTCTTTCTTACCCCCCAAATAATTCTTTTAATACAAAAAACTTCCATTAATCTCCCCCGACAGATTGCCAATGCCCATGCCTTGATTATTATAGGCAATGGTCTGATTTTTCTCCCCTTTACCGAAAAATTCGCTAAGTTTTTAGAAAAGATTATTCCTAAAACAGAAGAGGTAGAGTCCTTGCAAAAACCTAAATATTTAGATAGGGGCGCACTTAAAACCCCTGAAATTGCCTTCTATCTGGCCAGCAAAGAGATATTGCGAATTTCCAATGCTGTTGAAGAGATGGTCTTAGGTTCTATGAAAGTATTTATTAATAATGATGAAAGGCTATTAGATAAGATAAGCGCCCAAGATATGATAGTGGATAACCTCTCTCGAGAGATAACCAAATACTTAACCCAGATAAGTTTTGAAACCCTCTCTGCGGAAGATTCTAAAGAAGTATTTAGATTGTTGTATGTGGTTGATGACCTGGAACATATCGGAGATTTGATAGATAAAAATCTGATTCCCCTGATAGAAAAAAAGATAGACCACAGTATGGTGTTTTCTGATAAAGGAGTAGAAGAGATTAAAAATATGCATCAAGAAGTATATAACAATCTTCGCAATGCTATCGGAGCTTTTGCTCTCCAGGACCAGAGGATGGCACAAAAAGTAATTGACCAGAAAGAATATATTGATTCTTTAGAAATAAACCTCCGCAAGACCCACATTAATCGGCTAAATATAGGAATAGAACTTTCCCAAAGGACCAGCGGCGTTCACCTGGATATCATTAATATTCTTAAAAGAATAAATGATCACTCCTACTCTATCGCCCGGGCAGTGGTGGGAGAAATATAATTAGTCGTTAGTTTTAAATACAAAAATACAAAACTAAATTATATTTTAGAGTATCGGAATTTCAAAAATTCCGATGACAATCTTGAAATATTTATATTATGAATAAAATAAATAATAAACCAAAAACAGAAAATCTTATTCTAATCCCTATTTATAATGAACAAAAACATATTTTTAATGTTTTGAGGGAAGTAAGAAAATACTTAAAAGATGACATTTTGGTAATCAATGATGGATCCACCGATGAGAGCAAAGAAATTATTGAAGAAATCTCTTCTTGTGCTAAACTCAAAGGGGAACTAATCATTATAAACCACTCAATAAACGAAGGATACGGCCAATCTTTGATTGATGGAATTAATTTTGCCCAAAATAATAATTATAAATATCTTGTAACTTTAGATTGTGATGAACAACATGAACCCCATTTAATTCCCCAATTTTTAAAAGAAATTAAAAAGGGGAAGGTTGATATAGTTTCGGGCTCCCGTTACCTATCCCCCCAGAGACAAATCGATACTCCACCTCAGGATAGATATAGGATTAACCGCCAGATAACAAAACTAATCAACAAAATAACTAATTATGGCCTAACCGATTCTTTCTGTGGTTTTAAGGCCTATCGAGTGGAAAGTTTGAAAAAATTAAAATTATCCGAAAAAGGATATGGCTTTCCGCTACAACTATTAATTCAGGCCTACAAAAATAATCTAACCATAAAAGAATTACCAGTAAGTATGATCTATAAAGATAAAACCCGTACCTTTGGTAATTATTTGGACGACCCAGAAAAGAGATTAGCCTATTACCAAAAAATTATCGATAATGAGGTGAAAAGATGCTCAATATATTAACTGTTGGTCCCCATCCTGATGATGTAGAATTAGGAATGGGCGGTTCTATATTAAAATTTACCGAAGCAGGACATCAGGTTACTATAGTAGATTTGACCGATGGAGAACCTACCCCCCGGGGGAATCCTGAGATAAGAAAAAAAGAAAGTGTAAAGGCCAGCAGGATATTAGGGATAGAAGAGAGAATTACTCTCGATTTTCCTAACCGTTATCTTCGGGATGAAATAGATGCTCGTCAGGAATTGGCTGAAATCATTAGAAAAATTCAACCAGATATCCTTTTTGCTCCTTATTGGATAGATGCCCATCCTGACCATATTGCTACCTCAAAGATCTGTGATGCAGCTCGTTTTTATGGAAAATTTATTAAAACAGAGATGAAAGGGAGACCATTTTATGTAAAAAAAGTATATTACTATATATCCTCTCATTTAAGGCAAAATATAAAGCCATCTTTTATTATGGATATAAGCAAGTTTATAGAAATGAAGATAGAAGTCATTAGATGTTATGAATCCCAATTTGGCCCCTCCCCCGAAGACCATCAGATGTTTGAATGGATTTTAAATTCTAACCGTTACTGGGGAAGCCTTATTGGTACAGAATTCGCTGAACCTTTTATCTCTAAGGAAGAGATTGGCATTAAGGATATAGAGGCCCTTTTGTAGATGGAAAGATTGACCATTTTATTAAAAATAGAAGATATATATTAATTATTTTCTAAATCCTCCTAGAATTAACAATTAAAATATTTCTCTTTAAAATTATGTTAATTACATAAGTATATATAAATATTTGAATAGGTTCTGCCACCATTCGCGGAGGTAGCAATACTCCCCAGGGGAGTCCGAATA
>DOTB01000028.1 GCA_003513845.1 Candidatus Atribacteria bacterium | reverse complement strand
ACTCAGAAAAATGTTAAAAAAGCGGTTGAGACGATGACTGGCTTAAAGGTTACTAAAGTGGATGTAAATGTTCTTGATGTAAAGTTTAAGGAAGATTTGGAAAAGGAAGAGGTTAAAGAGGAAGTTCAGGTGGCAGAAAAAGAAAAACCTGATACTCAAAAAAATAAGGAGTAAATTAAGATATCAAGGTCAGGATATTCAAGGGGAATCTTTCCCCTTGATAACCCCTGAAATTAAAATCGAAATCTATATTGATATTTAGTAATAGTAATCTCTGCTCTCCCACCAAGGGAGAGTGTTAAATATATTGTTACTAATTTAAGAAAAAATATCTTGTTGATGAAGACTAAGACTGTAAAATTAAAATATTAGCTAACAGTTATGCTTATCACCATAATCCTCTCCCTTAGAAGGGAGAGGGAAGGTGAGGATGATAAATATTACCTTAAGGTTAATTAGGGGTTTTCAAGGGGGATCCTTCCCTTTGAATATATTGGCAAGATTAACTAAGTTTTAAAAAATTATTTCAAATATAGGAGAGGTGATTGTAGTTATTGTGAAAATACATTTTTGGGGTGCTGCCCAGGTGGTAACAGGTTCTAACTTCTTATTGGAAATTGGTGATAAAAAAATACTATTTGATTGTGGTATGTTTCAAGGGAGTCGACAACTAAACCGCCTAAATTTTAAGCCATTCCCCTATAAACCTGAGGAGATTGATTTATTAATATTATCCCATGCTCATATTGACCATAGTGGTCGTATTCCTAGTTTAATAAAAGCGGGATTTAAAGGGAAAATATATTCCACTAAAGCAACATATGATTTATGTTCTATTATGCTTCCTGATAGTGGTCATATTCAGGAGATGGAGACTGAATGGGATAATCGCAAGAGAATTCGGGCTGGTAAATCTTTACGCAAACCTCTTTATACAGTTGAAGAGGCGAATGATAGCCTAAAATATTTTTCTCCAGTTTTATATAACCAAAAAATTGCTTTAGATGATAACTTATCTATTCGTTTTCAGGATGCTGGTCATATCCTTGGTTCATCTATTGTAGAATTTTGGATACAAGAAGAAGGTAAAAATCTCAAGATAGTTTTTAGTGGAGATTTGGGAAGAAAAAACAAACCGATTATTAGGGACCCATCAATTATAGAGGAAGCAGACTATCTTATACTTGACTCCACTTATGGTCATAAATTCCATCCATCTCTGGATAATGAGGCTGCCAAGTTGATTCCTATTATGATAGAGACCCAAAAAAGGGGTGGTAATGTGGTAATACCTTCTTTTGCTATACAACGTGCCCAGGATATTATCTATGAGTTAAATAAATATTATGATCAAATTATTGCCGTTAAAGATAAAAGTTATTTAGATATTCCAGTTTATGTAGATAGTCCACTTGCTATTTCTGCTACCGAAATATTTAGAAGAAATCCAGATTGTTTTGATCAAGATACTCTCGCCTTAATAAAAGAGGGCTATAATCCCTTAGATTTTCGCAATCTTCATTTTTCCAGGACCACTAAAGAATCTATAGAATTGAATACCTCTCCAGAAAGTAAGGTAATTATTTCTGCTAATGGCATGTGCACAGCAGGTAGAATAAAACATCACCTAAAGCATAATTTATGGAGGAAGGAATCCAGTATTGTGTTTGTTGGTTATCAGGCGGAGGGTACCTTGGGGCGAAGAATTAAAGAGGGAGCGAAAGAAGTAAAAATATTTGGAGAAGATATCAGAGTAAACGCTCAGATACATGCCTTGGAAGGATTCTCAGCCCATGCTGATCAGGCAGAAATTATGCAGTGGTTAAGAAACTTTAAAAAGAGACCGAAAAAAGTATTTTTAGTACATGGAGAACAGGAAGCTTTAGCTACTTTATCGGATTTGATCCAGCATGAGTTTAACATGGCTACCATTGTTCCTCAAATAGGAGATCATTTTCTGTTAAAAGGCACCGATGAGATTATTTCTATTGAAGAAGCAGAAGAAAAAATTCAAAAAGAGCAACAATTATTTGAAGAAGAAGCTGAGCAACTAAGGGAATTAATGACTTTTGTTTTAGAGCAGATAGAACAGAAGAGCAAGGAAGAATTGCCTATCGAAGAGGTTGTTAAATTGAGAAATAAGATAATGGAATTGAGAAAAGAGGGTTTAGAATTAAGTTTATTACTGAAGACTAATAAAAGTAAAAATAATAGGGATAAAAAATAACAGCTTTTTTATTCACTGTTACATTAAGCAAAAGTACTATTTTTTATTTCTATTCTAAAATTGAAAATGAACAGGAATGTCTGTCAGATTAGTAATGTCTTCATTCCTTAGCCCATTGGCTAAATATATCAATTCAACCCTAAAAATATTTTCATTATATCTGCTTGTTAAAAGCTTAAAAAAAGGTTCAATGGAATAATGGTAGCGAAAATCTTTTCCTTTGGCATAACCACTTTTACCGCTTTTGAAAATACTTTGACCATAGTGAGGATAAAGTTGGCCATTAGGAATACAAACCAATTTTAGTGCTTTAATATTTGGTTTGGCGTGTTCATGCACTATTTGAATAATATAAGTTAGACAAGGTTTCATCGTATTAGGGGAAAGTTGATAATATTGAGGTAAGTTAGGCATGAATACCTTATTTACTACATAAGAAGTTTGGTTAATCCCGATATTAATTTTCCCCTTGTAGTCTGCTGGATTATTTAAGAGAGCAGTTTTAACCTCAATATGTATAAAGGCATCCGGAAGTTCAAACATCAAATCCGATCCAAGAGGAGAAGAATTGGGAAATCGTAAGATTGAGGCAAAGAAATGATGGAAAATTCTTTCCGCTCCGGTATCTAAATCAGATGCTTTATAGCCTTTTCTCGCTGTTTTTATAAAATTATTATACCAATTATTCAGGATTTTTATTCGTGAATTCAAACCATCAATGAGAGTGTTCAAATCCTGTTTTAGGTGAATCAAAATTAAATTGAAGTATTGTCTTTCTATAGTCTCAATTTCAAAATCATTTAACATGGATTATCTCCTTTATATTAGGACATCTGTTTTTGATAATATTCAGATATTCAGGTACTAATTCTATCAATATAGCATTTCTTCCTAAATCATAAGCAACTTTACCTACAGTTCCTGAGCCAGCAAAAGGGTCCAATATAACTCCCTCTTCAGGACAACCTGCTTCAATACATTTTTTTACAAGTTCTTCAGGAAAAGTCGCGAAATGAGCCTCTGAAAGAGGTTGGAGTTTTATATTCCAAACATCCCCTGGATTTTTACCTTTTGGATGTGGTTTTACTGTCTGAAGAACTAAATGCGTCTCTGTAACCCATCTATCATAGAGAGAATCAAATTTGAGTATCTCTTTGAGCCTAAACCAATCATCTGGTAAAGGAATAGAACCACCTCTTCCCCAGCTTCCAGTATCTTTCCTAAACCAATGACCTGCTGTATCTTTATAACCAAGTAATTTATCAATCTCTTTTGTTGTAATACCTCTTTTTTTACGCCAAAATCTGAGATAATCTGCAATTACACCTTGGAAAATTTTATATCTTCTTTGGAGCACCAAATATTCCCCAAAAAGGGATTTTCTTGCACCTGGAGAAGCACCTCTATTATCAGGACTCAATTTATACTTACCTTTATAATTTCGTTGTTTAGTTGGCCAAGATAGAGAATCAATTGAGGGAAATGGTAATAAAGACTTTAACTCTACTCTTTCATCAAATTCTGGAGTTGAAGGTAATATGGGTTTCAGAAATCCCTTACAAGTATAATGAGTATTTATATCTATCTCATGTGTAATAGATTTTCCACAGCTCTGGCAGACTAAATCAACTGATAATTGAGACTCTTTATCAAAATCTTGCACAACTTCAATGGTTGTCTTACCATTTTCCCACAGAATTTCTGCAAGTATATTACCTTTAGGAGTTTTAAAAACTTTCAAAACATTTCCTTCCATCTTACCTTCTTTAAATAGAGAGTTTTCTACTTTAAAACCTAAGATATCTTCAGGGCTTTTTTTGTTTGTAAAGTTGTTAGCCTTTACTCTTAATTTATCTAGCGATAAATAATAATGGTGTTTGTTCTCTTTTTTTACAAATAAAAATACTGGCTCATAGACATTTGAAAATCTACTCTCTAATGAAGAAGGCATAGCATTGGGTTTGAACCATATAATTTTATTTAGAAGCGTCCAACCATTTTTTTGTAGTTCAACTGCTAATAATTCCGGTATTAATAATAACTCTTTGTTTTGATATTTATAACCAATATTCAAGAATAAAGTAGCTGTTGGTTTTAATATCCTCTTCATTTCATTAAAGACACTAACCAGTCTTTTTATATATTCAAAATAAGAGCTTTCTTGACCAATTTGTTGAGGATTCCTATAATTCCTTTGTTTCCAATAGGGAGGTGAAGTTATAACACAATCAATAATACCCTCAGGCAGTAAATGGATAGCTTTATTTACATCCCCTATATATATTGCTACATCTTTTTCCTTAACGGTATGGCTACTTCTATATGTTTCCAAAAAGGATAACTGCTCTCTAATACAAGTTGTCTCTGAAGTTGTTACAATGCGTTCTTTTATTTCTTCATAATTTTTCTTCATAATTTTTACTCAAAAACCGCTATTTCATATATTTTATTATTATATAACCTTAATTAATATTTTAAAGAAAATTAGAGTATTTTGTCCAGCTTTGCTTGAATAACTTGAGGGGGCACTGCCCCAACAATACGATCGTATTCTTTCCCGTCTTTAAAGATTAAAAGAGCTGGAATCCCTTGAATATTATAACGAGCTGCAATGTTCTGATTATTAT
>DOTB01000048.1 GCA_003513845.1 Candidatus Atribacteria bacterium | reverse complement strand
G
Organism: Candidatus Atribacteria bacterium; assembly: GCA_003513845.1. Taxonomy (GTDB): domain Bacteria; phylum Atribacterota; class Phoenicimicrobiia; order Phoenicimicrobiales; family Phoenicimicrobiaceae; genus Phoenicimicrobium; species Phoenicimicrobium oleiphilum. The sequence continues at coordinate 4,221 of DOTB01000048.1, read as the reverse complement.
TCTTCCTTATGATTATCAAGTAATAGATAATCATACAAGCGTATTTCGGCTCTCAAGGCAAATTTGGCAGAAACCCAGTGTAAAGTACTCTTCACCTTTCGTTCTGCCCCCGGTCTTCCGCTTCTGGTCTCTGGATCATAAATACAATGCCCCTCTTTGACCTCACCAGTTATCTCATCACGCACAAAATCAATGCACTTAATTATATAAGCATTCTTTAATCTAACCTCACGTCCTGGCGCCAATCGAAAATACTTTTTGGGAGGTTGTTCATGAAAATCTTCTTTTTCGATATATAGTTCTTTAGTAAAAGGTACTTTACGGCTACCAGCTTCGGCATCTTCTGGATTATTTTCACAGTCCATTTCCTCTATTAAATCTGCTGGATAATTATCAATAATTAATTTTAAGGGATTTAGTACTGCCATTACTCTGGGAGTCTTTTTATTTAAATCTTCTCTGATACAATGCTCTAAAAAACGTATATCTACCACACTATTAGTCTTGGCTACCCCAATACGTTCACAAAAGTTTCTGATAGCCTCCGGGGTATAACCTCTTCTCCGTAACCCGGAAATAGTGGGCAGGCGAGGATCATCCCAGCCCGAGACATAACCCCCCTCTACCAGGAAACGCAGTTTTCGTTTACTCATGACGGTATTACTTAGATTTAAACGAGCAAACTCAATCTGCTGTGGTGGCTCTGGAAAATGTAAACTACTAAGAACCCAATCATATAAAGGACGATGGTCTTCAAATTCTAAAGTACATATGGAATGGGTAATCCCTTCATAATAATCTTCCAGAGGATGGGCATAATCATACATAGGATAAATACACCATTTAGCACCAGTTCTGTGATGAGATTTTTTTATTATTCGGTAAATTACTGGATCACGCATATTTAAATTGGGAGAATTCATATCAATCTTAGCCCTGAGCACTCGAGTGCCATCTTCAAATTTACCCTCTCTCATTTGCTGAAATAAGGTCAAGTTTTCTTCAGGAGAGCGATTGCGATAAGGACTTTCTTTCCCCGGCTCAGTAAAAGACCCCCGATATTCTTTAATCTCCTCTGGGCTTAAATCACAAACATAGGCCTTCCCCTCTTTAATTAAGGTCAGAGCATCCTGGTACATTCTTTCAAAATAATCAGAGGCATAATAAAGACGGTCCCCCCAATCAAAACCTAACCACCGCACATCCTGAATAATTGATTCTATATATTCTCTATCTTCTTTAGAAGGATTAGTATCATCAAAGCGCAGATTACATAAACCGTTATTTTTTTCTGCCAGACCAAAATTTAAACAAATCGATTTGGCATGTCCAATATGTAAATACCCATTAGGCTCTGGTGGAAACCGAAGATGTACTCTACCACCATATTTATTATTTTTGAGGTCTTCATCAATAATAGCCTGAATAAAGTTTACTGGTTCTTTATTAATTATTTCCTTGGTAGGCATCTATTTTATTGTCCCTCCTGGTAATTTTCCTGCAATTGCTGGTTTAATATTTTTTTGGTCATTGACCTATTTTTCACCCTCACCCTCTCCTCTCCCTTCTAAGGGGATTAGGGTAGCTGTTAGCTGTCCATGGTGACTTTTATATTACAACATTTAGCTCAAAAAATCTATGCTTACCTTTTTAAAAGGAAACTTATTAGAGTATTTTTGGTAAGTCTATATCTTTTTTATTTCTCATCCCCTCTCCCCTCGAGGGAGAGGGTTAGGGTGAGGGGGTCTCTGAGGGATGCTCAATAAAAGTGAATAGATTAGCCTGAGCTTTATAGGTGCCAATAACTTTAACAAAAGTAGTGCATTTATCTAATGCCTTTAAGGCCTCCTGGGTAGCATTATCCGATAATCCTTTTTCAAAATCCATATAAAAGACGTATTCCCAGGGTTTTCTTTTACTTGGTCTTGATTCTAATCTGGTCAAATTAATTTCTCTTAAGGCAAATTCCTTTAAACACCGATAGATAGCACCTGGCACACTAACTACCGCAAAAATAATAGAGGTTTTATTACTTATTTCCGGGATTTGAGTTTGGGGAGAAAAAACTAGAAAGCGGGTAAAATTGGAGGGATTATCTTCGATACCCTTCTCTAAAATCTGCATGCCATAATAATAGGCCGCTCTACTACTGGCAATGCCAGCTGCCTTTAAATCTCCTGATTCCTTAATTTGTTTAATACTACCAGCAGTATCATATACTGGTATAATTTGACATCTGGAGAAATTCCTTAATAAATATTTTTCACATTGCGCCAGGGCTTGGGGGTGAGAATAAATCCTTTCCACTTTCTCCAGTTTAGTATCAGGATGAGTAATGAGACAATGCTCAATTTTTAATATTACCTCACCTATGGCAAATAGATTTTCAGTTAATAATAAATCGTGGACATTATTTATTCCTCCCGTCTGTGAATTTTCAATCGGTAAAACAGCATAATCTGCTTTACCTCTCTTGACTATCTCGGCAACCTCTTCAAAACTATTCCCAGATAAAATATCGACAGAAGGTCCAAAATATTGTAAGGCAGCCATCTCACTAAAAGAACCTATCTCTCCTTGCAGTGCTATTTTTTTTCTATAATCATAGTCACTCTCTTCCATTATCTCTAACTCCTTTTCTGTATTTTTATATATTGTTAGATTCATGAGCTAATTAACTGATTAACCGGTCATCTTTAGCATCTGTTCTTTAAAATATTTTGCCCTTTCAAAATCTTCCTCTAAGGCAGCTGGATTGTGGGCAATTTTTTCTTTTACCTTATCCAGCCAATCTTCTAATTCCACAATAAAATCTATGGTAAACTTATCATTGGTTTGATAAATATCTTTCCAGATGTTAAAGGGACTGGTAGCAACTCGAGTCATTTCCTGAAAAACATTACCACTTATTTTAAAATATTGCTCATTTTTATTCTTCTTTACTAGTAAGCCCAGCATATTGGACATAATTACCGCAATCAATTGAGGGAGGTGACTCACTAAAGCGACAACACAATCATGCTCGGAGGCATCCATTTTTATCTCTATAGCCCCAATCTGACTTATTAGAGAAGACATTTTCTCATGAGCTGAGCTGCTATTTCCTTTTTTGGGAATGACCAGATAAGGTTTCCCCACAAACAAATCAGCGCTGGCATTAGCTATGCCCCCTTTTTCCAAACCAGCTAAAGGGTGACCACCAATGAAGTCGACTTTATCTGAAAATACCTGTTCGGCTTCAGCCATAATAGCCATTTTAGTACTACCGGTATCAGTAAGCAGGCAGTTTGCTGGTAACCATAATTTTAGTTTGGTTAGTAAGTTTATAATTTCTTTAATTGGAGTAGCAAGAATAACTATATCTGCCCCTTTTACTCCTTCTTCAATATCCTCACTTCCCTTATCAATTGCCCCAGAATGAAGAGCCTTTGCTAAAAACTCAGCACGATCAACACCAAATACGGTCAGGGAACGGTTATTTTTTTTCAAAGCCAAACCAATTGATCCCCCAATTAACCCACATCCAATAATAGTAACATTTTTAAAATCACTCTCCTCCTTCACAGCAAAACTCCTTTACTTTTACTTTATAAGTCATTTTTTCCTTATTAATTATATTTTGAAGCCCTTCTATGGCCAGAATATACCCCAGGTAACCAAAACCCACAATTTGACCGGTACAGACTGGAGCGGTAACCGAACTGGTCCGAAACTGCTCCCGGGAAAAAACATTAGAGATATGAACCTCAATAATGGGCAGGGAACAATCTTCTAGAGCATCCCTGATGGCGAAACTATAGTGAGTATAAGCACCCGGATTAATAACTATGCCGTTTACCCTTCTGGAAAAAGACTGGATAGTATCCACAATTTCTCCCTCATGATTGGTCTGAGTTATTTCCAATTGGATATCCCTTTGACGCGCAAACTCTTCCAATCTCTCATTAATTTCTCCCAGGGTAAGAGTACCATAACATTTTTCTTTTCTTTCTCCTAATCGATTTAAATTTGGTCCGTGAATAATTCCGATCTTTAACATATTTTTATTCCTCCTTTCTTTTTTTCTGTTAATATAGCGTTAAAAACATGTGCTACATCCTCTTTCCATATCGGCTGATATAGATCTACTTTCCCAATAGCCTCTGGCAAAACAAACCGTATACCTCCCTTCTTGTTCTTCTTATCGAGTAAAATGGTATTCCAGAGTTTTTCCAGGTCAAA
>DOTB01000027.1 GCA_003513845.1 Candidatus Atribacteria bacterium | reverse complement strand
TCTGAAGTCCGATTCTGGCATGAAGGCGAGTTTTTAGGTAGTCAAAAAGTTAAAAATTCTGACCTTAATTTAGTGCAATTTTAACTTTTAACTAATAATTTATTTACATCCATAGAGAAAAATATAGTAATTTTTTAAGGTGTAACCAAAAGAAATATTGAGTTAAATTTAGTCCAGTTTTAACTTTTATCTAGTCCTCTTTTAACTTTTAGCTAACAGATCTTTTATTTCTTTCCGCCCCCTTTTGCTTCAGGAAAATAGAGAAAAATTATCCAGGTAGTAAAATATGATTATTGTAACCCAATAAGTAAAAAAATGGGAAGGTAGGGGCACGATGCATCGTGCCATATATATAATCTGTTAAAAATGTTTTTTGGTTTTTAAGAAATCACCAAAATATTCAATTTGAAATTTTTGTGATTTATATGATAACATAGCAATTGTAAATAAACAAATCCCGGGTTATGAAGTAGATTAAAAGAAATAACGGTTATCCAGTTAAATTTTTAACTGGTTTTCTCGCCAGTCTATTTATTGTTTATATTTTTTGATATCTATTTGCATAGTTGGAAAGGAAGTAAAATAATAAAGTATAATAGGAGTTTTAATATAATGCAAACTATTGGTATAATAGGTTATAGAAAAAGTGGTAAAACCACTTTAATTTTAAAATTATCTGGTGAATTAATAAAAAGAGGTTACAAAGTAGCAGTAATAAAACATACTAGTGAAAATATTGAACAGCCTAATACAGATACTTCCAAGTACCAAAAAATTCTAACTCAGGTAGCAGCAGTTACTCCTGAAGGATCAGTAATATTTTTAAAGAACAAAAAGAATTTGGAAGAAATTATAAAATATCTGGAAGCTGATATTATCTTGGTAGAGGGCTTTAAAAGAGAAAAGACTTTTCCTAAGATTGTATGTTTAAGAAAAGAAGAGGAAAAGGATGAATTGTTTGATGGTTTACAAATATGTACTGCTGGTTTTGCTTCTAAGGAGGTTAATTCAAATATCTTCGACTTTAATATTTCAGATGATGAAGATATAAAAAAGATAGCCGATATAGTGCTCAAAAAATCTTTTAAGTTACCCAATTTAAACTGCGGTGCCTGCGGACATCAGAATTGTTATGGATTAGCTCAGGAAATTGTTAAGGGAAATAAAACTCCCGATAATTGTTTTTCTTTAGAACCATCAACTTTGGTAAAAGTTGATGGGAAAACAATTTCAATGAATCCTTTTATATCTAAGTTAGTAAGAAATACTATTATTGGACTTTTATCTTCTTTGAAGGGTTTTATCAAAGGGGATATTGAAATAAAGATAAAACAGAAATAAATTCGTATTGCATATAGCGTCTTGCGCGAAGAAAAGGAGCCAGGAGTCAGAATAAAATACAGTGATAAGTGATATGTAATCAGTAATAAGATCACAATACTGAATTTACAAAAACAGGTTTCTTATTACACGTTACATATTACACAACTTACTGGCAAACTGGCTAACTAGATACTATACGCTACCCGCTATACTTTAATTTTGTGGAGGTGATTCTGTAATGTCGATAGTTTTGACTAAACCAAAAGCAAATAATAAAGAAAAGATTAAAAGAGAGAAAATATATGATGCTATAATAATTGGTGGTGGTCCTGCAGGTTTAACTGCGGGCATCTATCTTAGTCGAGCAAGAATGAATACTTTATTAATCGAGAAAGCTATGACTGGAGGGCAGGCAGTGCTTACCGAAATTATAGAGAATTATCCCGGATTCCCTGAAGGAATAAGCGGTCCCGAATTAATGCAAAAAATGGAGGAACAGGCTAAACGATTTGGCTTAAAAATAGAATATGGTGAAGTGAAAAAGGTAAAAGCAAATGAAAAAGAAAAAATAAAAATAGTAAAAACAGATAGCCAGGAATATAAAGCCTTAACAGTTATCATAGCTTCAGGAGCAGAAGCTAAAAGATTAGGAGTACCGGGAGAAGAGAAGTTAAGAGGTAGGGGGGTTTCTTACTGTGCTACCTGTGATGCCCCTTTTTTTCAAAATCAAAAGTTAGTAGTAGTTGGAGGAGGAGACACGGCAATAGAAGAGGCTCTGTATTTGACCAAATTTGCTCGAGAAATTACCATTATTCACCGCAGGGATAGGTTAAGAGCTACTAAGATATTACAAGAAAGAGTTTTTTCTAATCAGAAAATAAATTTTGTCTGGGATTCTGTAGTAACCAGAATAGTAGGTAAAGAAAAAGTAGAAGGAATATCAATTAAAAACGTAAAAACAGGGGAAGAAAAAGAAATTTCCTGCCAGGGCGTTTTTTTGTTTGTAGGGAATTTACCTAATACTAATTTTTTAGAAGGAGTAATAAAATTAGATGAAATGGGATATATTATAACTGATGATAATATGATGACTTCGCAAGAAGGCATTTATGCTTGTGGAGATGTGCGAAGAAAGATCTTGCGACAGGTTGTTACTGCCTGTGGAGAGGGAGCTACTGCTGCCTTTGCAGTTGAAAAATATATAGAAGAACTAAAAGGAATTTCTTACTAAGAGTTAAGAATAATAGAAAGGATAAGAAAGAAGAAATGGAATTAGGTTTATCTTCATTTTTATTTGAAGATTATAAATTAAAATCAAAATTACCTTTACTTAAGGAGGAAGGAATAAATTATATTGAGGTAAAACCGAAAGAAGGACATTTTGATTATCAAGACCCCAAATATCTGGATGAGATATCAAAGGAATTTAAAAGAAATAAAATAAAAGTAGTGTCTATGCATATGCCTGCCAATGGGGTGGATATATCTTTAATCGAGGAATATGATCGGGTATGGTCCATCAGAGAAGTAGAAAAAACAGTTCTTGCCCTTTTAAGGCTTGAAGGGGAGATAATTGTAGTTCACCCAGGAAGCAAAATAGAAGATGAAAAAGAAAGGAAGAAACGTCGAGAAAAGAGCGAACAAAGTTTGGCAGAGATATTGAAATTTTGCGAACATTGGGGGATTAAAATTGCTCTGGAAAATACTTTACCGGGGAAGACTGGCGATAATATCTTGGAGATTTTAGAAATAGTAAAAAAGTTTGATTCAGAAAATTTAGGGATTTGTCTGGATACCGGTCATTGCAATATAACATCCAATATTTATAATTATTGTGGGGTTGTGGAGTGTTTGCCTGAGATTAAAGATTATTTATATCATTTACATATCCATGATAATTCAGGGATGGAGGATGAGCATCTTTTACCCTTTAAAGGGAATATAAATTGGCAGGAATTTACCAGTGTTTTAAAGGAAATTGAATACAAGGGAGTTTTTATGATGGAAATTAGAAAAAGTGTGAACAACAAAGAAAAAGAAACTATGAAAAACATTAAAAATATCTACTTAAAATTGTTAAAAGGACTATAAAATATGAATAAAAAAGGCCATCTTTATTGGTTACGAAGAAAGCTACCCGACCAAAAAGTTTTAGACAGAATGGATTCATTATTAAAAGATTTAAATTTACATACCGTTTGCGATAATGCTTTATGTCCTAATCGAGGTGAGTGTTATAAGAATGGAACTGCTACTTTTATGATATTGGGAAATATTTGCACGCGAAACTGTAGATTTTGCGCAGTTAAAAAAGGGGTACCTTTCCCTTTAGACCCGGAAGAACCTTATCATATCGCCCAAGCAGCTAAGCATTTGAATCTTAAACATATTGTAATTACCTCTGTAACCAGAGATGATTTACTTGATGGAGGAGCAGGACACTTTGCTCAAGCTATTGTAGAGATTAAAAGATTACTTCCCGAAAGTACCGTGGAAGTGTTGGTACCTGATTTTAATGGCTTTTGGGAAGCACTTCAAAAAATAATAGATGTTCAGCCAGAAGTCATTAATCACAATATTGAGACTGTTTCCCGTCTATATCCATTAGTAAGACCCAAGGCCACATATAAAATTTCTTTAGAGTTGCTTAGACAGGTTAAAATTCGGAATAAGAATATTATTTCTAAGTCAGGAATTATGGTTGGCTTGGGTGAGGAAAAAGAAGAAGTAGTTCAGGCAATGAAAGATTTACGGGAGGTAAATTGTGATGTCTTGACTATTGGTCAGTATTTAAGGCCTTCCCCTCATCATTTGGAGGTACAAGATTATATTCATCCCGAGAAGTTTGAAGAATATCGGAAGATAGGAAGATCTTTGGGCTTTAAATATGTTGCCTCTGCCCCTTTAGTGCGTAGCTCCTATCATGCAGGTGAAATATTAAGAAATATAATTTAATCGTATAAAAATTTTTTTCTTCGGTAGCCTTAATTATAATATTTAGTAATAAAACTAAAAACGAAAAGTTTAAAACGTAAAACCATAGCTTAAAATTTAAAATTTAAAATATATGCTAATATTGTAATATATATGGTTTTTCGCTTTTAGTTTTAATTTTTTAGTTTATTAATTTATCCTATATGCTAAACGCTGTATGCTCTATACTATAGCAATAATAACGACTAATTTAATAAGATATTTTTTTGATATATTCAAATATATCTGATAGAATTAAAATCAATAATTGAGTATCAATAATTTGACCAAATAATAAGGAGGAAAGGTTTACATGACCAAGTATGACATAAGTAAGATGAGAAATATTGCTCTTGTGGGACACGGAGATTCTGGTAAGACTTCACTGGTTGAAGCAATGCTCTACGATTCAGGGATGATTAATAGATTAGGAACCATAGAGCAAGGAAATACTACTACTGATTATGACCCCAGAGAAATAAAAAAAGGAATAACTATTCATTCCTCATTAGCCTATTTAGACTGGAAGGATAAAAAAGTTAATATTATAGATACACCAGGTTATCTTGATTTTATTACTGATACCAAATCTAGTTTAAGAGTCACAGACAATGCTGTAGTAGTAGTATGCGGGGTATCAGGAGTAGAGGTACAGACTGAAAGAGTATGGGATTTTGCCAATGAATACAAACTTCCTCGAGCAATTTTTATAAATAAAATGGACCGAGAAAGAGCAGATTTTTACCGGGTAAAAGATATGTTAAATAAGGTTTTTGGTTCATCAGTTATTTCAGTTCAATTACCTATTGGTAAAGAAGAAAATTTTAATGGTGTAATTGATTTAATAAAAATGAAGGCTTTAGTATATAAAAAAACAACTGGAGAAAAACCCACTTTTAAAGAACAAGAAATACCTGCTGATTTAACGGCTCAAGCGGAGGATTATCGAAAAGAATTAATAGAAGTGATAGCTGAATTTGATGATGAAATTTTAATGAAATACCTGGATGGAGAAACTTTAACTAATGAAGAAATTGCTTCTTGTCTAAAACAAGGGATAAAAGAGAGAAAGATTGTTCCCATTCTGTGTGGTTCAGCAACTATGAATTTAGGTATAGAACCTCTCCTTCATTTCATAGTAGAATATTTCCCCTCTCCCGCAGAGATGCCACCTGTTAGAGTCAAGAATTTGAAGAATTCTTCTGAAAAAATGATAGAAAATTCAGTTGATGCTCCCTTTTCTTCTTTCGTATTTAAGACCGTAGCAGACCCCTATGTGGGGAATTTAACTTATTTTAGAGTATACTCTGGAAAATTAACTGAAGATTCGAATATATATAATTCTTCCAAGGGTATTAATAATAAAGTAGGCAAAATTTATAAAATGCAAGGCAAAAATCAACATTCTGTTCCTGAAATATGCGCTGGAGATATAGGTGCTGTAGCAAAACTTAAAAGTACTACCACTGGGGATACCCTCTGCGATGAGGATAATCCTGTGGAATTTGAAAAGATAGTATATCCAGAACCGATAATGTTATTAGCGATTTCTCCTAAGACTAAAGGAGATGAAGACAAATTAAGTACCGCAATAAGTAGAATAATTGATGAAGACCCTACAGTTAAAGTATATCGGGATGAAGATACGGGAGAAACCATATTGGCTGGTATGGGAGAATCACATTTAGAAGTAATAATTGATACAATGGAGAGTAAGTTTGGGGTAGAAGTAGAAAAAAGTACTCCCAAAGTAGGATATAAAGAAACCATTCGAAAGAATGTTAAAGCAGAAGGAAAATATAAAAAACAATCTGGTGGAAGAGGTCAATATGGACATTGTTGGGTGGAATTTGAGCCTAAAGGAAGAGGAGAAGGGTTCGAGTTTGTAGATAAGATAGTAGGGGGAGTGATTCCCCGTCAATATCGCCCTGCAGTAGAAAAAGGGATAGTAGAAGCAATGAGAAAAGGAGTATTGGCAGGGTACCCAACCATAGATGTAAAAGCTACACTTTATGATGGTACTTACCATCCTGTAGATTCTTCAGAAATGGCTTTTAAGGTTGCTGGTTCACTTGCTTTTAAGAAAGGTGCAACTGAAGCTAATCCGGTCTTATTAGAACCTATAATGGATATCGAAGTAATAGTACCAAAAGAGTATATGGGAGATATAATTGGTGATTTAAATAGTAAAAGAGGAAGGATAATGGGGATGGAAGAATCACCAACCGGGAAACAGGTTATCAAGGCAAAAGTCCCACAAGCAGAGATTTTTAAATATGCTATCGATTTAAGGTCAATTACTCAGGGTAGAGGAACTTTTACGGTGAAATTTTCCCATTATGAAGAGGTACCTGCCAATATAGCCCAGGAGATAATTGCTCAAGCCAAGAAAGTAGAAGAGGACAAATAATAAATAATGTATAAAAAGAGAAAATATTTTAAAAAATTTTTTAAAAAAAGAAGGATTTTTTAATTAAATGTAGAATATATTAAATGAAACCCAATAATATATAGGTTTAACTGATAAAATATAAATAGAAAAGGAGGTGTAAAATATATGGAATGGTTATCAGGTTTAGCTTGGTATTGGTGGGCAGCAATTATTGCTGTGGTAGTGTATTTAATTTGGTACTTTGGAGGACAAGAATAGAATATAAATAGTAATATTGCTAAAAGAATTATAAAACATACTTTATTTTAAAATAAGTGCAGGGCGAAGTAAATTGTCCTGCACTTTATTTTATAAAAAAGCTGGTGTAAATTTTTACTTCTTTTTCTAGCTCTTTTTCTTTACGTGATACTCGATACGCAATACGCAAGGCGAATGGAGATATTGTAATATTTGAAGATATACTCTATATTATTATAAGTGTAACATGTAAAAATATAGCTGATTAATTTAGTCGGGGTGATTAATTTGAAATCGCCAACTAAAAGAAGATGTATTTTATTAATCCTGTCTTTCCTTATTTTTTCAGTTATAGCTTATGAGTCAAATGCAGATGAAGTAACTGGGGAAAATAAGGTAATTCCTTTGGGAGAAATTGATTCGTTAAAGGTGGGAATAAAATTTGGAGCTGGAAGGTTAGACTTGATTTCCGGGGGAGAAGATTTTTTTGAAGGTGATTTTCAATATGAAAATAGTATTCTAAAACCTCGTATCAATTATGAAGTTTTAGGAAAAATGGGTGTTTTAAATTTATCTCAAAGTATTAAAAAGGATATTTCCTTGCCCTGGCCTTATAAAAATATATGGAATTTAAAATTACCTTCTAATATCCCCTTGCAATTATATATTTATAGTGCAACCTATAATGGTAATATTGATTTAACTAATTTAAGGATAGAGAATTTTTATCTCAATTCAGGGGCGAGTCAAACCAACATTATATTTAATCAGCCGAATTTAGTAGATTTGAAAAATATTAATATTAAGACTGGCGCCTCTACAGTAAAAATAATTGGCCTGGCTAATGCAAATTTTGATGAAATGAATTTTACTGGGGGCGCAGGAAGCTATACCTTTGATTTTGCAGGTAACCTGGCTAAAAAATCTAAAGTAAATATCGAAGTAGGTATGGCTAAAGTTACTTTAAAAATACCTTCAACTATGGGAACAAAGATGATAATTAAATGTTTTCCCACTAAAAAATTGGATATTAAAAATTTCATAAAAATAGATGAGCAGACTTATATCAATCCTGAATACGGCAAGAGAGATGCGGAATTGGATATCGAAATCAAGGGAGGTCTCATAGATATCGAAGTGGTCTCGTTAACTGAATAAATTAGTCGTTAGTTTTAATACAGGTTTTTAGTTATCGGTTTATAGTTTACAGATTTGGTCAATCGGGCAACTGTACATAAGATATACGAAATGTGGATATACAATATACGAATTTATTCTTATTCTATTTTCTCAACTGGGTAACTGGTAAACAGGTTATCCGGCTAACCATCTTTATGAGATACGAGTTAGTATTGACTTTTATTTTTTTTTCAATTATACTTAAAAAGAATTAAATAATGGAAAAACTAAGCGAAGGAGTAAAAGGTAAATATTTAAAAGAGAATCAGTATTTTGGTGAAAACTGATAAAAAGCCTTCAAACTCACCTTCAAGTTTTGTAAGCGAAATATTAAATCAATAAAAATAGTTTTTAAAGTAGTTTACAACGTTAGCAAGCGTTAATTGTTTAACAAGAGTAGATAATATAATATGGGGCTGTAGCGCAGTCGGGAGCGCGCCTCCTTGGCGTGGAGGAGGTCGCGGGTTCGATTCCCGCCAGCTCCACCAGTTTATAATATATAAAAATGTCTACCAAAAAAGGGTGGTACCACGGGAAAAATCTCGTCCCTTGTAATTTAAGATAATTGCTGGAGACGAGATTTTTACGTTTAAGGAGGATTATTTAAAATGGAAGAGAGATATAGTTTTATTGAAGTTGAAAAAAAATGGCAAGAGTATTGGACAAAAAATAATTTTTTTAAATCTTATGTCGATTTTAAAAAACCAAAATATTATGTTTTAGAAATGTTTCCTTATCCTTCCGGAGAACCCCATATGGGACATGTGAAGAATTATGTTATCGGTGATGTAGTAGCTAGATACAAACATTATCAAGGATATAATGTTTTACACCCTATGGGTTGGGATGCTTTTGGCTTACCGGCGGAGAACGCTGCTATAAAAAATAATATTCATCCTTCAATCTGGACTAAAAAAAATATTCAAAAAATGAAGAATACTCTTATTAATATGAGCATTAGTTATGATTGGGATAGAGAAATAGCTACCTGTAATCCGAATTACTATAAGTGGACTCAGTGGATGTTTTTACAATTATATAAAAAGGGATTAGCTTATAAGAAAAAAGCAGTAGTAAATTGGTGCCCTTCTTGTAATGTAGTGTTAGCTAATGAACAAGTGATAGACGGAAAATGCTGGAGGTGTGATTCTGAAGTTGTTAAAAAAGAGTTGTCTCAATGGTTTTTTAAAATTACAGAATATGCCCAGAGATTACTTGATGATATGGAATTATTAGAAGAATGGCCTGAAAAAGTATTGACTATGCAAGAGAATTGGATTGGAAGAAGTGAAGGTGCAAGGATTGAATTTCCTATAAAAGGAAGCAATAAGACTATTCCAGTTTTTACTACTCGACCTGATACTCTATATGGGGCAACTTATTTTCTATTATCCCCTGAACACCCTTTGGTAGAAGAGATAATAAAAGACTCTCCATATAAAGGTGAAGTTCAAATTTTTATAAAAGAGGTAAGTAAAGAGAGTGCAATAGAAAGGATATCAACTACCTTAGAGAAAAGAGGACGTTTCACAGGTAAATATGTAATAAACCCCATAAATAATGAAGAGATTCCTATTTGGGTAGCCAATTATGTATTAATGGAATATGGGACTGGTGCAGTAATGGCAGTTCCAGCACATGATCAGAGGGATTTTGAATTTGCAAAAAAATATAATCTTCCTATTAGGGTAGTTATTCAACCAAAGGACAAAGAAATTTTACCTAACTCGATAGAGGTGGCTTTTGATGGAGAAGGGGTTATGGTTAATTCTGGTCAATTCAATGGCTTATCCAGCACTGACGCGTTAGAGAAGATAATAGATTATCTGGTTGAAAAAGGTATAGGGAAGAGAGAGGTTAATTATAGATTAAGAGATTGGCTTATCTCTCGGCAGCGTTATTGGGGAGCCCCTATTCCCATAATTTATTGTCCTGATTGTGGGATAGTTCCTGTACCCGAAGATGACTTACCAGTTGTACTTCCGGAAGATATTGATTTTAGACCTAAAGGTATGTCACCATTAGCCAGTAGTGAGGATTTTGTTAATACAATTTGTCCTAAATGTGGTAAAAAGTCCAGGAGAGAAACAGATACTATGGATACTTTTGTTTGTTCTTCCTGGTATTACTTTAGATTTTGTTCTCCTCAAGTTGATACCGCTCCTTTTGATGCCGAAGAATTAAGATATTGGATGCCCGTGGATCAGTATATCGGTGGAGTAGAGCACGCTATATTACACCTTCTGTATTCGCGTTTTTTTACTAAAGCTCTCTATGATATGGGTTTTGTTAATTTTAAAGAACCCTTTAAAAGACTTTTCACCCAGGGAATGGTCTGTAAAGATGGAGCAGCAATGTCTAAGTCAAAAGGTAATGTAGTTACTCCTGGCGAGATACTTGCAAAATATGGAGTTGATGCTACCAGAATAATGATGTTATTTGCAGGTCCCCCAGAAGCAGATATGGAATGGACCGATAAGGGGATGGAAGGAGCATCGAGATTTTTAAATCGAGTTTGGCGGTTAATTTATAAGAATTTAGAATGTTTAAAAAATGCGAAAGAGAAAAAAGATATTTCTTTTGAAAAGATAAGCAATGAAGCAAGAAGAATAACGCAAAAGACGCATCAAACTATAAAAAAAGTCACCGAAGATATTGAAGAGAGATTTCATTTTAATACTGCCATTAGTGCGATTATGGAATTAGTTAATGAAATATATAAATTCGAGGTGGGAGAGAAATATTCTGAAGAAGGTGATATCTTGGTTTTAAGGGAAGCTTTGGAAACAGTAGTAAGACTATTATCTCCAATTGCTCCTCACCTTTCGGAAGAACTGTGGCAGGAGATGGGACATAAAGAAAGCATCTATCTACAACCCTGGCCTAAATATGATGTGAAATTATTAGAAGAAGAGGAAAAATTAATTGTAATCCAGGTAAATGGGAAGTTAAGGGGAAGGATATTGGTGCCAGCATCTTATGATGATGAAAGAATAAAAAATGAAGCACTCGCCTTGCCTAAAATTAAAGAAAAGATTGAAGGCAAGAAGATTGTAAAAGTTATTACTGTTTCTAGGAAACTGGTAAATATTGTGGTAAAATGAAAAACGCAAAACGTAAAACCATAGCTCAAAATTTAAAATTAAAGAAGGAGGAAATTTTATGGCTACTTTTGGTGACTTAAATAATTTTATTGGAATTGGCAGATTGACAAGAGACCCGGAGTTAAGATATACCCCTTCCGGGAAAGGTGTATGTAAATTTGGTATAGCTATAAATAGGACCTATAAAAATCAAGAAGGAAACAATGTAGAAGATACTCTCTTTATAAATGTGGTAACCTGGGGCAAACAGGCAGAAAATTGTTCACAGTTTTTAAAGAAAGGAAGAAGAGTAGCCATAAATGGTGAATTGAGGTCTAATAATTGGCAAGATAAAGATGGAAATAAAAGGGTTTCTTATGAAATTAATGCCAGGACTGTTCAATTTTTAGATTTAATAAAAGATACGGGTATCGCACCAGAAGAATATTCAGCTGAAGGTGAGGAGAATATTCCTGAAGAAGGAATAAATGAAGATACTTCAGTATCAGAAGATGATATTCCGTTTTAAAATAGTGAATAGTCGTTAGTGAATAGTATATAGTGGAGATAATCAGCCAGTTAGCCAGTTTACCTTTTACTCAATTGAGAAAATAGAATAAAAAAGTTGGTAATTGGGAACCAAAATCCTGGATATTATTACTGTTAATGCTAGTGGCTAATTTAAATTTAATTGATGAATTGGAAGATTGGTGGGTTGGTGGATTAAACATAAACGATAAGTCGTTTATGTGAATATTTTTGCAAAATTCCTAAATATTATGCTAATATTATTATAGACAAAGAAAAAGAGAGATGCTATAATAAATTTTACCGAGTAAAGGTTAAAATAAGTGGGCGGATAGCTCAGTTGGGAGAGCACTGGCTTTACAAGCCAGGGGTCACAGGTTCAAGCCCTGTTCCGCCTACCATTTTTGATAAATAAATAAATATAAGCATAAAGGGGTCGTAGTGTAGCCTGGTTTAACACGCCTGCCTGTCACGCAGGAGATCGCGAGTTCAAATCTCGTCGACCCCGCCATTTCTATTAAATAAAATTAGTAAGGCGATTTATAAATGCCGAGATAGCTCAGTTGGTAGAGCAGTGGACTGAAAATCCACGTGTGCCCAGTTCGATTCTGGGTCTCGGCACCAAATTTGTTTTTGCGGAAATAGCTCAGTGGTAGAGCATCGCCTTGCCAAGGCGAGGGTCGCGGGTTCAAATCCCGTTTTCCGCTCCATCTTTATAAAAATTAAATGAGGCGGCATCGCCAAGTGGGAAGGCAGAGGACTGCAAATCCTTCATCCTCGGTTCGAATCCGAGTGCCGCCTCCATTTAGTTTTGAATTTTTGTGAGACGACTGGTTGCCTGGAAATGGGCGGTTAGTTCAGAGGAAGAATGCTTGCTTGACGCGCAAGAGGTCACTGGTTCGAGTCCAGTACCGCCCACCATTTCAAAAATAGAATAGAAAATTAAAATAGTTACAGGAAATAGTAGGTTAATCATTTATTAAAGAGAATAGATACTTAAGCTGCGAGTATCTATATAAATGATTGTCCGAATACCTTTCTGTAATACCCTGATTCAAAGTTTTAAAAATGAGTAAGATTAGGCGGGTTATATCCGATAAAATATTTCTTAAGTGAGTTAAGATTAATTGTTTATCGTATTAATTTTAACTAAAAAAGGTGGAACCGCGAGATGGTTCGACTATACTTCTCGTCCTTTTATTATAGGAGGATGAGAAGTTTTTTTATTTACATAAAAGGGAGGTAATTATTATGACTGACATTAAAGTTATTTTGTTGGATGGTTCAAAGATAGAATTGAGTAAAGGCGCAACTTTATTTGATGCTGCTTGTAAAATAAGCCCAAGATTGGGTAAAGAAGCTATTGCAGGAATAGTGAATGGAGCAAAGAAGGATTTAGACTATGTGCTTGAGGATGATGATCATATTGAGATATTAACTTTTTCCTCATCCGACGGGAAAGAAATCTATCATCATAGTACTTCTCATATTATGGCTCAGGCAGTAAAGGAATTATTTCCTGAAGCAAAATTGGCTATCGGACCTGCAATTAAAGATGGATTTTATTATGATTTTGATATAGAGCGTTCCTTTACTCCTGAAGATATGGTAATTATTGAGCAAAAGATGAAGGAGATTATTGAGAGAGATTTACCATTTAAAAAGATTGAAGTAAACAAAGAAGAGGCTAAAAAAATTTTTAAAGATAAAGAAGAGAAATATAAATTGGAACTTTTAGAAGACATTCAGGATGAGAAAGTTACATTATATCAGCAGGGAGATTTTATGGACCTGTGCAGAGGGCCTCATGTTCCTTCTACTGGAAAGATAAAAGCTTTCAAACTTTTAAGTGTTGCTGGCGCATACTGGAGAGGGAATGAAAAAAATAAAATGTTGCAACGTATTTATGGTATTTCTTTTGATAAAAAATCCGAATTAGAGAACTATCTAAGATTAGTGGAAGAAGCAAAAAGGAGAGATCACCGAAAATTAGGAAGAGATTTAGAGTTGTTCAGTATGCATGATGAAGGCGTTGGCTTTCCTTTCTTTCATCCCAAAGGAATGGTCTTAAGAAATATCTTAGAGAATTACTGGAGAGAAGAACATCAAAAAAGTGGCTACACAGAAGTGAAAACCCCAATTATTTTGAATAAATCATTGTGGATGAAGTCAGGTCATTGGGATCATTATAAGGAGAATATGTATTTTACCAAGATTGATGAGGAAGATTATGCGATTAAACCAATGAATTGTCCAGGGGGCATATTGATTTATAAATGTAGTCTACACAGTTATAGAGAATTACCACTCAGGATGGCTGAATTAGGGTTAGTACATAGGCATGAATTATCCGGAGTATTGCATGGTCTCTTCAGGGTAAGGTGTTTTACTCAAGATGACGCTCATATATTTATGACTCCTGACCAGATTGGAGAAGAAATAAAAGGAGTAATTGATTTAACTGATCGTTTATATAAGACGTTCGGTTTTTCTTATCATGTAGAATTGAGCACTAAACCAGAAAATGCTATGGGTTCTGATGAGATATGGGAAAAGGCTACTAAAAGTTTGGAAGAAGCTTTAATAGAGAAGGAAATTAAATATATCGTAAATGAAGGTGAAGGGGCATTTTATGGACCCAAGATAGACTTTCATTTGAAAGATTGTATAGGTAGAAGCTGGCAGTGTGGGACAATTCAATTAGACTTTATTATGCCAGAAAAATTCGACCTTTTTTATATTAATAAAACAGGAGATAAAGAAAGACCGGTAATGTTACATAGGACTATTCTCGGAAGTATTGAGAGATTTATCGGAATTCTAATTGAAAATTATGCCGGAGCATTTCCTGTATGGTTATCTCCTGTGCAAGTGAAACTATTACCCATTGCAGATAGACACATTGATTATGGCAAAAATATTATGAAGGAATTAAAAAAGCATAGTATAAGAGCAGAGTTAGATGAGATTAACGAAAAAATTGGAGCGAAGGTAAGAAAAGCAGAATTAGAAAAAGTACCTTATATGTTAATATTTGGAGACAAAGAAACAGAAGAGGACCTGGTATCAGTAAGAAAGAGAGGAGAAGGGGACTTAGGGAAGATAAAATTAACCAGGTTTATCGAAGATATTTTAAAAGAGATTAAAGAAAAAACTTTATAGCAGGTAAAAATTCTTCTATATCCATATATTCTGATTATTTATAAAGGTTTACGTTATTGTAAATTTTAATGAGGAATTAGAAAAAGAAAAATAAATTCAAACACACAATTTTTTTAATTTTTTAATATTTTTAACTTTATGATTTTTGTGAGATACGATTCACGAGATACAAGATATAAGTATATATTGACTAAAAATTAAGAATATGCTATAGTTTCTTAAAAATAATTATAATTATTTTTACAAAGGGGGAAAACTCATATTAAGTCAACATCAGGATTGAGGATAAATAATAATATTAAAGCAAAAACTATCAGACTTATTGATGCTGATGGTAAGCAAATAGGAATAGTGAGTAAACAGGAGGGTCTTGAACTTGCTGAAAAAAGTAATCTTGACTTAGTTGAAGTTGCACCAGATGCTGATCCTCCGGTATGTAGAATTATTGATTATGGTAAGTACAAATATTTGCTTGATAAAAAAGCTAAGAGCGGGAAGAAGAAGCAAAAAAGTGGTGGATTGAAAGAAATAAAAATGCGTCCAAATATTGGTGAGCATGATTATAATTTTAAATTAAAGAATTTATGTAAGTTTTTAAAAGATGGTAATCAAGTAAAGGTTACTATAATGTTTAGAGGGCGAGAGATGAATTATGTGAGCCTGGGGAGAGAATTATTAGATCGTATAATTAATCATACTGAAGAAATAGCTAACGTATCAAAAGAACCAAAATTAGAAGGAAGGAATATGATTTTAGTTCTAGTACCTAAATAATAAGTAAAACTATAGAGAAAGGTAAAATATATTATGCCTAAAATGAAGACCCATAGAGGTGCAGCAAAAAGATTCAAAGTAAATAAATCAGGTAAAATATTAAGATCGAAGGCTTATAAAAGCCATATTTTAACTAAAAAGACTACAAAGCGCAAAAGGAATTTAAGAAAATCTACCATAGTAAGTGATGCTGAGGTAAAAAAAATTAAGGTATTGTTACCTTATGCTTAATATTTTTTGGAATATAATAAAAATAATGTAAAGCAGAGGAGTTTTGGGAAGAGTCTACTCCCCTGATAATCTTATGATATAAAAAAATAAGGAGTGAAAAGCATGCCCAGAGTAAAGAATAGCGTGGCCTCAAGAAGAAGGAGGAAAAAAGTACTTAAATTAACCAAAGGATTTTGGGGCGCAAAAAGTAAACTTTATCGAGTTGCTCATGAAGCAATGATGAAATCTCTTTCATATGCCTATAGAGACCGAAGGGTAAAAAAGAGAGATTTTAGAAATTTATGGATTACCCGAATTGGTATTGCTGCGAGAAATCAAGGCATATCTTATAACAAGTTTATAAGAGGTTTAAAAGTAGCAGGAGTGGAAATTAATAGAAAGATATTAGCAGAATTTGCAGTAAATGAACCTGAAGCTTTTAATAATTTGGTAAAAGTATCTAAAGAAAGTATGAGTTAATTTCATTTTTTATAAATATAAATGATTATAAAAAATAGCCATATTGTTTAAAAGTTATAATAAAGATAACTAGGTTATAACTAAGCCAGCTTCCCACTTTCATGAGGACAAATATAAAACTGGTAATGGAATAATCGAAATTCACTTTAGAACTGCAAACTGAAATTCTTAAGAGTAGGTTTTGCCAGCTCCCCACTGTTAATAGGGGGAAAGTATGGATTTACTTGATATAAAGTAAATCAAAAAGGGTGGTACCGCGGAAAAGGTTTATAATTTTTCGTCCCTTTATAACAGGAGACGAATTAGATTATAAACCTTTTTTTGTTAATAATTAATATTATGATTATTGTAATCTAAGGAGGGAGAACTATTGGAAGAGAAAATACATAAAATTAAGGAAGAATTTATTTCTAAATCAGAAATTGCTAATAATATAAAAGATATTGAAAAGTTAAGAATAGAATATTTGGGTCGAAAAGGAGTATTAACGCTTCTTTTGAGGATGTTAGGTACACTCTCATCGGAAGAAAGACCAAAAATTGGACAGTTGTTAAATCAAACGAAAAGAGAAATTGAAGATTTTTTGAAGACAAGAATCAAGGAAATAGAAAAAGCAGAAAGAGATAAAAGATTGCAGGAAGAAAGTATTGATGTTACTCTACCAGGTAGGAGGTTGGATAGAGGAAACTTGCATCCCATCACCTTAGTTTTAAAGAAAATTGAGGAAATATTTTTCAGTTTAGGATTTAAACTAGAAGAAGGTCCAGAAGTGGAATTGGATTATTATAACTTTGAAGCACTTAATATACCTAAAGATCATCCTGCCAGGGATGATCAGGATTCTTTTTATATAAATAGAGAAATTTTACTTCGCACCCATACTTCACCAGTTGAAATCAGAGTGATGGAAAAACAGCAACCACCAGTTAGGATGATCGCTATAGGTAGATGTTATAGGCGGGATGCTGCTGATAGCACTCATTCACCTATGTTTCACCAGATAGAGGGTTTGGCTGTCGATGAAGATATTACTTTTGGTGATTTAAAAGGAGTTCTAACAGTTTTTGTGCATAGAATGTTTGGTGAAGATAGGAAAGTTAGATTTAGACCGGGTTATTTTCCTTTTACAGAACCAAGTGCAGAGGTAGACGTATCTTGCCTGTTATGCCAGGGAAAAGGATGCAGAGCTTGTGGATATACCGGGTGGTTAGAGATTATGGGTTCAGGGATGACTGATCCTGCAGTATTTCAGATGGTAGGATACGATTCAGAGAAATATTCTGGTTTTGCTTTTGGAATGGGAGCAGAAAGGATTGCTATGTTAAAATATGGTATAAATGATATCCGGTTATTTTTTGAAAATGATTTAAGATTTTTAAAACAATTCTAAATTCGTATCTCGTATCTTGTGAGGATAGCAGAAGTCAGTAGACAGAATCTAATAGTATATCATAATTCGTATTGCGTTTTGCGTTAAGAAGATCATAATTCAGGAGTGGAGATGCGATGTATCATACCCCCTTGTATATGAAATAGTACTATTTTCTTTACGAGATATGATTCACGAGATACATGATACGCTTTTATTCCGGGTAACTGGTAAACTGGATAACTGGCTAACTATTTTCACGTTATACGCTAACAAGCGCGATACGCAATACGATAGAGATAGGGAGGAAAGGAAAATGCAGGTTTCTTATAATTTATTAAAAGAGTACGTTGATATCGATGAGGTATCTCCAGAGGAGCTTACTCAGAGGTTGACTATAAGTGGCATAATTTTAGAACGAATGGAAAACATATCTATCGATATAGAAAAAGTAGTTGTTGGTAAAATAATTGATATTAACTTACATCCTGAAGATAGTAATCTCTCAGTCTGTCAGGTAGACGTAAAAGATAAAATACTTCAAATAGTCTGTGGAGCCAGGAATATGAAGGTTTTTGATAAAGTTGCAGTTGCCCTGGATGGAGCAAAATTGCCACAGGTAGGAATCATTAGAAGTAAGAAATTTAAAAATATTTTATCTTCAGGAATGCTTTGCTCAGCTTCTGAATTGGGTATTGAGCAAGGAAAATCTCCTGGAATATTAATTTTAGATGAAAATTTTCCTTTGGGTGAGGATATAAGAAAACTAATAAATCTTGATGATACAATATTTGATTTTGAAATAAATTCCAATCGACCTGATTTATTGAGTATAATAGGGATAGCTCGAGAAGTTGCAGTAATATTTAACAAGAATCTAAAGATACCCAAAATAGAAATAAAGGAAAGTGAAGAGAGTATTGAAAAGGATATTTCCGTTAAAGTTAAGGCAGAAGATTTATGCCCACGTTATACTGGGCGGGTAATAAAAGGAATGAAGATTGAAGAGTCCCCTTTATGGTTAAAATGGAAACTAAGACTATTGGGGATAAGACCGATAAATAATATAGTAGATATTACTAACTTTGTGATGATGGAAACGGGGCAACCACTTCATGCCTTCGACCTTGATTTAATCAGAGGAAAAACCATAATTGTAAGAAAAAGTAAACCAGGTGAAATTATTTGCACTCTAGATGATGTGGAAAGACAGCTACCTGAAGGTAGTTTGGTTATTGCTGATGTAGAAGGTCCTATAGCAATTGCTGGGATAATGGGAGGAAAATACTCGGAAATTAATACGGATACTAAGAATGTGTTTTTAGAATCAGCTTATTTTAATCCAGTGAATAATAGAAAAACCACTATAAAACTTGGCTTAAGAACTGACGCTTCGAATAGGTTTGAAAAAGGTATAGACAAAGAAGGACAAATATTTGCCTTAGAACGAGCTGCTGATTTAATAAGCCGGATTACTTTGGGGAAAATAAGTTCAGGCACAATCGATACTAACCAGAAATTATTTACACCAGTAAAAATAAATTTAAGAATAGAAAGAGTTAAGAAAATATTGGGTCAACTTTTGGAAGAAGATAGATTTAAAACAAAAGAGCGAATTGTTAATATTTTAACCCAATTGGGTTTTAACATTAAAGAGGATTACGGAGAATATATTGAAGTTATATCTCCTTCTTTTAGGGGAGACGTAGAAAGAGAAATAGATTTAATAGAAGAAATTGCTCGTATTTATGGGTATGACAAAATAAAACCTACTCTTTTTAAAACTACCATTGCCCAGGAGGGAAAAAATTTTCGATTAAGGGTAATTGATCAAATAAGAGAAATATTAGTTGGTGGTGGGTTAAATGAAGTGGTAACTTACAGTTTTGTTTCTCCGGAGATATTTGATAGAATAAGAGTACCCGAAGGACATAAATTAAGAGATGCTATAAAAATAAAAGATCCTCTAACCAGAGATTGTTCATTGATGAGAACCTCCTTAATTCCAAGTTTGTTGGAGGTTATTAAATGGAATATTAATAGACAAGCAGAGATAGTTAAAATATTTGAAGTAGGCAAGATATATCTACCCTATCCTGGCAAGCCCAATTCTTTACCTCTTGAGAAAATAATAATTGCTGGGGCAATTACCAAGTTGGGCAGAGGAGATATTTGGACAAAATCATTTTCTTTCGATATCTTTGATGTAAAAGGATTAGTTGAAACGATTCTGCAGGATTTGAAAATAAAAAGTTGGGAAGTATTGCCTGTTAATCATCCTTCTCTACATCCTTTGAGAAGCGGGAGAATTGTAGTAAGAGGGAAAGAAGTAGGGGTTTTCGGTGAAATACATCCTGACATAATTGATAATTATCGTATTCCTGAAAAAGTTAATTTATTTGAGATTGATTTTGAGAATTTAATTCCTAATGTACCTGCAAGCATTAGTTATCGTGTTTTACCAAAGTATCCTTCAGTGCAAAGAGATTTGTCTTTAATAGTAAGAGAAGGTGTTCTCTCTTCAGAGATTGTCAAAGAAATTAATTCAGTTAATATAAAGTTAATTAAAAAAATAATTTTATTTGATATATTCAAAGGGAAACAGATTGGTGAAGGTTATAAGAGTTTGGCTTATTCTATTATCTTTCAATCAGAAGACCATACCTTGACTGACCAGGAAGTAGAAAATATACTTAAAAAAGTTAGAGAGAAGTTAATTGTAAAATTTGATGCTAAAATAAGAGAGTGAAAGGAGCTAATGGTACTAAGGCGTAAAGCGAAAAGCGCAAAATGCAAAACTAAACTTGTATCTCATATCCCTATTTTCACGGGACATGCCCCTGCGAAAGCAGGGGACAAGTGAGATGCCTGTTTTAATAACGACTATTTACTAACGACTAATTAAGAGGAGTTATTTATGTCGTCAATAAACTGGGTAGACGTATCCATAATGATAATAATATTATTGAACATAATAACCGGGGTACGTCGGGGAATTGTTAGAGGAATAATAAATTTTATAGGGATTATTGCTGCTATTTTTCTGGCAATTTTTTGGTTTAAAGAGGCAGGAGAATATATAAGTTTACATACCACAGTTAGTAGAGAAATATCAAATATAATAGGATTTGCTGTAGTATTTTTAGGAATATATTTAATTGCGAGAATTATTGAAATATCTCTGAAAAAAGTATTTTCCTTATTATTTATCTCCTGGATTGATGCACTGGGCGGTGCTTTATTCGGTTTATTTAAAGGTGCACTAATAGTAGGGGTTATATTAATTATTGTTACTTTTATACCCTTGCCAGTTTTTATAAATGATCAATTAGAAAAATCATTTTTAGCAAATAGATTTGCAGTTATGATAACAATTGTGTATAAATATTTTGCAGATTGGCTACCTTCAAGTTTTCAGTTCAATACGGAGGAGTTCCTTAAGAAATTTCATCTTAATTTGTTTGTTTTAAAGAATACCTTAAAATGATGAATTGATTTGATATAAAAAGGGACAAGAGATATTTTGGATAAACACACTCTTTCAGTTTTGGAATTCCATAAGATTAAAAAATTATTAAAAGAATTAGTAGTTTCTGCAACTGGTGAACAAATAGTAGAAAAAATAACCCCCCTAACTGACCGCGAACAAGTCCTTACCGTTCAGAGAGAAACTACTGAAATGAGAGAGATTATTCTCTATGAAGGTACTCCGCCTTTTACAAGATTAGAAGATGTCAATATTGAGTTAAAAAAATCTGAGATTAAAGGTGCTATTCTTGATGCTACAAAAATATTAAAAATATTAAAAGTTTTGACAACATCACGATTGGTTAAAAAATTTTTATTAAAAACTAAAGAGAAATATCCTCTAATTAAGGAAAGAGCAAATAAAATCAATACTTTCCCAGAATTAGAGAAGGAAATAACTAATTGTATTGGTGAAGATGGTGTAGTTTTAGACCGAGCAAGTTCAAGTTTGAAAAAGATAAGAAGAGAAATAATTAATAAAGAGCAAACCATTAAAAAAAGATTAGAGTCCATCATTAGATCTTCTCAATTTGCCACTATTATCCAGGAGCCTTTGGTAACAATAAGACAAGATAGGTATGTTATCCCCATAAAGCAGGAACGGAAAGGAAAATTCCCTGGAATAGTACATGATAAATCTGATAGTGGTGCCACCTTATTTGTTGAACCATTAGAAATAGTTGAATTAAATAATACCTTGCGTCAATTAGTTAAAGAAGAAGAAAAAGAGGTTTTAAAAATTTTACAAAAACTAACAACCCTTATTGGGGAAAAAGCTCAAGAGATTTATTATTCTTTTTTGAATCTGGGTGAAATTGACTTTATCAATGCACGTGCGATGTTAGCAAATAAAATGGATGCAATTGAGCCTAAAATAAATCAAGGAGGATTCATTAATCTTGTTCAAGCAAGGCATCCTTTACTAAAAGGAAATGTAGTTCCAATTAATATTATTTTGGGAAAGGATTTTAATATTTTAATAATTACTGGTCCCAATACTGGAGGTAAGACAGTAACTTTAAAGACAGTGGGTTTACTTTCTCTTATGGCCCAATGCGGATTACACATTCCTGCCAATAAGGGGAGTGAAGTTGCTGTTTTTCAAGAAATATTTTGTGATATTGGAGATGAACAAAGTATAGAACAAAATTTAAGTACCTTTTCTTCCCATATGAAATATATAGTTCAGATTTTAAAGAAGGCTAATTCAAAATCTCTGGTATTACTTGATGAATTAGGGGCAGGAACCGATCCGACAGAAGGGGCAGCCTTGGGAATGGCGGTTTTAGAATTTTTAAATAAAGAAAAGGTCAATGTATTAGCTACTACGCATCATGATTCGCTGAAGACTTATGCATATTTAACCAAAGGGGTATGCAATGCCCGCGTTGAATTTGATGAAAAAACTTTAAAGCCAACATTCCAAATCTCTATTGGATTACCTGGGAAAAGTTGTGCTTTTATAATTGCGCGAAGATTAGGCTTGGCCCAAGATGTAGTTTTACGAGCCCAAAGTTTTTTAACTCAAGAGAAGGTTAAGGTGGATAATTTAATCGAGAAGATTGAACAGGATAAAAAATTAATTGAACAAGAAATGGAACTAATAAAAATATCCAGAGAGGAGACCTTTAAAATTAAAAAAGAATTACAAGAAGAATTGGATGAAATTAGGGAGAAAAAAGTAGAAATATTTCGAAAAACTTACCAGGAAGCTGAAAAGATTTTAAAAGAAACCCAGAGTAAAGTGGAAAATATAATAGAGAATTTGGGCAAAAAAAGATTAATAAATAAAAAATCTAAAAGCCCATTATTAAAGGAATTAAGGGAAATAAATGAAGAGATAAAGACAAAGTTGATAATAGAAGAAGAATCGATTAAAAATCGTGATATTAAAGTTGGCAATTATGTGCGGGTTAAAAGTTTAAATAAAAAGGGGATAATACTGGCTATTTCTGAGAAAAGTGGGAAATGCAAGATTCAGATAGATAATATGAAAATAATTGTACCCATCTTTGATATAGAAAAAATAGAAAAGTCCGATAAATTGGGTGAAAATTTCATCCCCACAAGAGATGATGTTAGTAAAAGATCTGCTGGCCAAGATAACTTCTATTTATCAAAAATAAAAACCTTTAAGAATGAGCTGTCTCTTCGTCGGTTTAATGTCGAAGACGCTAAATTAATATTAGAAAAATATTTAGATGATGCATATCTATTAGGAATTTCACCAGTATATATTATTCATGGTAAAGGAAAAGGAGTCTTAAGAGAAGAAGTTAGAAAATTATTAGATAACATTCCTTATGTTAAATCATTTAAGCCAGGTGATGCCAACAAGGGGGGCATCGGAGTAACGGTTGTGTATCTTAAGAAATAGGTTTGACTAGATATATAATTGATCATTCATTTTGTTTTTTATATTTTTCTTTGAGTTTATTTATCAATGATTGAAGAGTTTCCTCTTCTTCCCCTTCTGTCTCTTTCTCTAAAGGCTTTTCCTCATATTTTTTCTTAATATTTTCAATTTCTTCATAATAAGGTTTTTTGATCTCTGGGCGTTCTTCTATTTTTGGAGTTTCGAAATATTTTTGGTGAATGGTACAATAAGAAGTAGGTTCGGTGCCCTTTATAAAAACTACAGATAATGTCTCGGGGCAAGAATCAGTAGGCAAAAGACCAGATTGTTTACAAACAGGAATTTTTACTATTTTATCCGGTTGCATAAATTCTTTTTTTTCTTTGTTTTTAAGAGCTTCTTTCATAAATTTAGCCCAGATTGGCGCTGCAACTACTCCACCAGTCATTTTATTTCCGAGGGGTTTTCGGTCATCATTACCAATATAAACTGCAGTAACCAAATCGGGAGTAAATCCTATAAACCAGGCATCAATAAAATCATCAGTAGTACCTGTTTTCCCAGCAGCCGGTCTACCTATCTGGGCATTCCGACCAGTACCTCTTATTATTACTCCTTTCATCATATCGATAAGCACATAACAAGCCTCTTCTTTAAATACTTTCTTTTTTTGAGGAACATTTTCTTTTATAGTTTTACCATTATAATCTTCTATCCGAATTATGGATACAGGTTCAACTCTTACTCCTAAGTTAGCGATAGTAGCATAAGCAGAAGCAATTTCCAAGGGAGTTATCTCAGAAGTTCCTAACGCTAAGGATAAATCTGGTCGAAGTTTACTTTTTATTCCCGCTTTGTGGGCATAATTTATTACTTCACTTACCCCTACTTGTTCTAATAATTTTACTCCCACTACATTTATAGATAATTCAAATGCTTCTCTAAGAGTTACTGGCCCTCTAAATTCTTTTTCATAATTTTCAGGTGACCACCCATTTTCAAAAGTAACTGGAGAATCTTCTATAATGTTACTAGGAGTAAATCCATTTTCTAAAGCAGTAAGATAAATAAAAGGTTTGAAGGCAGAACCTGGTTGACGATAAGCCTGAGTTGCTCTATTAAATTTACTTTCTTCAAAGTTTTTACCCCCTACCATCGCTTTAATATGACCAGAGTTAGGTTCGATAGCAATTATTGCCCCTTCATAACCAGATTCTTGAAGTGCTTTTTCAGCAATATTTTGCATTTTTAAATCTAATGTAGTATAAATTTTTAGGCCACCTTTATAAACCATATTTGCACCAAATTCGTCTAAAAGTTGAGAAAGAATATAAGTAGAAAAATAGGAAGCGCTAAATTTATCCTTTTTATTATTATAATTAAGTTTAAGGGGACTTTGTTGAGCTTTTTTCATATCATCCTTAGAAATATATCCTAATTTAAACATTCTGTTTAAAATGATATTTCTTCTGTTTATAGAGTTTTTCTGGTTAAGAATGGGAGAATAATAGGAAGGTCCGCGAGGAATTCCAGCTAGTAATGCACATTCTGCAAGATTTAAATCTTGCACATTTTTACCAAAATATAATTGAGCAGCAGATTGAACCCCATATGCACCATGTCCGAAATAAATTTCGTTTAAATACATTTCTAAAATTTCTTCTTTGGTAAAATTTCTTTCAATCTGCAAGGCTAACAAAATATCTTGTAATTTTCTATGCAAACTAATTTTACGAGTAAGAAAAGTGTTTATCGCTAATTGCTGGGTTATTGTGCTACCACCTTGAGGTTTAATATCTTTATTAGACAATAGAATTAAATTTTTAAAATTTTGCAATTGAGTAATTAAAATTCTACGAATATTAATACCTTTATGCTCGTAAAAATCGGAATCTTCAATAGCAATAAAAGCATTAATTAAATTAGTAGGAACTGAAGATAGAGGAATGGGATTTCTGTTTTCTTGATAA
Source organism: Candidatus Atribacteria bacterium (assembly GCA_003513845.1). Classification (GTDB taxonomy): domain Bacteria; phylum Atribacterota; class Phoenicimicrobiia; order Phoenicimicrobiales; family Phoenicimicrobiaceae; genus Phoenicimicrobium; species Phoenicimicrobium oleiphilum. The sequence continues at coordinate 2,972 of DOTB01000027.1, read as the reverse complement.
AATTCAGTGATGATTTCACCATTTATATCAAATACTTTACTATTTATGGCATCTATAAAATTTTGCTCTTTCACCATTTCAGAAATTTTTTGATCATTAAGGGTGGCTAAACTGATAAAGGTAATGACAAAGGTAAGGGAAAAAATTATAAATACCAATAATATTTTTTTGGACCAAGGAATATGGTAAGATTTTTTTATTTTATTTTTAGGTGACAAAACAAGACTCCTTAAGTTCGTATATCGTATATTGTATTTCGTATGTAGTATATGAGTAGCGTTTAACATATAGTAAGTAATATAGGTAAGACATCTTTTCTGCCAATGTCATTCCTGCGGAAGTGGGAATCTATACTTCCCACTTTAACATTTTACCATTTAGTCAGTTCTTAGGCGTATACAATACGCAATTACTTCTTTCTCTTTTTTTATTTTCTTTGCTATATATCTATATACGATATACTATTAGATTCTGGATTCCGACTTCTGACTTCTATTTTCTTGACGAGATACGAAATATTTTGTTAATATTATATCATAAAATTATAATAAAATAGATAAGTTACCAATCTTAACCCTTTTAATGTAAAATAAACTGTGCTATAATTTCAAAAATTAATAATATGGGAGTCTATCTTTTTGAAGAAGTTTAATTATTTGGTCCGGGTAGCTATGATTGGAGCAATCTACGTGATTCTTACTATCATTTTTGCACCAATAAGTTATGGACCTGTTCAAGTGAGAATTGCAGAAGCTTTAGTAGTCCTGCCTTTTATTGAGCCTTCTGCCATTATTGGATTATTTGTGGGCTGTATCTTAGCAAATATTTACGGAGGGTTAGGAATGGTGGATATAATTGGAGGAAGCTTTTGTACTTTAATTGCTGCTTATTTAACATCTAAAGTAAAAAATCCTAAATTAGCTCCCCTTCCTCCTGTTATAATAAATGCTTTTGGAGTTAGTATCTATTTGCACTTACTCTTTGATTTACCTTACTGGATAACTGTTTTGTATATTGGAATTGGGGAAGTCGTTGCTTGTTATATCTTAGGTTATCCATTATTAATATTACTGATAAAAAATAAAAATAGATTAGGCTTAGGTGAAAATCATATTTAAAAATTTAATAGTATAATTATAGTATATAATATAATGGTTATTCCCCAAAAAGCTCAAAAAAATATTTTGTATAGTGTTTTATAAACAAATTCACAATAAATTTTGGCTTTTGGAAATAATTATGTTGTAGGAGCACAATGAATTGTGACCTCACCATATTATAGCTTAATGTTTCCCGTGGGCACGATGCATCGTGACCCTACATTACCATATTGTTTACTTTTAGGTAGTAATCATGTAATATAATTTAATAAATAATATATAACATATAATATTTTTATTCGGGAAGGTGTTTATTTATGGATATTAAAGAAGAAGTAAGAATAATTAAAAGAGGAATCGAAGAAATAATATCTGAAGAAGAGTTAATAAAAAAATTAGAAAGATCAAGGGAAGAAAAAAGACCTCTTCGGATTAAGCAAGGATTTGACCCAAATGCACCAGATATACATTTAGGACATACGGTTGGGTTACGCAAACTAAGACAATTTCAAGATTTAGGTCACGATGTTTATTTTTTAATAGGTGATTTCACTGGAATGATAGGAGATCCAAGTGGTCGAAGTGCTACTAGAAAACAATTAACTGAGGAAGAAGTTAAAAAAAATGCGGAAACCTATAAAGCACAAGTTTTTAAAATATTAAATCCTGAGAAAACAAAAGTGGTATTCAATAGTCATTGGTTGGGTAAATTATCGTTTGCTGAAGTCTTGAAGATATGCTCCAAATACACTGTAGCTCGTATGTTGGAAAGAGATGATTTTGCGACTCGATATAAAGAAGAGAGGCCAATTGGTATCCATGAATTTTTATATCCATTAATGCAGGGGTATGATTCTGTTGCCCTAAATGCTGATGTCGAATTAGGAGGAACAGATCAAAAATTTAATTTATTAGTAGGAAGGACGATTCAGAGAGAATATGGCCAGGAACCCCAGGTTATTATTACCTTGCCTTTACTCGAAGGAATAGATGGGGTAGAAAAAATGAGTAAAAGTCTTAATAATTATGTTGGTATTAACGAACAGCCTCAAGATATATATGGTAAGATTATGTCTATACCGGATAATCTTATGATTAGATATTTCGAGCTGGTAACAGATGTTCCTTTAGATGAAATAGAAAAAATGAAAATTGATTTAGAAAACAATAATATTCACCCTCGCGATTTAAAAAAGAGATTAGCTCGAGAGATTGTAGGACTGTATCATGGAAAAGAAGCTTCCTTTAAGGCGGAAGAGGAATTTGAAAGAGTATTTAAAGAGAAACTTTATCCCGAAAAGATGAGAGAATTGGTTATAAAAAAAGAAGATTTGAAAAATGGAAAAATATGGATTACTGAACTTGTTGTTATTTCCGGTTTAGTTTCCAGCAAGGGCGAAGCTCGTAGATTGATCGAGCAGGGTGGAGTAAAAATTGATGGAGAAAAAATAAGTGATCCTCACCTAGATATCACAGTCAAAGATGGAATGATACTGAAAATTGGAAAACTAAATTTTATAAAATTAGTTATTAATTAGTATTGCGTATGTAGTACATATTAAAGAGAAATAGTATAGAGCAAAAAATGCCAAATTATTCGCCAGTGAATAGTATGTAATTTTTGGTTAGTTACCCAGTTACCCAGTTAATTCTAATTGTTAATTTTAAATATAAGTTCTCATCAGTTTTCAGTTTTCAGTTTTAGGTTTCTAACAAGCAGAGGCATATTGCTATATGCCTGTTCTGCTAACGACTAACGACTGTTCACTATTGATTATATTTATTAACCGGTAAACTGGCTGACCATCTTAACAAGATTCGATTCCGGGATACAACATAAGAATCCCCTCCTTAATGCCTCACATAAAAATG
>DOTB01000086.1:4883-21049 GCA_003513845.1 Candidatus Atribacteria bacterium | reverse complement strand
ACAATAGGCCCGGCCACAAACGACCGACTAATGGCTCCCATCAGAAAGAAACAGCAGCTCAAGGCTAGAGCTACTACCCGTCCGGGAACTCGCATCGATTCCCATGCCTTTACAGGTGTGGTACGCTTAAAACTCAAGCTGTGCTTGTCCTGTTTCTTCTTCTGCTTGAGATTGAACATATTTGCGAATCACATCTTCGTTGATTCCTACAGTTGAAACAAAGTAACCTTCCCCCAAATATTCTTTTTGATCCCAGTAGACCTTTTGCAGGAAGTTAAACTTTCTACTTAGAGATCTACTGGTATTCTTCTTGATGGTCTCTACTACCATACTTACCGCATATTTCGGAGGAATGACCATATGTAAGTGAACATGATCTGGTTTGATTCCTATCTCCAGGTATTCCCAATCAGGATAATACTTTCTTATTTCTGGTAACTTTATTTCCAGATAACGATTTACACCTGTAACTAGAATCTTTCTACGGTAACGGGTTATCCATACGATATGATATTGGGTCTTGTATATGCTATGGGCTGACTTGTATAATTTCATATCTTCTATTTTATCAAAGAACAACCAGAAAAAACAGGAAAGAGTTCTCATCCCCACCTTTACAGGTGGGGAGTCCTCACTGGCTTTAAGCTGTTAACCAATATCTTCTAATAAATAACTATACTCTACTAATTTAGCAAAAACGTCGTTTAACTTACTAGAATTACAAAGTAAACTATTTTTTCTTCCTCTACCTTATATTTGATTTGGCAAAAATTTAGTTTTTTTTATTTTATAATTTTCCAAATCTATTAATCTATTACTTAACGATTATAACGAAAATATTGACCTCTAAGCTTATTCCAAATTTCATCACATGCTTTTAGAATTTCATCATCCAGCTTACCATCTAATAAAGTCAAATTCTCTTTAAGTTGACTTAATTTACTAGCACCCATGATGACAGAATCCACTTCTGGCTGAGATATAAGCCATTGATAGGCTAAGGCAATTGGTTTTTTACCAGCTTCTTTGGCAATTTTCTTAATATCTTCTACTGCCTCTAAGTATATCTTCTGCCAATACCTTTTATTATAATCTTCTATTTTCCCCAATCTAGTATTATCAGGAGGTGGATTTGAAACATCATATTTGCCAGTTAAAAGTCCACCTGCTAGTGGATTATATACTAATAACCCTATCCCATGTTCACGAATAAATGGCAACAACTCCTCTTCTATACCACGGGTAATCAGATTATATACAACCTGAGTTACTACTGGCGGATGAAAATTTCTTTTATCAGCTATCCATAAAGCTTCGCAAAGTTGCCAAGAAGCGTAATTTGACATTCCAATATACATCGTTTTACCCTGCCGTACTAATTGGTCAGCAGCTGCCAAACTCTCTTCTAACGGAGTATTATAATCAGGTTGATGAAAATACAATATATCTAAATGATCTGTTTGCAATCTGATGAGACTATCTTCAACACCTTTTATCAAATGCCATCTATTTAGACCTTTATCCTTTAATTCGTTTCCACCAATAAAGTGATATACTTTACTGGCTAATACTAATTCATCTCTTCGACCTTTGAGTGCTTTGCCTAATATAGTCTCTGTAATACCTTTGTTATAAAGATCCGCAGTATCTATAGAATTAATTCCGTTTTCTATGGCATAATTTATCATTTTAAATGATTCTTCTTCGCTGACTCCCCACTGAGGTCCAAAGGTCATGGTTCCAAGAGTAACTCTTGATATTGTCACTCCCGTTCCAGTTAACTTACAATATTTCATTAAAATTTATCTCCTTTATTTATAATAAAATTATATATAAACTTGCAATGACTTTAACTAAACTTAAAACTTCTTCTTAATAGTTTCACCTGCTTAAGAAAAACTTTATATACTTTCAAAAATTCTGAAACTCTCTTTTTTTATAATAAGCAAATAATTGGTAAATCTTATTTTGTTTTCACCTCCATCCTTCTTTTACTTATGATGATATTTTATGACTAAAATTACCTCACTTTTTAAAAAAGTAAGTCTTTTCTAATCCAAATATGAGCCTAAAGAGAAGAGCCATGCTGCTACTAATTTATCAAATAATCTATCTCTGGTAAGCCGCACTTTTTGAGCCACCTCATTATCGGTATATCTTCTGGCAATCTCATCTAACATCTTAAGGGTAATACCTTCTTTGAGGTATTTCTGTACCTCAGTTATACTCCTTAACTTCTCATAGGTGTCATATAGTCTTGATAACGATATTCCTTTCTCCTCTTTCCTCTATAATCTCAGAATGAAAGGCAGAGGGAGGTGAAAGTGGGGATATTTCTCCTGAAGCCAAAGTAAAAATAATTGATCAGCTGGGCAGATTCTTGCTTGATTTGACTGTAGTCTAACCGCTTTCGTATTACCCAATCATTTTTGGTCTCGATAAGGACATTATCATTGCTAAGTCTGGGTCTACTTTTGATGAGTTTAATTAATAAACTATTTAACATCTCCACCACCTTCTGTCTGATTGAGCTATTCTAAAGCCATTATCAGCATGGAAATTAATAATTTGATAATTAAACCTCTGTAGGTTCTCTTCTATCCAGCAATAGGTCTCCTTTCTGGATCTCTTACTAAATTCTATTGACGCTACTTCCGATAAAAAGTTCTTTATTTGCTCTATACTATTTACTTTAGAGTCATTTATCATAATTACTATCATCATATAACTATTATGACCCTTCTCAATTACATCTGTGACTATATCCGACTCAGGAACTAGCCAGGATGGTCAATGAACTTAAGTTACAGGGTATTTTTGTAAGCCCCATTGGTGTCTATAATGTCTTAAGAAGGAAGGTATTAAATCACCGTCTGGATCGACTCTTCCATTCCCAGTAGCATTTGGATAAACCTGTCATCACCGAAAGGTACTTCCAGGAGGTAGAGAAGAAAGAAGAAACCCTTATTGAGTCTTTATATCCTGGATACCTCTTTAGCTAGGATACTATCTATGTTGGTACTATCCTGGGGGTTTGGGCAGAATCCACCAATAGGCTGGTATTTATGCCTACAGTAACTTTGGTTTGGCCAAGGTCTATCTGGATAAGAAGGCTGACAGGGCTATTGGCTTTGTCAAGACCAAGGTGTTACCAGTTTATGGCATATTTGCTATCCCCTTGAATCGTATTCTAACCGATAATGGCAAAGAGTATACTACCCACTAGGAGAATGGCAGGCATGACTATGTGATATTCTTGGCAGGATGTGGCATTAAACATACCCAAATTAAGCCCAGGTGTCCTAAGAGCAACGGGATAGTAGAATGATTTAATAGAACTCTATTGGAAGAGTTCTACCATATAGTCAGGTTAAAAAAGGTCTATACCTTGCTGAACCAGTTACAGAATAATCTGGATCAGTTCATCTATTATTACCATTTTAAAAGAACAAATCAGGGTTACCGGCTAACTGGTAAGATCCCTTAATATAAATTTTAGATGGTAGGCGAAAATTCATTTTACCGAAACCTGAATAAATAGTATCTTATTTCTATAGAAAAAATCATGATGTATAAACACATCCTGAAAATAATACAAACTAGCAGCTTTCATGAAATATTTTCTCCTACTCCTGTTTCTCTTATAAATATTTAGATGATAAAAATAACATTTTTTACCAATCTTACATAATTTTGACTACTTACTTTATTTAAAATTTCATAAATGAACAGTTAACCAAATAATAAATTTGGTAAAAAAGTAGTCAGTGGCGGAAAAAGTATTAATAGTAATAGTACAAACAGCATTGCTAATAAAAAAGGTAAACAGGCTTTAAAACTTGATAATAAATTAGTTTTAGCGATATAGGCAGAAATAATCAAAGTTGTTCCCACTGGCGGTGTAAATAAACCTATTGAAAGTGAAAAAATTAATACAAGACTATAGTGTATTGGATCAATACCAAATTTATTTGCCACAATAGAAAATACAGAACCAAATAATATTAAAGCTGGAGAAACATCAATAACTGTCCCAGCGATAAGACAAGTAATGGCAATTAACAAAAGTATTTCAATTTTACTTGAAAACACAAGCATACACCATTCTGCTAAAGCTTGAGGTATGAATAAGTAAGATAGAATCCATGATACAACTGAAGCAGTTGAGATTACTAATAACACAATAGACATCTGTATACCACATTCCTTTAAAACATCAAAAACACGTCTAACTGTAAGTTCTTTATACCAAAATCTGCCAATTATGATAGCATAAACTATAGCAATAACTGCTACTTCTGTAGGAGTTACAATTCCACTTATAATACCACCTATGATTAATATTGGCATAAATATAGCAGGTAGAGCTTCAATAATCGTTTTTACTGCTTCTTTAAGTGTAACTGTCTTATATTTTGGATATTTTCTTTTATAAGAAATTATGGTTGAAACAATCAACATACTTAAGCCACTTAAAACACCTGGAATTATTCCACCCATAAATAAATCCCTTATTGAAATGCCTGCAATTGACCCTAAGATAACCATAGGAATACTTGGAGGTATAATTATTCCAACAGTTGATGAAGTTGCATTAATTGCAGCAGAATATTCCGGGTCATATCCCTGATTATTCATAGCTGGAATTAATATACTACCCAACCCAGATGCATCTGCTACTGATGAGCCAGAAATACCAGCGAATATCATACTACCTACAATTGAAATCGCAGCAAGCCCTCCTCGTAAAAACCCAACAAATATATTAGAAAAATCAATAATTCTTTTTGTAATACCACCACTATTCATTAAACTACCTGCAATTATAAAAAAGGGGATTGCCATCAGTGGAAAAGAGTCTATTCCCGTAAACATTCTTTGAATAATAGCTAAGTAAGGTAAAGAAGTTTCTTTAATTAAAAAAAATATCCCTCCAACACCTAATGCAATAGCTATGGGCATGCTAAGAATTATTAATAAAAAAAATATAACAATAAATCCTAACATATTATAAAATTTTCTCATCCTTTCTGTTATTTTAAATTAAAAAATCTATTGATTAATTAAGTTTACCTAACCTTCAATCATCAGACCACCATAACTTATATATTTTTTCTAATGAAAATATAGAGAATAAAATAAAAGAAACCGGGACTGATAAATATACATAACCCATTTTATAGCGTAACGCACTAGAGGTTTGTTTCATAGTATTTAAAACAATATCAAAGCCATAATATATCAAAAATAATGAATAAAATAATACAATTAAGTAAATGAATGTAAGAATTATTTTTCTTAAGTTTATTGGAATTTTTTTAATAAATATATCAATCCCTAAATGAGCATTTCGCCGATAAGCAACAGCGGCTGCTATGAATGCAGCCCAAATCATTAAATGCCTAGAAAGTTCCTCGCTCCAAGAAAGGGGGTTATTAAATGCATATCTAAATAAAACTTGTGAAAAGATAAAAATTATCATAAGTATTAAAAGAATTTGAACTAATCTTAGACAAAAAACTTCTAAAAAATTCAAATATAATTCAAATTTTTTCATCATAAAAATATTAATAGTCTCCTCACCTTTTAATTATGTAATTTTAATAAAAAGGGAGTGCAAAGTCCGAATTAATCATTAAAATGACTATAACTATAACTTCGCATTCCCTTTTTACTTTAATGTTTAAACTAAATTTTTTAATTATAATATTCTATTCTATAAATCTTTACCAGCTTCAACTATATCTAGATATAATTCTTCAAATCCTTCAATATCTATAAATTGTTTGTATACATCTTTTGTAGCTTCTCTCCAAGGACCCATATCTGGTTCAGTTACATTCATATACTTTGTGACTTCTTCCATATGCACTTTTTCAGTTTCTTTTACAATCTTATCATTGTAATATTTCGACAATTCAGCAGCCACATTTACCCATTCCTTTTCTTGTACACTTAACGATTGGTAAGCTTGCTCGGAAATATTCAGTATCATAAATCCATACACATGATTAGTAAGAGCAAGCCAATCAACTACTTCATAAAATTTAGAACTATAAATCAAACCAATGGGATTTTCTTGGCCATCTATAGTACCTGTTTGTAAAGCTGTAAATACTTCTGGAAAAGCAAGTGGAGTAGGACTAGCGCCTAATGCTTTCCATAAGGCAACTCTTGCAGGCATTTCTGGAACTCTTATTTTTAATCCTTTAAGGTCTTCAAGGGAATAAATAGGCCTATTTGTGGTAAGTAATCGCGGAGTTCGCATATATATCTGCAAAGGTCTAACACCTACTTTTTCAATCAATCTACTTGCAATTTTTTCTCCAACTGGTCCATTAAAAACTTTATCGATATGTTCCTCGTTCTTGAATAAAAATTCATACTCAAGGATCATCATTGCAGGATCAAAATTTTGAAATATACCAGATACAACTGACATTTCTAAAATACCTAGTTGTTGACCTTCAACTATATCCCTTTCACCCCCAGCTAATCCCCCAGCTAAAACTTTTCCTTCTAATGCTCCACCGCTAATTTTCCCTAATACTTCAGCAAATTTATGGGCAGCTATAACTTCCGGAGTACCTTCAGAAGTAGAAGAGCCAATTCTTAGAGTCTTACTTTCATCAGCAAAAGCTAAAGAACTTGCAAATAAAGTCACCAATATTAACCATATAAAGATAAAGAACATAAATTTTTTATTTTTCATTTTCATAGTTCTCCTTATTCTATTAAATTTATTTTATAAACATCAATTCATTTACAGATGTGCTGGCCACTTAAACATATAGCATCTGTCCTCATTGTTAAAAAGCTTTCTCCCGTACCCGCTCTGTAAATCCCAAATCTTTCTTCTAATAGTTTGTTACTAAAGTAATTAATATAAGATTATATTAATATTTTTACTAATTGCTTTACTATGATAACATAAGTAGAAACCCCACAGTAAAGACCGTTGCACTTTCCTACATTTCGAGCCAAGATCGATGACCTTTGAGTTAATAAATACCTTATTAACCAAAAACAAAGCTTACACATTCTAAATAAAATATTTTTTTCTATTCATTGCTATTTCTACATCAATACTAACACCTCCTTTACTCTATATATGTAATGTTATATTATTTTACCCATTTTTTTATTCCAAATCTCTTATATATCTTACTAACCAGGAAAATAAATTTGCATTAATAACTTACACAAAAAGTATTTTCCCAGAATCTTCATGTGCTTTTTTAAAAGCTTCTTCATATTGTTTCAATTTATAGCGATTAGTTACAACCTTTAAAAGATCTATTTTTTCATTAACAACTAATTCCGCAAGATGTTGCCAAGTATTCCAAATACGTCTGCCAAAAATACCCTTGATTGCTAGGCCTTTTTGATTTATATCTCTAGTAAAGTTTACTGCTACTTCTTTACTCGGATGTCCAATTGTCACTAACCTACCTTCTAACCTTATCATTTTAAAAATGTTTTGATAGACTGAGGCTGCACCTGTCAACTCAATAGCAATGTCTACCCCCCCTTTGTCTCTTGTAAGTACCTTAACTGCCTCAACAGGATCTTCTTCTTGGGCATTAATGGTAATTACATCCAATTCTTTTGCCATATTAATACGAAATGGATTTATATCAATAGCAATTACCTTCGCTGCACCACAGATATTAGCCATCTGTATTGCAAATTGACCGATAGGACCACAACCATATATCAAAACAGTATCCCCTGGTTGAATTGTTGCCTCCTCAATTCCTCTCATGGCTACACCAGAAGGTTCAAAAAGGGCTCCTTCTTCATAACTAACTCCCTCTGGCAGCACAAAAGCTACCTTAGCAGGAGCAATGGCATAATCTGCAAAACAACCATTATAAGTTGTTCCATAGAGACCCATATTCTGACAATTATGGAGATTACCAATTCTGCACTGATAGCATATCCCACAAGGTATATGAGTTTCTAAAGCAATTTTATCTCCTACCTTAATATTTGTTACTTCTGATCCAATTTCAACAACTTCCCCAGAGCATTCATGCCCTAAAATAAGGGGAAATTTAACCTGAAAATTTTTGGTGAAATTTATAGCTGTTTCATCCCATTCATAATGATGTAGATCAGTACCACATATTGCCGCAGCCTTAGTTTTTATCATTATTTCTTTTGCCTTGGGTACAGGATCATTAATTTCTACATATTCTGCTCCAAATTCTGGTTTATTCTTTAATAAAGCTTTTATTATAATCACCCCTTTCCTATTTTTTTCTTTAACAACTATACTTATAAAAAAACTATTAAAAATATTCGAGAAAATCTATTTACTAAAATATATATTTTTTAATTTTTGCCACATTCACTATTCCAGAATTAGTTTTTCGCTTTGCCTTACTATATTTTCTACCGATAATCCATATTTATTTAGCAAGTCAATATACTCTCCTGACTCAGTAAATACATCATTGATTCCTAATCTGGTTAACCTTGTAGGGATATTATCTGTTAGTACTTCTGCAACTGCGCCACCTAATCCACCTAAAATTGTGTGCTCTTCCACAGTAACTAGCTTACCAATATCCTGAGCCGCTTTAATAATTGCTTCCTTATCAATTGGTTTTATAGAAGGCATCTCCAATAGTCTTATACTAAAGCCTCTATTTTGAAGTATTTTTACAGCCTTAATAGCATGGTCGAGAATTAGACCAGTAGATATCATACATAAATCTTTGCCATCCTGTAGTTTGTTAGCCTTGCCTATCTCAAATGAATAACTACCATCAAAAATATCAGGGGTATCATCCCTTCCAATTCTAATATAAACTGGTCCTGTGTATTCTGCTGCTTCCCTTACAATTACTTTCGTTGAAGCATAATCCGCAGAAGCCAACACTACCATATTGGGAATGCTTCTCATGATTGCTAAATCTTCTATACACTGATGGGTTACCCCTTCAATACTACCTGTTAACCCTGACAACCCTGAAACAATCTTTACGTTTAATTTGGGATAGGCAACAAAAGTGCGAACTTGTTCTAAGGCTCTCATAGAATTAAGCATCGCATAAGTAGCTGCAAATGCTATTTTACCAGTGCTAGCAATGCCAGCAGCAACCATCATCATATTCTGCTCGGCAATGCCAACATTAATAACTCTGTTTGAAAACTTCTCTGCTAAAAGGTCTAGTCTCATTGAATCTCGTGTATCTGCACACACTGCTATTATATCTTCTCCCTCTTGTACTAGATTTAGGAGCTCTTCACCAAAAGCTTTTCTTGTATTACCACAACTATTCAATTTTGTTACCTCCTTAAGAGACTTAATTCTAAGCAAGCCTGTTCATATTCTTCTTTGGTGTATGTTTTCTGATGCCAGGCATTATTATTCTCCATAAAAGATACTCCTTTCCCTTTTATTGTTTTGGCAATGATTACACAGGGGTTTTTAGACCTTTCCGCTAGGTCTAAAGCAGGTAGTATCTCATTAAAATCATGACCATCAATTTCTATGACATTCCATCCAAACGATTGCCATTTCTCTCTAAAGGGATAGAAATCACATATATCAGGAAGTGCACCACAACTTTGAAAATTATTATTATCTACAATTGCAATTAAGTTGTCTAGTTTGTAATGTTTTGCACTGGCCACAGCCTCCCAGACAATTCCTTCCTGTATTTCTCCATCTCCTAGTAAAACATATACTTTCGATTTTAGTTTATCGATTTTCGCTGCTATTGCCATTCCAACTGCGGCTCCTATTCCATTTCCGAGCGAGCCAGTAGTAAATTCTATCCCAGGGGTTTTAGTCATATCTGGATGCCCTTGAACTATTCCATCTACTTTCCTAAGTTTCAGATTATCTTCAGCAGGATAATATCCAAGTTCTGCTAAAATGACATAAAGAGATACACAGCCGTGGCCTTTTGATAAAATAAATTTGTCCCTCTCTACCCATTTTGGATTTTTTGGATTAATGTTCATTTTGTAATAATAAAGAGCTACTAAAATATCAGTGGTTGACAAGGATGGTCCGGTGTGAGCTTTGCCAGCTTTGTATGCTAAGCATACAGTTTTATATCTAATCTCTTTAGCTTTTTCTTCTAACTTTTTTATCAAACGTGCTCTTTCTTCATTCAATTTACTATAATACCTCCTTTTTTCTATTTTTTGAATTTATTTACCCATAATTAAATTTGGTATAAAAAGAGTAATCTCTGGAATATACGTAACTAACAATAACGTTATTATCAAGGGAATTAAAAAAGGCCAAACTGCTCGAATAACTTTACCAACACTTATTTTCCCAATATCAGCTACTACATAAAGACAAAGCCCAACTGGAGGAGTTATTAATCCAATCATTAAATTTAAAACCATCATAACACCAAAATGAACAAGATTAATTCCTAAAGCGTTAATAATCGGTATTAAAATTGGCACTCCTATTGCTAATATTGCCAAACTCTCCATAATACAACCAGCAAGCAATAAAACAAGATTAATCATTATTAATATTATATACTTATTTTGAGTAATTCCAAGTAATGTATCAGTAATTATCTTTGGTATTTGAGCTATTGAAATTAAGTAGGTGAATATAGAAGCAAATGCAAGTACTAATAATATGATTCCGGAAGATTTTGCTGTATATTTTAAAATTTCAAAAAGGTCTTTAATATTAAGATTTCGATAAACAATGAAACCAAGAAATAAGGTATAAAGTGCAGCAACCCCAGCCGCTTCGGTAGGTGTAAAAATTCCCAATACTATACCTCCTAATAATAATACTGGAGTAAATAAATCAGGTAACGCAATAATGAAAGAATGAAATTTTTCATTAATAGAATAGGATTCCCCTTTAGGAAATTTTCTTTTTATTGAAATAAAATATACTAGAATCATTATACTGATACCCATAAGTAATCCTGGCAAAATACCACCTAAAAATAACCTTCCAATAGATGTTTCTGCCATAAAACCATAAACAACTAAAGGAACACTAGGGGGAATTATTGGTCCAATGGTACTGGATGCAGCAGTAACCGCAGCAGAAAAATCCACATCATAACCTTCGTCCAACATTGCTTTCATCTCAACTAAACCTAAGCCCGCCGTATCTGCAACAGCAGAACCAGACATACCAGCAAAAATAATGCTGGATAGAACATTTACATGTGCGAGGTTACCTCTTACACCTCCTATAAGACATTTTGCAAATGTAAAAAGATGATCTGTGACCTCGCTTTTATTCATACATTGCCCAACAAAAATAAACAAAGGAACAGCCAATAATGGAAAAGAATTAAGACCTACTATCATACGTTGTGCAACAAAATCTAAAGGGAAAGAACCCTGAATTAATAAAATGACAATACTCCCAAATCCTAATGCAAATACTACTGGGACTTCAAGAAAGACTAGTATTAAAAAAATTAAAAAACCCAAACCTACTAATTCAGGAGTCCACATTTTTCAAATCACCTCTATTTAAAATACCTATTTTTTTAAAAAAATCTACAATAACATAAATCAACATTAATCCACTGCCTACGGGTATTGCTAGAAAAGGCCAGAATAAACTCATCCAACTCATTGAAGGAGAATATTGGTTTATATTTAATGAAGCAAATGAATAACCATAAATCAATAAAATAAACAAGACAAAAAACATTACGAAATCAGATAATAAATAAAATAATTTCCGATACTTCGCATTTAGTAAATGTACAAAGGTCTCAATTTTTATATGTTCTTTATTAGATAATCCTATGACCGCTCCTATCATTACTAACCATATTAAAGAATACCTTGATAATTCTTCTGGCCATGATGGGGGACTTTTAAAAATATATCTACTAAAAATTTGTAATGATACCAAGATAATGATGATTAACATAATTATTGCTCCTGTATAATTCACTATTATATCAATTATATTAATACATTTTTTATTCGTTTTTTTTACTTTCACATTATTCTACCTTGCCCTTCTATATAATCTATATAAAATGTCTATATTTACTTCAACTAATTCTACAAAACATGTGCAAAGAATTTTAATACTATTCTCTAAAAGATCATAAATTGACTTTATAAACAACATATTTTTTATTTCTTTTTAAATTAGTGGAAACTCACGGGCAAGCCTGTGGCACCTTCTCACATTTCGAGCCAAGCTCGACGCCCTTCGGGCGAATTTACATTCATCCATGGGTAAACCCATGGTATTCTGCCCTTCGGGTTAATAAAAATATAAAAATGTCTCTATTTTGCTGCTTTTTATTTAAAATTTTTACTGCTTTAGTTTATTTGACTATAAAAAATTAAATATAATAAGAACCAATTATTATATGGCTATATGGGAATCTCTC
This sequence comes from Candidatus Atribacteria bacterium, assembly GCA_003513845.1. Lineage (GTDB taxonomy): Bacteria > Atribacterota > Phoenicimicrobiia > Phoenicimicrobiales > Phoenicimicrobiaceae > Phoenicimicrobium > Phoenicimicrobium oleiphilum. Next base: position 8,681 of record DOTB01000086.1, on the reverse strand, counting down.
AAAGATATTCTCACTAATTCAATTATTAGTTGTTTTTAATTTCATATTTAAAAACATTTATTTAATAAAACTAGTTAAATTGAGACATTTGGATTAAACTAATTGCCTTTTCTGCTTCCGGTCCATACTCAGCAATATATTTTTGATACAGTGGTTTTACTGCCTCACGAAAAGCCGTAATATCTACTTCATTTATTTCCATGCCTTTTTCTTTTAGAACGCCTTCCAAACTCTTTTCCTCATCTGCAGCAACCTTTATTTCGTAAACAGCTGCCTCTTGAGCTGCCTCTTCGATTTTTTCTTGTATATCTTGTGGAAGCTGATTCCATAATTTTTCACTATACATAACCATATGCATTAGAAACATATGATTTGTTTTTGAAAGATATTTTTGAACTTCCCAAAATTTGTTTGTATATATTATACCGTATGGATTTTCTTGACCATCAAAAACACCTTGCTGTAATGCTAAATATAGTTCTGAAAAAGATAGTGGTACAGGATTTGCGCCTAAAATAGTAAAAGAGTCAATATTTACTTTAGACTCAGGGACTCTGATTTTTAATCCTTTTAAATCTTCGGGTGTAAAAATTGGTCTAACGTTATTGGTAATGTTTCTTGGACCAGCTTCAAAGAACGCTAGTAGCTTTACTCCATGTTTTTCAACTCTCTCTCGGATCATTTTTTCTAAAGGGCCATTAACCATCCAAAAGGCATGTTCCCTACTACTATATAAATAAGGTAGTTCAAAAATATTTAATATTGGTTCGTAAACAGAGAAAAAACCAATAGTTACCCATGATACTTCTAAAGTCCCCATTCGAAGACCTTCAATAAAATCTCTTTGGGAACCTAATTGACCTCTAGGGTAAACTTCAACAGTAACCTCTCCATTTGTTTTTTCTTCTACAAGTTCTTTAAACTTTAGTGCGAATTTACCTTCAGAATGTTCTTCAGACTGCCCTAAGGCTACTTTTATTGGTCCATATTTTTGAGCGAAAGTCACTAATGAAAAACTCAATAACAAAAAAAACATTAGAAAAAATAGAAATATGATTTTCAATTTCCCTTTCATCTTTTTAATCCTCCAATTTAAAAAATTTATCTTTGAGAGATTCCTATATGACACATTACAACACATGAAAAGTTACAACTTTCTTTTTTATTTTACTAAAATTATTTCTAAAGATTAAGTAAAATTAGAAATTTTATATTATCCCTAAAAAAATAATTATTATAATTTGTAACCCCTATGACCAAATCCATGGTTTTCTACCTTAGTGATTAATAAAAAAGTTTAAATACTCATTAATCTTCATTATAGAGGGGAGAGTTACACTTACATATTTTATCTTTAGTTTTTACCTTCCTTACTGGGTTATAATTATTACGTATACTTGAATTATTTTCTTCCTCTTCATGACTAGTTTTTCTAGCTTATTTTAAGCTAAAGTTTAGAGACAACTCAAATATAGTATAATCAATCTATTATTATTACAAATTTTTAACATTTGTATTTCTATAAAGTTAACCCAAGACCTTTAGCAACTGATAATATTTCTTCCCATATGCTATCTTCAATTTCAATACCATTCAAAAGATTTTTTTCCTTTTTTTTATTCTCTAACTCGTTAGGCACTAGTATTTCATCATTTTCTTTAATGGGTTTAGAAGATTTGACGTACTTAATTAGATTATTCACAGATTTTAAAAAATCAGGATAATCTACTATTTGAACTGGATCAATTGTTATAATTGTAAAACTGTTATAAAATTTTTTGACATCTTTAATATCTTCTCTACTGCATCCGCCACCACTTAAGGCTCCAGTTAATATATCAATTACCATACTAAGACCAAAACTTTTATAACCTGCCATTGGTAAAATACTACCTTTAGGTGGACCATATAAATCATTAGGATTGGTCGTAGGTTCTCCTTTGAAATTTATAACCCATCCTTCTGGTATTTTTTTGTTCAAATTTTTATATATAATTATTTTTCCTTCTGCTACTACTGATGTTGAAAAGTCAAGAATAAATGGATTTTTCTCCTTTCCTGTAGGAATTCCCCACGCCATAGGATTGGCAGACAAACGCCTCTCTTTACCACCCCAAGGGGCTACTAGTTGTCCTGACCCTTGGCCATTAGCCATAATTAAACCAATTAAGTCATTTTTAACAACTTCTTCAGCATACTCGCCTAAACGGCCTATATGTGAAGAATTCTTGGCTGAAACTAAACTCATACCTCGACTTTTACCTTTCTTAATAGCAATTTTACTTGCTTCATATGCAGCAACTTGACCAAATGATTTATTAGCATCTATTAATACCATTAAGTCCGTTTCTTTTATTATTTCCATTTTAGCATTTGGATCTATAGTCCCATCTTTTATCCAAGTTATATATGAAGGTATCCGTACCACCCCATGAGAGTCTACCCCAATTAAATTTGCATTAACTAAATGATCTGCTACCCTAGAAGCAACTTTCTTTGGTACTCCAGCTTCAAGGAATATCGAAATTATAATTTCTTTTAATTCTACAGCACTTTTCCTTATCACTATTACAACACCTTCTTTCTTTCAATTACCAAATCTAAAAGCAATACAAAAGGTAAATCGTACTAAATTTGTTCTTTAATGCTTGAATTTATTTAGTAACCCAAAGAATCATGTAATAATTTACTCAACTAGAAATACTTCTCATTACTTAATTGTTTCAATTCTATACTTAGAATGTTTATTTTAGGAAGTCTATTAAAGTTAGAGTTAAAGTTTCTCCTTTAATTTTGATATAACTCCATTCAGCATTAGCCGCTATTTCTGGGATAGGTACCTCTACTATTTTAATCCCTTTTTCTCTATTTGGTTTATAGGCAGCTTTCATAAATTATTCCTCCTACGAAAATATGTTTAACTGGCAAACTGAATTGCCATGTTTATAGCTTCTACCATACTTTCTTCGTTAGCCCTACCTTCCCCCGCCTTGCCAAAGGCAACCCCGTGGTCTACGGAAGTCCTAATAATCGGTAGACCTACGGTCACATTCACCCCACTCATCGTTGACCATTTATTAGTCGATTTATTATACTTAAAGCCAGTGACCTTCACCGGTATATGTCCTTGGTCATGGTACATCACTACAGCAATATCATATTGCCTCCCCAATACCTTAGAAAAAATAGTATCAGGAGGGATAGGGCCTTCTGCCTTTATCCCTTCCTTCTTAGCTTGCTCTATGGCTGGATTTATCTCTTCTATCTCTTCCTTACCAAAAAGTCCACCTTCGCCGGCATGAGGATTTAAGCCAGCTACTCCAATCTGGGGATCTTTAATCCCTAAATCTTTTAAGGCCTTATCGGCCAAACGAATAACGGTTAAAATCCTTTCTTTTTTTACCAAATCACAGGCTTCGCGGAGGGGAACGTGAGTAGAAATATGGATCACCTTTAAATGCTTATCTGCTAACATCATGGCATAATCTTTTGCTCCGGTTTGAGCGGCAAATATTTCCGTATGACCAGCATGTGGTGAATCTGCTTTCTGAATAGATTCTTTGTTAATAGGGCCGGTTACCACAGCATCAATCTCTTTAGCCATTGCTAAGTCTATCGCTTTATAAATATATTCTAAAGAGGCTTGACCTGCCTTCGCACTTACCTCACCATATTTAAAATTACCAAGTTTAATATTATCTAAATTTATTAAATCGATGGTACCGTATTCACCTTTAAGCATGGAAATATTTTCAATACAATTTAATTTCAACAGTAAATTAGTAAATCTTAGAGCAT
>DOTB01000086.1:0-4791 GCA_003513845.1 Candidatus Atribacteria bacterium | reverse complement strand
TTCCATCACCTCTTGACTCCCGATTACTACTGGCTTTGACCTCTGATAGATTCCTTTTCTACTCAAAGCCTTTACTATGATTTCTGCACCAATACCAGCGGGGTCTCCCATGGTGATTCCGATAATTGGCTTTTTCTTTTTAATCTTTTGCTCTGACAAATTTTGTAACTCCTTTTACTCCTGTGTAAATAGCTATATTGTATCCATTAATATTTGCTTATACTCGCTAATGGTTGCGAAATTTATTGATTAACTGATATAAGGTATCCTTTTTACCAAAACCACCTGCTTTGGTAACTATATTTAAATCTCTGTTCTTAACCCTGGCTCTGGCTAAAGGAATTCCTGGTAGAAGTTCATCTAATATGTTTAGTTTTGAAATACCTAATTCCTTACAAACACTTATAGCAACATCTCCACCAGTCAGGATTAAATTTCTTACCTCTATCTCCTTAACAATATTAGCGGTAAGGATACCAAAAAATTCTTTGATCTTATTCTCTAATTCTTTGAAACTTAGTGCGTATCTTTGCATTAACTCTTGGTTAATTGATTCTTTTTCATTCTTTATAGCATCCGTGTATATTACTAAATCTTTATTACTTTTTAAAATTTTCATACACTTATCAGTATAATCATCCAAGATTCTAATTTTATCTTCAAAAATCTGTTTTATATCAATTTTAAGTTCAGTAAACTCTAGATTATTTTTAATAAAATTAATCTGATCTACTGTAATAGGATTACGGGAACCGGCAACAAGGAGGATAGGACCTTGGTTATCTTTTAGGTCAACATTAAAACATTTTTTCTTCTTATGACCGTCGTCTTTAGCTAAATAGCTTGCCAGTCCTGCAGATCCTGAGAATAAAACTGATTCACTGCATTTTAATCCGCTTAAAACAATATTTTGTAAATGTTCTTCCTTATCCGAATCAACCACAATAATTCTTTTTTTTTCTTTAACTAGTTCATTTAATTTTTCTAAAATCGCCTGTTGCCCTTGGCAGACCTCCGCCAAATCAATACGCCCTATTGCTAAATTGGTCTGCTTTGCCAATAAAGAGGGAATAAAGGAGTCTTTTTCTGGCTTACCGGAAAGGCTTTCAATATATCCAGTTAGCTCAAGAGGTTTTCTTTGCACCAGAAGATATCCCCCTATGGTGACTCTCTGGTGAGAAGGAAAACTAGGGCTGATAATACAAATCTGTTTTCCAAATATTTTCAGAATTTCCTCAATCTCTGCCCCTACATTTCCTCTCAATGTTGAGTCTATCTTTTTATAAATAGTATCCTCTTTAGATATATCGACTCCTCTTAATATTTTATTCAATCTATAACGAGCAGCTTGTTCTTCAAGATTACGAGTTTCCGTATCTATTACCAGAACCTCGCAATCTTCCTGGTAGGTTATATCATCTTCTAAAATTAAAACTGTTGTTTTATAACCCTTTTTGGCAAATTGCACTCCTGTATCATTAGCCCCTGTTAGATCATCTGCTACTATATATATCATCTAATTATTTTCATCCTCTTAATAACTTATATTATTCATTGTTGTGTAGTTGTGGTGTTTTTTATACAGTTAACTGCAAACTGATAACTATTTATCACTCTCACCATACCTATCCCTTCTAAGGGAGAGAATTAGAGAGATGGTGTAAAAATATATTGTTTCTTATTTAAAAAAGGAATTTATTTTAGTATCGAAATTTCTTTGAAATTCCGATATTAAAATAAGTCAACTTCTACTATTTAGAATAAGCAAAATGTGTGCCAAAATAACAAAATAAACGAAAAGATAATAAATTTTTCCTAATATTGTTATTTTTAAAGGGATTTAGAGTGAGGATTTTGATTATTATTTCAAATCAGGATTGAACATTTAAACTGGGTATTGTTTCTTTTTGATACATTTTGAATGATATTATATAAATAAAAACTATTAAATCATTAATTAATATGGATATATGTTACATAATGAAACTGTCTCTTTATGAGACATAATTATCCTATTGGTTAATTGGTTACTTGGCTACTTTTCAATATAATAATATTATAATTCTACATAATTATACGAGATTTACTTGGTCTCAGTATTATTTAACTTCCTCCATAAGGTAGACCTTCCTATACCTAACTTCTTTGCTACCAATGTTTTATTGCCCTTCTCTTTCTCCATCATTCTTTGTATTATCATTCGTTCTATCTCCTTAAGATTATTATCCAGGGAAAACACTATAAGATTATCTTCAGTAGAGTTATGAATTACCTTTTTCTCATGAATCCTTTTACTATCCATTTTTAGGGAATCCGATATTTTTTGAACTAAATCGGCTTGAATATATTCCCCTTCTACACTTATTACCAGTCTCTCTATAACATTTTCTAATTGTCTGATATTACCAGGCCAATCATAATCCTGTAGCAAGTTGATACTCTCTTCTGAAATTCCCTTTATCTCTTTCCCAAATTTATATTTATATTTCTTTATAAAAAAATCAACTAATAAAGGGATGTCTGACTTTCTCTGATTCAAATTTGGCAATATTATATTTAAGACATTAATCCTATAGAATAAATCTTCTCTAAACTTACCTTCCTTTACCAGTTTAGTGAGATTTTTATTGGTTGAGGTAATAATCCTTACATCGATAGGTATTACTCTATCATCTCCTAATCGTCTAATCTTTTGTTCCTGTAAAACTCTTAATAAACGAACTTGGGTATTTTTTGAAATCTCTCCTATCTCATCCAGGAAAATAGTACCACCATGAGCCTGTTCAAATAATCCCATCTTTCCATCTTTTCTTGCTCCGGTAAAAGCACCTTCTACATAACCAAACAGTTCACTTTCCAGTATATTATCAGGAAGGGCAGCACAATTGAAAGCAACAAAGGGCTGTTTTTTTCTCTTACTATAATTGTGTATGGACTGAGCAAATAACTCCTTTCCAGTTCCAGTCTCACCATATATTAAAACCGGGGAATCAACTTCAGCAAACTTTTTTGCTTCTTCCTTTAGATTTTCAATAACTGGACTTTGACCAATAATATCTTCAAAGCTACTTTCAGCAATATTCCCCTTCAGATACAATCCTCTTCTTATTCTCTGCTCAACTTTTTGTACTTCAGAAGCCTCCTGGAAGGTAATTATACGCCTAATTATTTCATTATTAATTTCAATGGGAATAATATTAGCAGCAATGCTTGTTTCTCCTATTTTAAATATTTTACCTTCAATTTTTTGATCTGCTTGTAAAATATCTATACTTTCCTTTTCTGGAAATATTTTATTTATTCTTTCCCCAATCACCTGATAGGCACTCTTACCAAACACCTTTTCTGCCTGTGGATTAAAGTTATCAATTATACCATTTTGATCAATAGTAATTATTCCTTCATAGGCATAATCTATGATACTTTTAAATCTTTTTGTTTTCTCCAGTTCTATCCTCTTTATCTTAGCAACTCTTTCTGCTTCTAAAATTGATTGTATTAGTGCTTCCTTCCCTGATTCAATTAATATGCCCTTCATACCCAATTCTCTGGCAACTTCTACCGAAATATTATCACCTATTATCCAATTAATATTTTCTTTTTTCACAACCTCAATATTTTGTCTAATATAAGAAATATCATCATACCAACTCTCTTCTAAAGTGAATGTTTTTATTTCTATATCTAAAATTCTCCCCAATCCTTCTACTCCATAAGTGAAAGGATGAAAACCGATTATGGCTATTTTATTTGTTTCATTTTTAATCTTATGAATTGCTCTTATAATATCAAAACCACTAATTTGAATTCGAACAACTGGAATATCAGAAAATTCTTGCTCCAGGGCAATTGCAGTTCCCCCTCTGCTAATTATTACCTCTACTCCTTGTTTTTCTAATTCTTTTGCCTGTTTTACCCCTTCTTCTAAATCTCCAATCTTCATAGTAATTTTCTTATTAAATTCATGACAAACTTCTGCGAATAGATCTGCCAATTCTCTATATGGAGCAATAAATCCAATATTATATTTCATTATTTTATCTCCATTTATCTTCTTTCTAAATTATGATTCTTTCTATTAAATAATGCTGCTCTTAACCTTACAAATTTATTCATCAGTATATTAAAAAGTTTTTTAGATCATTTTTTAATAAATCACTGTCCCTAAAATGAATTGATTGGATACCGATATTACATGCAGAAATAACATTTTCCATAGTATCATCTATGAAAACAGTTCTTTCTTTAGTCACATTTTCATGTTTTAAAATGTATTGATAAAATAGTTTATCGGGCTTTGCAATTCCCATCAAATGGGAGGCATAAACCTTATCAAAAAAATCATAATCTCCCTGTTCTAGATGATATTGATAATGAATCTGGAAGGTATTCGTTCCACAAACTATCCGGTATTTTTTCTTTAAATCGTTAATAATTTCAATTACTTCAAAATTTCTTCTGGGGTGGAAATAGGCTGCAAATAAATTTTCTTTAATTTTCCTGTTAATTTGGTTAGAAATTTGCAGCCAGAATTGCTGAACATCTATTTTACCGGTGAGTAGTTTGGTCCAATTTTCCCCAGCTAACTGAAAAAATCTCTTTTCTGTTATTCCTAAATATTCAACAATTGACGGAATAACATTGGTGTTAATAGTAACAACACCACCCATATCAAATATAAATAATAAGCTCAAAATACATCCTACCCTTTCTCTACCCTTTTCGGGATGAAAATAAGGCAGCGCCTCCCATAAAATATTTAGAAAGTCTAACAAACAAAATTAATATAGG
>DOTB01000012.1 GCA_003513845.1 Candidatus Atribacteria bacterium | reverse complement strand
ATTGCAGAAAAAATAATTTCAGCCCATACAGATACAAAAGATTTTAAAATAGGAGATATAATCAAAACCTGGGTGGACTTTGCCTTTGCCAATGATATCACTGCGCCTATTGCCATAAAATACTTTAAAGAAAGTGGGGCCGGGCAAGTATTTGATAAAAAAAGAATTGGCCTGATTCCAGATCATTTTGCCCCCAATAAGGATATAAAATCTGCCGAGCAGTGTAAGTTGTTACGGGAATTTGCTCAGGAGTATGAGATAGAGAATTATTTCGAAGTAGGTAAAATGGGAGTAGAACATGCTCTCCTTCCAGAAAAAGGATTAGTCCTCCCCGGAGATATAGTAGTAGGAGCAGATTCTCATACTGATACCTCCGGGGCTTTAGGTGCCCTGGCTATAGGAGTAGGCAGTACCGACTTAGCTGCCATTATGGCCCTGGGTGAGGTCTGGCTTAAAGTACCTCCTACCATTAAGTTTATCTATTCTGGAAAATTAAACCCCTGGGTAAGCGGAAAAGACCTGATCCTCTATACCATTTCCCTGATTGGAGTAGAGGGAGCCAATTATAAGGTGATGGAATTTTCCGGAGAAGTAATTAAAAATCTTTCTATGGATAACCGCTTTACTATGTGTAATATGGCCATTGAAGCAGGGGCCAAAACCGGAATCATTGAGCCCGATGAGATTACTTTAGAATATCTGAAAGGGCGAGCTCAAAGACCTTATCAAATTTATAAAAGTGACCCCGATGCCCTTTATGAAAAGATTATCGAAATCGATGTGAGTAAAATTGAACCCCAGGTGGCCTTCCCCCATCTACCAGAGAATGCAAGACCAATTAGCCAAGTAGGTGATATTAAGATTGACCAATCCATCATCGGCTCCTGTACCAATGGGAGAATAGAAGATTTGCGCATAGCTGCCCAAATCTTAAAGGGAAAACAGGTTCATCCGGAAGTCAGATTGATTATTATCCCTGCTACCCAAGAGGTTTACCTCCAAGCCCTTCGGGAAGGGTTAATTGACATATTCATCTCTTCCGGAGCCGCAGTAAGCACCCCTACCTGTGGTCCCTGTTTAGGTGGTTATATGGGTATCCTGGCTAAAGGAGAAAGGGCCATCTCTACTACTAATCGAAATTTCGTAGGGAGGATGGGGCACTCTGAAAGTGAAGTATATCTGGCTAGCCCTGCAGTAGCAGCCGCTTCTGCCATTTTAGGTAAAATAGCCAGCCCTGAGGAGGTGAAGTAGAATGATAATTAAAGGTAAAGTCTGGAAATTTAAAGATAATATCGATACTGATGTAATTATACCTGCGCGTTATCTTAATACTTCTGACCCTAAGGAATTGGCCCTGCACTGTATGGAAGACTATGATCCTAAGTTTGTGAAAAAGATGGATCAGGGAGACATCATAGTAGCCGGTAAGAACTTTGGCTGTGGGAGTTCTCGCGAACATGCCCCTATCGCCCTTAAAGCTGCCGGGGTTTCTTGTATCATAGCCAAATCTTTTGCTCGCATATTTTTTCGAAATGCCATAAACATTGGCCTTCCTATCTTTGAATCAGAAGAGGTGGTAGAGCAGTGTTTACCAGGAGATCTACTAGAAGTTGATACAGTAGAAGGGATAATAAAAAATTTAACCAAAAATAAGGTTTACCAGACCAACCCCTTACCCCCATTTATCCAGAAGATAATTTCCCTAGGGGGATTGAGAGAATATGTCCAAGAAGAATTGAAAAGGAGAGAGAAAGATGTATAATATAGCCTTAATTCCCGGTGATGGGATAGGACCGGAGATAATCCGAGAAGGTAAGAAGGTAATAAAAGCAGCTTCCAGCCATTATGGATTAAAAATTAACTGGACTGAATACCCCTTTGGTGCCGAACATTACCTGAAGACCGGGGAATTATTACCGGATAGTGCCCTAAAAGAGATAGAAGATATGGATGCCATCTACTTTGGGGCTATCGGTGACCCTCGAGTAAAACCAGGTATCTTAGAAAAAGAGATATTGCTAAAGACCAGATTTTATTTTGACCAATATATCAATTTACGGCCTATCAGATTATATAAAGGAGTCCCCTGTCCTTTAAAAGACAAAAGTCCAGAGGATATTAATTTTTACGTGGTTAGAGAAAATACCGAAGATTTCTATGTAGGAATTGGAGGAAGATTTACAGCTAGATCCCATCAAGACCATTTAGAGGTATTAAGAAAACTCTATAAGACCAAGATTCAGGTAGATTTTCACTTAGAACAGGAAGAAGAGATGGGCTATCAGGTCGGTTTAATCAGCCGACCTGGGACCCAAAGGGTAATCAAATACGCCTTTGAGTTAGCTAAAAAGAAGAACCTAAAAAGAGTAACCTCCGTAGATAAAGCCAATGTATTAACTAATATCTATGGTCTCTGGAGGGATATCTTTAATGAAGTAGCCAGTCAATATCCGGATATCGAGACCGAATTTACCTTTGTAGATGCCATTACTATGTGGTTGGTAAGAAAACCGGAGTGGTTTAAGGTAGTAGTGGCGCCTAATATGTTTGGGGATATCATTACCGATTTAGGGGCAATGATTCAGGGAGGTTTAGGAATAGCCGCTGGGGGGAATATAAACCCGGAAGGTATTTCTATGTTTGAACCCATCCACGGTTCTGCTCCCAAATATAAGGATAAATCTGTAGCCAACCCTATTGCCACCATCTTGGCCGGAGCAATGATGTTAGATTGCTTAGGAGAATCAAAGGTTACTCAAGCTATTGAGGAGGCAGTGGAAAAGGTCTTAAGCGAAGGGAAAGTCAGGTCTCGTGATTTAGGAGGGAATTCTTCTACTGTTGAGGTAGGAGATGAGGTAGTTAAAAAGCTCGGAGAGTTAGGATAATAAAAATATTAGTTATTTTAAATAAATTAAGAATAGGATGAGAAAAACATGAACCAAAGAAGAGTATTTAATGAACTTTTAAAAAGACCGCAAGCATTAGTTTTACCCGGTGCTTATGATGCTTTAAGTGCAAAAATTATGGAAAAGGTAGGTTTCGAAGCAATATTTACTACTGGATACGGTATTACAGCTAGCTTACTGGCTAAACCTGATTGGGGATTATTAACTTTCAGTGAAATGTTAGATAGAGCTCGGCAAATAACTTCTGCGGTGGATATACCTGTTTTTGGTGATGCAGATACAGGATATGGTAATCCTTTAAATGTAATAAGAACAGTTCGAGAATTTGAAAAAGCCGGTTTAGTTGGTATATTTATTGAAGACCAAGAATGGCCTAAAAGATGTGGACATATGGAAGGAAAAAAGGTAATTTCCAAAGAAGAGATGGTTCAAAAGATAAAAGCAGCTGTAGATGTTAGAGTTGATCCCGATTTTAAAATTATGGCCAGATTAGATGATCGGGCAATATATGGTTTAGAGGAGGCTATAGAAAAAGGCAAGGCTTGCGTTGAAGCAGGCGCAGATATGATCTTTATAGAAGCTCCTCAGACAGTTGAGGAATTGAAAGAAATTCCCAAACATTTTGACGTACCGTTGATGGCAAATATGATCGAAAAAGGGAAAACTCCCTATTTAACAGTGAAAGAATTGGAGAGTATGGGTTATAAAATTGTAACTTATCCTTTGACTGCTTTATATGCCTCTACTAAAGCAATTTTTAAGGTAATGAAAGAATTAAAAGAAAAGGGAAATGCAGCTGGGGTATTAGATCAATTAATTGCTTTCAACCAATTTAATGAATTAGTTGGATTAAAGGAGATGCAAGAGCTTCAAAATAAATATGCAATAAATAGATAAAGAAGATTTAAGAGGACACAAAAGGTTTGCTAATAAAATCTTCTTTATTTACCAGAATAATAAGAAGAAAGGAGGTGATTAAATGAATATTAGTTTGCTAAATAAAAAATCTAGTATTTTTGTAATTCTAATACTTACATTGGTTATAGTATTTAGTGTAAATATTTCTGCCAAAACGGTAATCAGGCTTTCTAATCAATTGCCACCTTCCCATCATATATCTAAATCACTTGAACTATTTGCCAGCAAGGTAGATGAATATTCTCAGGGAAAGATTGAGATAAAGGTATTTCCTTCTGCTCAACTATTCAAAGACACTGAAATAGTAGAAGCTATCCAAGATGGTAATATTGAATTAGGCCTGGTTCCAGTAAATAAATGGTCTGGTATGATCCCTGCGGCTGAAATATTTGAAATGCCTTTTATTTTTTCTGAGTTATCTTCTATTGAAAAGGCTATAAATGCTGGAGTTGGTGAATTATTAGATAAAGCTTTTCAGGAAAAGGGAGCGAAAGTGGTCTTTTGGGTAGATTATGGATTTGTGCAATTCTTTAATAGTAAAAGACCTCTGAAGAAACCTGAAGATTTTAATGGTTTAAAGATTAGGACTTTTAGTAATGCTACTGCTGAAACAGTAAAAGCTTTAGGAGGAACTCCAGTAGTAATGAGTTCTTCAGAAATGTATATGGCTTTACAAAGAGGGACAGTAGATGGAGCAACTACAGGAATGCCAGCAGCAGTTTCTCGTAAAATTTATGAAGTCCAAAAATTTTTAACTATATGCAACTATTCTACAGCACAATTTGTGGTTCAGGCTAATTTAGATTGGTGGAATGATCAGCCTGAGAAAACGAAGCAGATTTTGATTAAAGCAGGAAAAGATGCAGAAAAATGGCTACGCGGAGAAATAATGAATTCTGAAAGAGAAGCTCAAAAAGTAATTGAAGAAGCAGGTTTAGAGGTTTACACACTTTCACCCCAAGAACGAGAAGCTTTTATTAAGTTAACTGAACCAGTAAGAAAAAATTATGCTGAAAAGACTGGAGAATTAGGGGAAAAATTACTGGAGATTGCTTTCAGTGTACAATAAAAATCTAATAAAGGGGAAAGGCTATTTAGTCCTTTCCCCTTTATTTATTAAAAAGAGGAGATTTATGTTTAAAGAATTTAATAACAGGGTTAGTAAAACAATTTGTTTTTTTGGTTATTTAAGTGGATTAGGTATTTTTATAATGGGGATATTGATTCTTTTTGAAGTTATTTCAAGATATGTTTTTAAATCTCCCACTGTATGGAGCCAAGAAATATCTATCTATCTTTTTATTTGGAGTATGTTTGCAGGAGCAGCTTACACCCTACAAAAAGGGAAACATGTTCATATAGATCTATTTATAAATAAATTATCAAAACATGTACAAAGTAGACTTAGATTAATTACCAGTATAATGGCCCTTTGGTATACAATTATTGTTTGCAAACAGGGTTATAAAATGGTAGTAACTTCTATAAAATATCATAAACTTTCACCCACTCCTCTTCATATGCCTATGGTGGTACCTAAATTTGCTTTATTGTTGGGGTTTATATTTTTGATGCTACAATTTATAGTAATTATTGTCGATGAATGCAATTTTATCTTAAACAGCAAAAAAGTTTAAGGGGGGAGGATAGATAAAGGTGTTAAATTTTATTATAGTTATAGGCCTGTTATTAGTTACCCTGTTTTTAGGATTGCCAGTAGCTTTTTCTCTTGGAGTTACTGCAACATTTTTAATTTTTGTTTTTGATCTACCCATAAATATTATTGGCCAGGTTATTTATTCTTCTTTAGATAGTTTTGTATTACTTTCTATTCCACTATTTGTAATGATGAGTCAAATACTATTGGAGGGAAAAGTTGGAGATGATCTTTTTAATGTCATGAATGTTTGGGTAAGGCATTTACCTGGTGGATTAGCTGTTGCAACAATTTTAAGCTGTGCATTTTTCGCTGCCATTACGGGTTCAAGTGCAGCAACTGCAGCTACCATAGGAATGGTAGCTATTCCCGCCTTAATAGAAAGAGGCTACGAGAGGAGATTTACTTTAGGGCTTTTAGCAGCGGGAGGGACTTTGGGAATTCTTATTCCACCTAGTATACCAATGATTCTTTATGGAGCTATTACTGAAGAATCAGTAGGAAAACTTTTTATCGCTGGTATTATTCCCGGCATTATCTTAACTTTAATTTTTATTATTTATGCTGTTTATAAGAGCAGTAAAGGAGGAGCTTATAATGTGGTAGAAGCTGCTTCATGGAACGAAAGATGGGAAATTACTTCAAAAAATATATGGGGTATAATTTTACCTTTTATAATAATTGGAGGTATTTATACTGGAATATTTACTCCTACTGAAGCTGCGGGAGTAGGATTAGGTTATAGTCTATTTATATGTTTATTTATTTATAAAACCTTGAAATTAAAAGATTTCAAAAAAATATTTCTAAAATCTGTTGAAACATCTTGTATGATAGCCTTAATTATAGCTGGGGCCATACTTTTTGGTCAGGTAATGACCTATTTAGAAATTCCACAAACTTTGACCAGTTTAGTAATAGAAAAAAATTTTTCTCCTCTAATGTTCGTTATTGCCATGAATATATTAATGCTATTATTGGGTTGTATTTTAGAAACTGTATCAATTATTTTATTAACTATGCCTTTAATAATTTCTATTTTACATGTTTTGCATATCGATCCTATCTGGTATGCAGTAATATTAGTAATTAATATGGAAATGGCTTTAATTACTCCTCCAGTAGGAATTAATTTGTACGTTATTAACGGCGTTGATTCAGAGAGTAATATGGCAGATATTATTAAAGGTGTTTGGCCATTTATGTTATTAATAGTATTGATGATAGTATTGATAATCGCCTTTCCTCCTTTGTGCACCTGGCTACCTTCGATAATGAAATAAAAGATGTAAAAATTTTATTGTTTAAAAGGATGGGAGTTAGTAAAAAAATGTAAACTAACTCCCATCCTTTTATTTTTTATATTTATAGGTATAATTAATTATGTTTTTTGATCGTTTTAGAATATTTGTTGAAGTTACTTGAATTTGTTAATAATTTAAGGAAGTGATAAATATTTAATCAGAAGATTGACAATTTATTTTTGAAATTTTTGTTAATTTATGATATCGTTTAGATAGTTAGGAATACCTAATAAAAGTAGGGATATATTCAAATTCAAAATAATAGATAGTTTTAAGCAAGAGGAGAGAAAATTAAATGACTACTCGAAATGTGGAAGATTATTTAGAAGTAATATGGGATTTGCAGGATGAAAAAGGATATATTAAAGCAAAAGATATTGCCTATAAATTAGAAGTAACTCGTCCTAGCGTATCTGAAATGATTAGAAAATTGTCGGAAAATGGATATATAGTATATGAAAAATATGGGGGGATTATATTCACTGGGAAAGGCAAAAAATTGGCTCAGGAGATCAAAAAACGGCATACTTTGCTAGTTGAATTTTTAAAAATTATCGGAGTTGATGAACAAAATGCCCAACAGGATGCTTGCAAATTAGAGCATGATATTTCACCAAAAACTATAAATTGCCTACTTGAATTTGTAGAATTTATTAATTTACTTCCTGAAAGCTTTAAATGGAGAGAAAATTTTAAAAAATATTTAGAAGAGAGGGGTTTATTACATAAAGAGAGAAAAAAATAAAAAATTGTAAACTAAAATATTGAAAGAGAAAGGGCAAAATATATGAACATTACTCTTGATTTAATTAAAGAAGGCCAAAAAGTAAAGGTGATTGATATTTACGGAGGATGGGGGATAAGACAACGCTTAGGTTGTTTAGGTATTCATCCCGGAGATATGATAACTGTGAAAAAGAGTGCTATTATGCGTGGACCTATTTTAATAAGTATCCATGGGAACCAGGTCGCTTTGGGCAGAGGGGTAGCCAGAAAGGTATTAGTGGAGGTAGCAGGATGAGAATAGCACTTATGGGGCAACCTAATTCAGGTAAGAGCACTATCTTTAATCATGTTGCTGGATATAAAGCGGTAACTTCTAATTTTCCTGGAAAGACAGTAGAATATACTCTAACAAAATTTAATCTTTTTGGGCAAACTGTCGAATTAGTAGATTTGCCAGGGACTTATTCTTTAACCTCGTTTGACCTGGCTGAACTTGAAGCCAGAAAATATTTATTAAAAGGTAATGTTGATGTAATTATAAATGTAATGGATGCATCTTTACTCAGTAGAAGTTTAGAACTTACTCTCCAACTTTTAGAACTTAAATTACCAATGGTGATATGTCTTAATATGATTGATGAGGCTGAGCGTAAAGGTATTAAAATTGATATTGAAAAATTATCTAAAATTCTTGGTGTTCCAGTTGTGCCAGCAATTGCCTTAAAGGGAAAAGGAGTGAAAGAGCTTTTTTCTGTAGCTTACAAAACAGGAGAAGAAAAAAGAATAGGTAAAACTTTGAATTTTAGTAAAAATGTTGAAGAAGTTATAGAACAGTTATCTACACAGATAAAAAAGAAAGAGATTGCCCAAGAATTCAATGTTCCTATACGGTTTTTAGCTCTTAAGTATTTAGAAAATGATAGTTATTTCATAAAAAATTTCAAAAATACAGAGAAAAATATTTTTAACAAAATTAATTATTTTCAGAATTTGCTCAGAGAAGTTCACGGTAGACCACCGGATGTAGTCATTTCCTCTGAACGGCATCATCTCTCTATGAATATATATGAATCTATAGTTTCACTTACTAGACCTCATACCAGCCTGATAGACTATTTAGATAATATTTTAATGCATCCGATTTTTGGATATGTTTTTTTAGCCTTTATTCTTTATTTGTTTTTTAATTTAGTATTTACCGTTGGAAAAATGGTTGAAGAACATTTATTGGATTATTTTTATAGAATAATACCCTTAATAGAAAGAAGCATTGATTCAGAAACCTTATTATTTTCTGTGATTAGTGGTATTATCCAGGGACTGGCAGGTGGAATAGCTATTGTCTTACCTTATTTATTCCCCTTTTTATTTGGTTTAGCTATTTTAGAAGACTTGGGTTATCTGCCTCGTATAGCCTTTCTCTTAGACGTGTTTTTACATAAAATTGGTTTGCACGGTAAGGCAATTATCCCTTTTATGTTAGGTTATGGCTGTACAGTGCCAGCTATAATGGCTACTCGAATTTTAGAGTCAGAAAGAGATCGTTTTATTACCTCAGTACTGGCTACTATGATTCCTTGTGCTGCAAGGATGACAATTATATTTGCTTTAGTAGCTTTTTACATTAACCCCCAAGCTGCTTTGGCTATTTATATTTTAAATATTATTGTAGTTATAATATCAGGAAAGATACTATCCCGCTTACTGCCAGAGGTAACTCCGGGAATGATCTTAGAAATTCCCACCTATCATATTCCCTCTTTAAAAGTAGTTTTAGCCAAGACCTGGCTCAGGATGAAGGAATTTATCTTTGTAGCTTGGCCCTTACTTATTGCTGGAAGTACAATTTTAAGCTTGTTACAGTACTATAAAGCGGATACGTTTATAAATAACTTTTTTTCTCCTCTAACAACCCTACTCGGTCTTCCTTTGTTAGTTGGAACAACTTTGATATTTGGTATTCTTCGCAAAGAACTTTCTATGTTAATGTTGATCCAGGCTATTGGAACATCCAATATCGCTACAGTAATGTCTGTTACTCAAATTATGACTTTTACTATTTTTATTATTTTTTATATACCCTGTGTGGCTACTATTGCTGTTTTATGGCGGGAGATAGGAACAAAGCGGACTTTATTTACAATATCTTTTACTTTTGTTATAGCCATTGTTTTAGCTACTATTACCAGATTTATATATTAAGAAATAGTATCAAGTATCAAGCATTAAGTATATAGCGAAAAGAGAATCCAGAAGTCTAATTAGTATATAGTTATCGTGAAGAAAATATCGAGGTAGGGGCAAGATGCATCGTGCCCATAGGAAAGAGAAGCTAAATTCATATCGCACGAAACGTAACTCTCATTTTAGTGTAAAACGTACAGAATATTAGTTACCCGGTTAGCCAGTTTACCAGTTAGCCTGTTCTTTAAGTGAAAAGGATTTTAAAGTGGGAATATTAGATGCTGACCTACACGGGCCATCGGTGGCTACAATGTTAGGATTTGATGGAAAGATATTGCAGGGAAGTTCGGAAGGAATAATTCCTATGAGCGTTTCTTCTAATTTGGTAGCTGTTTCTATGGCTTCTTTGATTGAAACTTCTGATGCTCCTCTTATTTGGAGAGGACCTTTAAAGATGATGGCTTTAAAACAGTTTTTAGGAGAAGTGGAATGGGGTAGTTTAGATTTTCTAATAATTGATTCTCCCCCCCGGAACAGGGGATGAGCCCTTATCAATTTGCCAACTTATTCCGGAATTAGAGGGAGGAATTATTGTTACTACCCCACAGGGAGTTGCTCTGTTAGATTCTCGGAAATATGTAAATTTTTTGAAAAATCTTAACATTCCGATTTTAGGTATTATAGAGAATATGAGTGGACTAAAGTGTCCTTATTGTGGGAAAAATATTGATTTGTTTAAATCAGGGGGAGGGGAAAAAGCAGCTTTAGAATTTGATTTACCATTCTTAGGTAAGATTCTCATCGATATAAATATGGTAAACTCTACAGATGAAGGGAAACCCTATATCTCTCAATATAAAAATTCAGAGACCGCCCAGGTTTTTAGTAAAATAGTAGAATTAATTCTCGCTAAAATGAAGTAGTAAAATTATTTGACATTGTCATAGCATATTATATCAATTATGCAGCACCACGACGCTGCCCTGGTAAATAAAAACGGGGTGTAGATAATGAAAATTACTATTATTTATGATAACAAAATAGCAAAAGATATTAAAGGTTTAAAACCAGGATGGGGTTTTTCCTGCTTTATTCAAACTAAAGAGAGAAATATTCTATTTGATACGGGTTGGGATGGCGATATACTTATTTCTAATATGAAGTTATTAGGTATAAATCCTAAAGATATAGATTTAGTAGTCATCTCGCATAGTCATTGGGATCATTGTGGTAGTATTGCTCGATTATTACATTTAAATAATAAGTTAGCGGTTTATGTTCCAAAATCTTTTTCTAAACATTTAAAGGGAGAGATTAAAAAGAAAGCAAATACTTTTTATGAAGTCCAGGAATTAACAGAGATTTACCCGGGAATTTATACTACTGGTGAAATTGAAGGATCCATTATTTCAAGTAAAACAAAAACATTAATTAAAGAGCAATCAGTAATTATTTCAACCGCTAAAGGTCTTATAGTTATAACCGGTTGTGCCCATTTAGGGATAAAGAAGATATTAAACTCAGCAAATGAATTAGGCAAGATTTATGGTTTGCTGGGAGGATTTCATGATTTTGAGGAATATAATTTGTTAAAGGATATATCTTTAATTGTACCTACTCATTGTACTGTAAATAAAAAAAAGATAATGAGTTTATTTCCCAATAATTGTCTGAAAGGTGGAGTTGGTTTTCAACTTGTGGTAGGGTAGGAGATATGGTTTTGACAGGCAGGTGAAAATAATTTTTGCCAATTAATAAAAGTTCAGTAGCTACTTATGTATTAGTAATAGAAATATCTAAAGATTTTGAAATCATTGTCGGTAAATTGGGGAAGGTATTTTTTAAAAAAGGAAATTATATTTATATTGGTTCAGCTAAAGCTTGCTTAGAGGCCAGGCTGAGAAGGCACTTAAAGAAAGATAAGAAGAGTTTTTGGCATATAGATTATCTTTTAAAAAGTAAAAAGACTAAAATTCTACAGATTTGGATTATTGATAAAAAAATGGAATGCCAAACTGCGGAAGTATTTTGCCAGGATCCAACTACCGAAATAATTAAAAAAGGCTTTGGCTCTTCAGATTGTAAGTGCGTGAGTCACCTTTTTTA
The DNA here is from genome assembly GCA_003513845.1 of Candidatus Atribacteria bacterium. Lineage (GTDB taxonomy): Bacteria > Atribacterota > Phoenicimicrobiia > Phoenicimicrobiales > Phoenicimicrobiaceae > Phoenicimicrobium > Phoenicimicrobium oleiphilum. The sequence continues at coordinate 19,419 of DOTB01000012.1, read as the reverse complement.
TATAAAAAATAAAGAACTTTTAAAAAATATTTTAAAAGAAATGGGCTTTTCTATTTACTATTCTTTTTCAAAATTTAGGATTGATAATCTTCTTGGGAAATAAAATGACCTCCAGTAATTTCTTCCGATATCTTGCGGTAATTTCTATCAAAATCTAATTTTAAATTAATCCGATTGGGACAACTTGCCCCGATTAATTCTTTTCTTAATATATATGCAGGTCCTTCGTCTTTGTAGGTAGGGGTAAGATCATTATACTTTCTGATAAGAGTTTTAAATTTTTCTCCGCATTTATCACATTGGGTATAAATCCAAAGAATTTCAGAAGAGTCCTCTCCCTTTCTCCCAAATAATTTATCAAAAAGTCCAAAGCTCATTTTATACCTCCTTATTCATCAACATTTCATTTATTATAACATAGTCTAAATTTAAATAAAATTAGAAAATTTGTAAAATATTTTTCAAAAAAAGAAGGGTTTTTAAAAAATTTGTAGTAATATTATATAATGGTTATTACCCAAAAAGTAAACAAGATGGTATTGTAGGGGCACGATGAATCGTGCCCACAAGAGGCAGTAGGTAATGAACGACAAGGGCACAATTCATTATGCCCCTACAATATAATTATAATAAATATTATTTCCAACGCGATACGCAATACGAGATGTAATCTGCTTTTAAATATTTTTTAGTTTTTTGGGCTACAATCATATAGTAATTATAATTTAAAATACCGAAGTAGATAGGATAGGAAAATTAGAAGTGGAAGAAAACATAACCGATAAATTAGAGTTGTATTTAAAAGATTTAGAAGAACGATATAGATATTATTATGAAGTAGAGAGAAATAAGAAAATATTAGGTGAAAAGGTAGATATATTTGCTCGATCTTATACTGAGCATTTTCGTAAAGTTTTGACTGAGAAAATAAAAATCGACCAGCATTATACTAAAGAATATGCTATGGTTAAGGCAGAAAGAGGTTTTATTGGTAAAAACGAAATAGATAGATTTTCTCAATTTTTAAAATCTCTGGTTGATGAACTGGTTATTCCTTCAGTAGATGTTATGTCTACTACTTTAAATGGAGTATTAATTACTGCTTCGGGGTTTTCAGAAGAAGCGATAAATTTTGCTAAAAAGTTCGAGTTTTCTAAGTCTTTCTGGTTAGGCATCAAGGGATGGTGTGATATAAGATTGATTTTAGTTGACTTAAAAAAAGAAAAGTTATATTCTAATCAAAAGGGGAAAGAAGTACTTTCTGCTTATAAGATTAAATCTTTTTCAGGAGGTGATAAAACGTAAAATAAATATTTTGGTGTTTTTATAAATATAAGTTTAAGTTGCTGGGGCTATAAACAATTGTAGCAAAAAATTATCTGACAATTTATTTTATAAATATTATTATTGTTTTTTAGTCAATAAAATAGGAGGTTAAGTACAAATGAATCTTTTAACTTTAGTTTTAGTAACTTTAATACTTTTTGCGATTGCTCTTAAGACTTATGGTGGCTATTTAGCAAAGCTTGTAGGATTAGATAATAAAAACAAGACACCGGCACATACTATGACTGATGGAGTTGATTATGTTCCAGCAAAAGCACCAGTACTTATGGGTCACCATTTTGCTTCTATTGCTGGAGGAGGCCCCATTTTAGGTCCAATCCAAGCTTCGGTCTTTGGATGGCTTCCCTGTTTTTTATGGATTGTCTTAGGGAGTATCTTTATTGGTGGAGTGCATGACTTTATGGCTCTTATTTCTTCGGTAAGACACGAGGGAAAAACAGTAGGAGAAGTAATTGGAAAAAATGTAGGAAAAAGTGCCAAAACATTATTTCTAATCTTTATCTGGTTAACTTTGGTTTTGATAATAGCGGTTTTTGCCATCTTAGTGGCTAAGACCTTTGCCGCCAATCCTTCTGTTGCTACTGCATCAATTCTATTTTTAGTAATTGCAGTAGGAATGGGTTTTGCCCTTTATCGTAAAGGTGCATCTCTTAGCCTTGTTACTGTAATCGGGGTAATTTTATTATTTTTATCCATCTGGATAGGCTTAAGAGCTCCTCTTGCTCTAGGTGCTAAAACCTGGATTTACCTCTTACTGATCTACGTATTTTTTGCTTCATCTATGCCTGTTTGGATTTTGCTACAACCTAGAGATTATTTATCTTCATTCTTGCTTTATACTGCTTTGGGCGGAGCAGTAATAGGTATTCTTATTGGCCGTCCAACCTTACAACTTGCTACTTTTACTTCTTTTAAACAACCAGTAGGTTATCTATTCCCCATGCTCTTTGTAATAATTGCTTGCGGTGCAATATCTGGTTTTCATTCTCTTTGTGCCTCGGGGACAAGTTCTAAGCAATTAGATAAGGAAACAGATGCTCAGGTTATAGGTTATGGAGCAATGTTATTAGAAGGTTTATTAGCGGTTATTTCTTTAGGAACAGCTGCTATGTTAACCCAGGCAGGATTAGCTGAAGGATTAGCCAATTGGGGTGGACCAGTCGGTGTCTTTGCTCATGGTATGGGAAACTTCTTGGCTAATTTGGGAGTGAAAGAACAAGCTGGAATAGCTTTTGGTGCTTTAACTGTATCTGCTTTCTTACTTACTACCTTAGATACAGCTACCAGATTAGGAAGATATGCATTAGAGGAACTAACCGCTGAATGGGCGCCAGGTTTTTCTAACAAGTATGTAGCCACTATTATTACTGTAATATTTGGTGGAGCTCTTGCTTTAAGTGGTACCTGGAGTAGCATCTGGCCGGTATTCGGTGCTTCCAACCAACTTCTCGCAGGATTAGCCTTATTAGGAGCAACTGCCTGGCTGGCTCATATGGGCAAAAAATATACCGCGACTCTATATCCAATGATTTTTATGATTGCAGTTACAGTTGTTGCCTTACTTACTATGGTATTCCAGAATTTTGCCAAAGGAAATTATTTGTTAGGTATTGTATCACTGGTACTATTAATACTTGCCGGGTTTGTCATTAATGAAGGAATGAAGTCTATAAATAAATTTAAAACCGCGAGCGCAAAGGCTGAATAATTTCCTAATAAATTATTATCAAGAGTAATGCTATAACAGAATTACCAAGTTTATGAAGTCCTAGCAACTTATTTTTATAAATAAAATAAAGAATAAGGCTAGTAAGAGTTTTACTTTAACTAGCCTTATTTTATTGAAAACCTAATTAGTATGTAATATGTTGTCGTAGGTAGTATATATAGTAAGGAAATAAAAAAATAGTAGACAGAATCTAGAGCTCTATTAAATAAAGTATGTTATATTTTTTGGGATTGCTTCCCCTGTTTTCGCAGGGGCAGGCTTACTTTGCTCCTCCATTAGACTCGTTGTTATGTCATTGCGAGCGTTAGCGAAGCAATCTAAAAACTATCCTACCTTAGTTAACTTAGCAATAGAATGGGTAGTTAGTAATATGTAGGAGCTTGATTTATCAAGCCCGATTATTTGGGCAATCAAATTCAAATAGAAAGGATATTATTAATGGAATGGCGATTAATCAAAGATGGTTATCATACTGGTTTTATAAATATGGCAATTGACGAAGCAATAATGATAGCTCATCGAGAAAGCTTAGTTCCTCCTACTATCAGATTTTATCAATGGCTTCCACCGGCTGTATCTTTAGGTTATTTTCAAGATTTAAAGAAAGAGATAGATATAGATGCTTGCCAGAATATGGGGATTGATATTGTTCGTCGGCCTACCGGTGGCAAGGCAGTTCTCCATGATAAAGAATTGACTTATAGTTTTGTAATTAAAGAAAATCATCCTTTAGTAGATGATTCTATATTAGAGACTTATAAAAAGATTAGTGGAGGAATAATTAGAGGTCTTTCTTATTTAGGGATCAAAGCTAAACTAGTTCCTTTAAGGGAAAAATTACAGTCAGTAAATGGTGGGGATAAACCCAAAAATTTTCATCCAGATATTAAATCAATCTGTTTTTCTGTTCCTTCCCAATATGAAGTTCAAGTTGATGGTAAAAAGATTGTAGGGTCTGCTCAAGTAAGAAAAGGAGGAATAGTTTTACAACACGGCTCTTTATTGATAAAATTAGAAAAAGATAAGCTATTTTCTGTTTTTAATTTTCCTTCTATCCAGGTGAAAGAAAAACTTAAGTCAGGTTTTAATGCTACTAGTCTGGAAGAAGTTTTAAAGAGAGAGATATCTTTTTCAGAGTTATCGGAGGTTCTCCCCCGAGGTTTTGAGGAAGAGTTTGGAGTAAAGTTAGTGGAGGGCAAATTAACTGAAAAGGAAGAAAAAATTTCAAAGGACCTTTTAGAAAATAAATATTCGACTTATGAGTGGAATTACCAGAGAAAATATAATTTATGAGAATAAATTTATAAAAACATCATAACTTGTTTGTAAAAAAGAAAAGGAGCAGTTTAAATGATTAAATTTAAAAGTAAATTTATCGTGATTGAAGGGGCTATAGGAGTTGGAAAAACAAGTTTAGTTTTATTATTAAGCAAAAGGTTTAATGCTAAACATAATTTAGAAGTAGTAGAAGAAAATCCTTTTTTATCAAAATTTTATGATGATATAGAAAGGTATGCCTTTCAGACTCAAATATTTTTTTTATTGAGTCGTTATAAACAACAATTAGAATTAGCCCAACAAGATTTGTTTAATCAATTGGTATTTTCTGACTACTTGTTTGCCAAGGATAGGATATTTGCTCATCTCAACCTTTCCGGGAATGAGCTTTCAATGTATGAGCGCCTTTATGAGATTATGGTCAAAGATGTTCCTCAGCCCGATTTAATTGTTTACTTACAAGCGAGCACAGAAACCTTAATGAAAAGGATAGCGCTAAGGGATCGACCTTTTGAGCGAAAAATATCTTACGATTATATGAAAAGATTGAATTCGGCCTATGAAGATTTTTTTTCTTACCCTGATAATTATAAAAAATCGACCTTGGTTAAAATTGATACTAATAATATTGATTTTGTAGGTAAAAGTAAAGATCTTGAATTCATCATTAAAGAAATTTATAAAGGGGATAGTTTAAAATGAAGAAATTTATTATTGTTTCAGGGAATATAGGCAGTGGCAAATCAAGCCTGACTGATTTATTAAGTAAGAGATTAGGATGGACACCATATTATGAAGTAGTGGAAAATAATCCTTATTTAGAAGATTTCTATAAAGATATGAAAAAGTGGAGTTTTCATCTTCAAATATTTTTTCTTTCTAAAAGATTTATTCATCATCAAGAGATATTAAAGAATCCTGCCTCAGTAGTTCAAGATAGAAGTATCTACGAAGATGTGGATATATTTGCTAAAAATCTAAATCAACAAGGTTATATGGATGACCGCGATTATGAGAATTATCGAGAATTATTTAGTATAATGACTAAATTTCTTTCTCCTCCTGATTTAATCGTTTATCTTCAGGCTTCAGTTCCTACACTTTTAAAAAGAATTTCTTTGCGAGGAAGAGATTATGAGAAAACTATCTCTGAGGAGTATTTAACCCAATTAAATGTATTGTATGAAGAATGGGTGGAGAATTTTAACATTTGTCCTATCTTAAATGTGCCTGCAGATGATTTAGATTTTGTTAAACGTCCTGAACATTTAAAATTAATTACCAATAAGATATTGGATAAACTCCAGGGAGTAGAAAAAGTAGTATTTGACTAAAAAGAAACAGGGACGGTTTTCTGTTTCATTTCGTCCCTTGTTTCAAAGTTGGAGGGAATATTTTGAGAGCAGCATTAATTTATGGTGGAGATGATAAGAAATTAGAATTATTTACGAAGAAGATATTTTCTGCTATTGAAAGAAAAGGAAATGAATTAAAGGTAATTAAAGTAGAAAGAGGAGTAACTGCGGGTAATTTGTTACCTTATGAATTTATCTTTGTAGGCTGTCCGGTTTTAAGCTTATTTAAGGGAGAATTACCTTCTGAATTGACTGACTATATCAAGCGATGTGCTGGATTGGAAAGGAAAAAGACCATTGCTTTTATTATTCCGAGGTTAATCGGGAATGAAAAAACCTTAAAGAATTTGATGAAATTATTGGAGAGTAAGGGGTCTTTTATAATTGATTTTAGACAGATTAGAGATGTAGACAAAGATAGTGAATTGCTAGCCTCCCGTATGAAATAGTGAATGTGGCAAGAACTTTTTTCTAAATTTCTCTTCCATTTTACCTTTTAATAAATGGAGCAGGAACAACAGTCCCCTGTTCCATTTTGGTAGGATATAACGTATGGCAGTTGATGTATTAAAATATTTAAGAGAGAAGGAATACATTTCTGGTGAAGTATTAGCCAGGAAATTAGGTATCTCCCGAGTGGCAGTTTGGAAGCAGATCCAAAAACTAAAGGATATGGGATATGCGATAATAACTGATCAGAATTTGGGTTACTGTTTAGTTTCTCGTCCTGACCTATTAATCCCCCCGGAAGTTCAAAGAGAATTATCCACCTCCTACATTGGTAAGAAAATATTTTATTTTCCTGAATTAGAATCTACAAATATAATTGCTAAAGAAAAAGTCTTACATAGGTCAGAGGTAATAGATGAAGGTACAATAATTATTACTGAAAAACAGAGTGCAGGTAAGGGTCGATTAGGACGTAAATGGTTTTCCCCAGCTGGCGGCATCTGGCTTTCCATAATATTATTTCCCCAACTTCCTCCCTCTTATATCCCCCGAATAACTTTAATGACTGCTGTAGCGATAGTGAAGGCTATCAAAATACGCACCCAGATTAAATCCCAAATAAAATGGCCTAATGATATATTAATACAGGGGGAAAAAGTATGTGGAATACTGACTGAAATGAGTGCCGAATTAGATATAATAAACTGGATAGTAGTGGGAGTAGGCATAAATGTAAATATAGATAATCAAGAGTTTCCCGAAGATATTCGAGAGAAAACCACTTCCCTAAAAGAAGTATTAGACAGAGAGGTTCCGCGAGTTAGGCTAGTGCAGGTCTTTTTACAGGAATTTGAAAGATATTATGAAAAATTAAAAAGAAAAGAATTTCCTTCTATTTTAGAGGAATGGAAATTATATTCCTGTACTATAGGGAGAGAGATAAGGATAAATATAGGAGAAAGAATTATTTCAGGGAAAGCTGTAGATATTAGCGAAGAAGGAGCATTGATTTTAAAAAAAGAAAATGGGGAATTAATAGAAATAATCTCCGGAACGATAATCTAACAAATTAAAAATCCTATGGCACGGGTTTATTTGCCTCTGTCTATTAAAATTGACTCAATGAATCGAGCCCCTACACCATCCATTCATAAATGATTCTATGTTAAAGTCGAATTTATTTGATTTTTTGACATTATCGTTAACTTATGATAATATATAGTTAACGCATTTAAAAAGAAAATTTTTACAAAATTTAGGAGGTTATCGGAGTTGTTAAAAATAAATATTCGTCAAATGAGCTTAGTTTCTTTATTTGCTGCCTTAACTTCAATAGGAGCATTTATCTCTATCCCTCTTTATCCTATTCCTATTACTTTACAGACTTTATTTACTCTCCTGGCTGGTATGACTTTAGGGAGTGTTCTAGGGGCTATTAGCCAAATAATTTATGTTTTATTAGGAGTGATAGGTTTACCAATATTTTCTGGTTTTACAGCTGGGGCAGGGGTTTTATTTGGACCTACGGGAGGATATCTATTTGGTTTTATAATCGCCTCTTATATTATCGGCAAAATGGTAGAACTAAAAAGAGAAAAAAATATTTTCTATTATATACTGGCAGGGTTATCAGGAACTGTAATTATATATATTCTCGGGGTTACTCAGTTGTCTTTGGTTACAGGTATAGGATTGAAAAAAGCTTTAATAGTTGGGATGTTCCCCTTTTTACCTGGAGACTTTTTAAAAATACTTGCTGCTTCCTTCATTGCTATTAAATTAAAAAAAGCAATCAATTTAAAATAATTATAGTAAATAAAACAATATGAATAAATTTGTAGCCCAAAATAAAAGGTTGTGATATAATTTAAAAACATAAGATTGCCAGGGGAGTAAACTCCCTTGAAATCCCTCTCCATCCTGTTTTATTCTATTTCGGTTTTATATAAAACTTTCTCTGTATTTTTCGGGGCGTAGCGCAGTTTGGTAAGCGCGCTTGGTTCGGGACCAAGAGGTCGGAGGTTCAAATCCTCTCGCCCCGACCATCTATAAAATTATAGATAACCACATTGAAGTACAATTTCTATTACTTTGGACAACACTTAATGTTGCTTTTCATTAATTCTTTATAATCACCTAAGGCATCATGAACCCAGCAATCATCCCCACCGGCGCTCTCTCTGAAAGTTAAAGCCATAATATAAGCAAGTTCTTTTACCGTGGCTCCTGCTTCCAAGGCTCCCTTAAAATGTTTCTTTACACAGGGGACTGACCTGTTTTTAATAGCCAGTGCAAAGCAGATAAACTGATAGGTCTTTTCATTGATAGTGCGCTTCTCCTTATAAAGTTTATCAATCTCATCAAATTTCTGACTAAATTCCGGAAAAAATTCAGCTAATAATCTCATTTTTTTACCTCCTTAATCCATTTTTTAATTTCTTCTTTTTCTGGTATTTTACCTGCTACCTTTACCTCTCCGTTAATAACTAAAGCAGGTGTCATCATAACTCCATAACTAATAATTTTGTTGATATCGGTTATTTTGATGATTTCTGCTGCGATACCCAATTCTTTTACTGCCTCTTGGGCTAATTCAGTAAGTTTTTTGCATTTTGGACATCCAATTCCTAAAATTTCAATTTTCATTTTTATTCACCTCTTTAAAAAATGTAATTTCCCCAGAGCCAGCCGCTCAGGGTAGCCAGGATAATCATAGTAATAATATAAACTAAAGCCTTTTTTAGGCCAAAAACCTTTATAATAGCTAACATATTAGGCAAGCTCATACCTGGTCCAGAAAGAAGCAAGGCTAAGGCAGGACCTTTTCCCATTCCTAATTTCATTAAAGTGTCTACAAAAGGTGCTTCAGTCATAGTAGCAAAATAACTGACTGCCCCAATAAGGGTTGCTAAAAAAGAAGAACGCAAAGAGTTTCCTCCCAGCCAGTGCTCTATCCATTCCCGAGGAAGGATTCTTCCAATAATTCCAACTATAAATACTCCTAATAAAAGCAAGGGAAAAATTAATTTTACGAACCACCAGGTCTCTTTAAGCCAATTGGAAATTCTATCTTTTTTAATAGCAAAGCAGGCATATAAAAAAGTAATAGAGATAGACATGGCAAAAACATATACCTTGTGCAAGTAGGGACCCTTAGTAATAAGGTAATTAGGAGAAAGCAGGCTAAAAAGAATTAAGAGAAGTAAAATTATATCTTTTCCAGCAATAATTTTTTTGTCGTTGTTCCCTCCTTTTTCCTCTATTATTCTCTCCGTTTCTTCTTTGTGGAAAGATAGATACATTACTGTTCCCATAACGAAAGCGGTAATAAAAGCAGTAATAATCCTAACTATGGCCATATCATAGCCTATTATATTTCCCGTATAAATTACCGCTAAGAGGTTGGAGGCAGGAGCAACCCATAAAAGAATAAAGGCAGGGGCAATCGCTCCACCTTTACGATAGATTCCAGCTGAAACCGGAATTACGGTACAGGAACATACTGCAATAAATATAGAAGAAATTGCTGCTATGGGGAAAGAAATAATATTTTTTGCTTTTGCTCCCAAATATTTAAGAATGGTATCACGTGAGGTAAAAGCAATAATCCCACCAGCCAAAAGAAAAGCTGGAATAAGACAAGTTACCACATGTAAGGCAATATATTCTTTTAAAGCAATTAATCCCCCACTTAATATTTCTAATAACATATTAGATAAACCTCCACCGTATTTTAATTACATTTAAACTTTTTTCTTATATTTTCTTTCTTACATTTATTAAGCTTTTCTAAATCCTGTTTCGATAATTTTAATTCATTCTTTAAAGTTTGAATTATTTTATTACTTTCTATCTCGGGGTTTATTGCATAGATAATCCATTTGCCATCTCGCTGATTAACTATAAGACCAGCTTCCTTTAAAATCCTTAGATTGTGAGATATTCTTGATTGTTCCATATTTAAAATATTTATCAATTCACAAACACATAATTTGTCTTGCATTAAAAATAGGTAAATGCGTAATCGGGTTTCATCAGATAAGGCCTTGAATATTTTTATAATTGCTTTTTTTGAGTTTTTCATTTGTCATTCCCCCTATAACATATGAAAATATTATCATATAATCATATTTTTTACAAGAGATAAAGGTGAATTTTTTAGAACTGACCAAAAACTAAAAATATATTAGAAAGGCATTAGAATTATTTGAAATAGATATTCCTCTGAAAACTATGTATATTTACCAGCGATGTTAGGGATTTTGTAAAAATATTCTCTTTTAAACTAAATTTATGTAGAAACTGAAAACTTTTATATAAAAAGAGGATTTTTGATATTATTGTAGTAACTATAATGTAAAAGGAGGGTATGTCAATTATGAAAAAAACAATATCAGGTGTCACCGTTGAATGCGTGAAGGGGAATATAGCTGCTCAAGCAGATGTTACTGCTATCGTGAATGCAGCAAATGCTCAACTTAGAATGGGTGGAGGTGTAGCAGGAGCAATTCACCGTGCTGCAGGTCCAGGGCTTGAAGAAGAATGTCGTCCCTTAGCTCCTATTAAACCGGGAGAAGCAGTTATTACTGGAGGGCATAATCTCCCCAATTGTTATGTAATCCACTGCTTGGGACCTGTTTTCGGTCAGGATAAGCCAGAAGATAAACTTTTGGCAGATTGCTATTACAATGCACTAAAGCTTGCCGAAGAGTATAAGATAGACTCAATTGCCTTTCCTGCTATCTCTACTGGTGCATTTGGTTACCCTATTGAAGAAGCGGCAGAAGTGGCATTCAGGACAATTATGGAAAATATCCCCAAATTCCAGTATATCAAAAGGATTAGATTTGTCCTTTACAGTGACAGTGATCTTGACATTCACGAAAAAACATTCTCTCGTCTGGTTAGTTAGAAAAATTGTCAAGGGGGCGGTTGTTCCTGCTCAGTAATTAAGTAATTTTTTTGGTATAATTATCCCACCAAAGGAGGTACAGGATGGCACTTTCCGGGTAGCAATGTCGGGAACAGTTGATATAAACTTAACTCAAGTGATCAAAAACTTTTGCATAAAAAAAGAGGATTTTTACTTATTTTGTAGAATAAAGAATTGTAACTATTTCCGCTCAAACTGGGGTACCTTCAGAATATGAAAAATTGAAGAAACAATTTCAACAGTGGTGGCTTCAAAAATAATAAGTGACTGGATTTTAAAACAAGCCTGAGATAAATAATGGGGTAGATAAGTTTGTTATATAATATTGCTAAAATTACATTATTAATCATTTTTAAGTTATTATTCAAGTTTAAAGTAACCGGTCAACAGAATTTACCCCAAGATGGTTCGTTTATTGTTGTGGCCAATCATACGAGTTTATTAGACCCAATTATTCTTGGGATATCTATCAGGCCTAAAATAACTTTTATAGCTGCGGATTATCTTTTTGAAATACCCTGTCTTGGTTATTTATTAAGGAAGGTCGATTCTATCCCCATCCATAGGGAAAATAATATAAATAATATTAAATCTATAAAAAAAGCCCTGAAGATATTACAACAAGGCGGGGTCTTGGGAATTTTCCCTGAAGGAGGAGTTGACCGGCAAAAAGATAATTTACCCATTAAAGCAGGAGCTGCCTATCTGGCTACCAAGGTAGGTGTTCCTATTGTGCCCATAAAAATCAAAGGAGCAGACAAAGTTTTGCCCAGGGGAGCAAAATTTATCAGAAGTTTAAATAAAATTGAATTAGAAATTAAAAAACCAATTTCTTGTTCAAAGCGAAGTAACTTGACTAAGGAAATTATTAGAAATAAAGTAGAATCTTATATAAAAGAGATATATTAAATAGAGCTTGAAAAATTTGATGGTAAAATATAAATGGTATAACTTCTTTATTAGATAAGGAGGCAAATGAGTTAAATGCATAAAATCGGTTTAAAAGAAAAAGAAAAGAAAGACATTCTGAATATACGTAAAATTATATTTATAGTGATTCTGTTTATTATATTATTGGTGATAGCCAGCATTCTTTTATTAATCTGGTGGCCCACCAAGGCCTCATTGGTAGAAATAACCAATTCCTGGGTTGCCCTAATTATGGTTTATTTAGTTCTAATTGTATTTTTATTTGAAAAGCCGATTTATAAATTTTATAGTGAAATTATTGATATTATAAATTTTAAACAACACAAAGCACTACAGACAAAACAAAAAGAGCTTTTTAAACCTATTTCTAATTCTGGTTTTAACAAATTAGTTTCTTATCGTGATCCTGAATGGGATAGTATTTTGAAAAGAGAAAATCAAGAATCAAATTCTACAATCCTAGAAGATACTGAAGTAGTTAAATATATTCAAAAACTTCAAAATGAGAGTATTAAGTGGCGCTTTTTTTTTGCTGATATTTATCTTGTTCTTTACGCCAAGTATGTTTTGTTCTGGCTTTTCAAGTTAAAATTAGCTAAACGAGAAGAATTTGATAAGGTGTGGCAATCAGAAATACCTGGTGAGCAAGAAAGAGTGGCAATTTTAGATGCCCTTCTTTCTCTGGATTTTATTCGTACGGAAGATGATAATTTACTCATCACAGACTTAGGTTTAGCTTATGTAAATTATCTAAAAGAATTAGATAAACACTCTGGTGAATGAATTTATTTACCAAAGGAGGTGTTTTGGTGAAAATATCATTAGGAATAATAACTAAACATTTTAATTCTTTAGAGCCCATAGATGAATTTTTGGCGAATGCATTAAAATATAATCATAAAATTTACAGCGTTATAATTGTGTATTCTCATAGTTGTGATTATCAATTAATCGATAGTTTGAAGGAGAAGGTTAAGGTTTTTGCGGTACAAATAAATAAAGCTCAACAAATGATAGCACAACAGAGAAGGATGGGGGTATCTCTAGAAAGCATAAAGGCTTTACTGGATTGCCCTACTTTAGAAAAATATGGAGTTGTTCCTTATGGGCAATATAGAAATTATGTAGTAATACAAGCCTTATTGAGCGGTTCAGAAGGATTAGTATTTGTAGATACTGATGTTTATCCGAGAGTATTGGTGAAAGAAAATAATCAAATTATAGAAAAAGAGATAGATTTTTTCGGAAGGCATTTAGAATATTTACAAAAAAAAGAAGTTATTATTACCACCAGTGATTATTCTGGTTATTATATTATTCCTCCTATGAGTTTTACCGGAATGAAAGAATTATTTTTTGGCTTACAGAAAGAAGATGCCTACGAATTTTTAATAAATTCCGAGAAACATAGTTGCCTGAATTTAGACAATGATAAAAAACGAAAAGTATTTGAAACAGATAAGATATTGGGGGGGAATGTAGCTATCAAACTTAATGATTTTAAAGAATTGCCTCCTTTTTTTTCTACAGTGTATAATATAAATGGCGAACATATTTTATCACGAGGAGAAGATACGCTCTTGGGGATTAAGTTGAGAGAAATAGATAAAAAATGTATTGATATAGATACCAGAATATTTCATAATACTTTTGGTAATTATCCTGAAGTGCCAGATATAAGAAATAATAGCAATATTAAGGATAGATTTTATTATGCTTGTTTAGGATGGATTGGGCGGAATCCTTTTCTTAATTGGCTAAAAAGGGAAGATTTAGAAGAGGTAAAAAATAAACAGAAGGAGAATATAATTATAGGTTCCCAGGCAGTAGCCTCCTACCTTAATGATAAGAGATTTTTGATCTTGCCTAAGGCGTTAGAGATATCTTACACAAACCTAAAACAGGTAATTAGTGAATATAGAAAAACTTTAAGGGCCTGGAATGAGTTTATCGACAAATTAGAAAGATGGAGGGAGGGCTAAAAAATGAAAATATTAATAATAAATCATTTTCCTCTGGAAGGTTCAGGGAGTGGGGTTTACACTAAAAATTTAGCCAAGGAGTTAACCAAGATTGGGCATAAAGTAAAAGTAATTTTCCCAGAAAATAAAAGAGTATCTCCAGAGGATTTTGAAATTAGGCCAATAATGTTCAAGGGTGAGGGTAATAAAGATTTTGAAATTGATTTTAATTTTCCCTGTTTTACTAGCCATCCCAGGAGTAATATCACATTTTATCAATTAAATAAAACACAAATGAGAAAGTATATTGATATAATGGTTAGAGTGACCGGAGAAGAGGCAGATAAATTTAAGCCTGATATTATTCACGCTCAGCATCTCTGGATTACCCCTTATGCTGCCCAAAAAACTGGGATTCCTTACGTTGTAACAGTGCACGGAACAGATTTAAAAGGGTTTAATCAAGATAAAAGATATCATCTTTACGCCTTAAAAGGTGCTCAAAATGCTCGAAAAGTTATTACTATATCTAAACAAGTAGACAGAGAAACCAAAGAGCTTTATAAGATTGATGATGAAAGAAGAATAATTATCTATAATGGTTATGATACCAGACTTTTTCGGGTAAAAGATATATCCAGAAGGGAAGTTTTAGAAAGGTTTGGTATAAGTGAAATACCAGATTATCTGGTATTTTTTGCCGGGAAATTAGCTCATTTTAAAGGGGTAGACATTTTATTAAAAGCTGCTAAAATATATGAAAATCAGATGAAAGAGGAAGTTATGACTTTAATTGCTGGTAATGGGGTAATGTATGAGGAACTAAAAGAACTCAGAGATTTTTTAAAGTTAAAGAAAACTTTTTTTCTGGGGCATGTAAACCAGGACCAGTTAGTGGATTTGTATAATATTGCTGATGTAAGCACTGTACCTTCAAGGAGCGAACCTTTTGGGCTTGTGGCGATAGAAGCACTGGCTTGTGGGACTCCGGTAGTAGCTACCAATCAGGGAGGATTACCCGATTTTATCAATGAAAATGTAGGTACTCTGGTTGAGGTGGAGGACGATATTGCCCTGGCAGAAGCTATCATTAATGAACTGACCAGACCTGATAAAAAAGAAAGAAGAAAAAAGGCTAGTGAATATGCGGTTAAAAATTTTTCCTGGAAGAACACAGTAAGAGAAGTTGAGAAAATATATAAGAAAGTAGTTGACTAAAAAATAAATAGATGAATAAATTAACCAAATAATTTTAGAGCATCGGAATTTCAAAAATTCCGATGCTCTTACAGGGATACTTTTACCCGTTTTCACGGGCACAAGTTTAAAAAACAATATATTCTAACAAGATTGTTAGGAAAAGTTTTATATAAAATAGAAATGGAGTAAAAAGTAGATAGAGAGAGGTTTTGCGGGGAGTTCACTCCCCTGACAATCTTGTTTATTATGGTGAGGGAGAGAAATTATGCGTACTGTAGTGGTTATACCTACCTATTGGGGGAGAAAGAAGGAGAACTTTTTTAAAGAAGGGGACATAATTTATGACCATGCCACTCCTGTAGATACAGAAGGAACTTTAGGTAGAATGTTAGAAAGTATGAAAATATTAAAGAAGAAAGACTTTAAATTAGTTATACTTGTTTGTCCTACTACCAGGGAAATAGAAAGGAAAGTAGAAGGAAAGGTGAAAAAAATAGTTAAAGAGGTAAATTTGGATGTAGAGACATATTTATTTACTCAAAAGATTTTGAGAAAGATTAAGAGGTTTGGAAGAAATTCTAATCTAAAAGAAAACATACTTTCTTTGTTAAATTTAAAAGGATATGCCAACGTAAGGAATATGTGTTTATTTGCTTCTCAGATACTTAATGCTGATATTAGTATTTTACTTGATGATGATGAAGTTATTGAAAATCCTGATTTTATTGATATAGCTCGAGAATTTATAGGGAAAAGGGTATATGGAGAAACTGTATATGCAGTAGCTGGTTATTATTTGAACAAATACGGTAATTATTATGATGATGTAAGTATGGAGCCTTGGATGACTTATTGGAATAGATTTGGAAGTAAGTCCAAGGCCTTTGATAAGATAATTGGATGTGGTCCGAGACTTAAACATACCCCCTTTGCCTTTGGTGGGGCTATGGTGATTCATAAAAATTTATACCAGATAGTTCCTTTTGACCCTAATGTTTGCAGAGGAGAAGATATAGATTACCTTATAAATGCAAAAATGTTTGGATTTAATTTCTTTTTAGATAATAAGTTAAGTGTAAAACATTTACCACCTCCGAAGACCCATCCCATATGGAAGAGGACTCGAGAAGATATCTATCGATTTGTTTATGAAAAGGCGAAAATAGATTCTCAATATGAAGTAAGTAATATGCGGATGGTTTCCGCGAAAGATTTTTTCCCTTATCCTGGAGAATTTTTAACTGATGAATTGGAAGATAAGGTTTTTAAAACTAATTTGTTACTTGCTATGGAATATTTATCAAAGGGTGACGTAAAAGCTTGCCAAGAATCAATAAAAAATATATATTTAAGTGTTTATGAAGCTATTCCTAAAAAAGATCCTTTTACTGCCTATAGAAGGATACAGAAGGATTGGGAGAAATTAATAGATTTTGCCCTCGAACATAAGAGAGAGTTAAGAAAGATAGTGGAAGAAGCAAATTTATTTAAGGTTGATATATCTGTTGATGAAAAACATTATGAGAAAATTGACCTAAATGAGAAAAAAGAAATTCTAAAGAGAATGAAGGAATTTAAAGATTTTAATGATGCTGAATTAGAAAAAATTGCCCAGATGTCCAGCATTAAAGCTTATAAACAAGATGAATATATTTTTAAAGAAGGGGAAGAAGATTCATCTTTTTATATAGTAATCAAGGGCTGCCTTCGTATTGTAAAATATAATGAAAGAAACGAAGAAATTGTTTTGGCTGATATATGTAGTGGAGGATTTTTAGGTGAGACAGCTATCGTTAATGAAAGGCATCAGGTTAATGCTATTGCCAGTGAATTTGTAGAATTGCTTTTTATAGAACAGAAAGACCTTGACCTATTAATTAAAGATGATCCTAATTTAGGAAATAAGTTACTCTTTATATTTTTAGAAAAGTTGTCTAAGAAATTAGATAAAACCAATCGTTTATTTCAAGGGAATTATATATTGGGCAGTTCTTCCCTTTCCGATATGAGTTAAAATATTGTTAAGGGGGCTGTTCTTTTAACATATAACATTAAAGGTAAAAGACATTGAGAGCTTTTTCTCTCTAGAATAAGCTCTTTTGTATTTTGTATAGGGTTTGGTTATTTCAGCAAGATTAAAGTGCGAGTCAAGTTCTAACCCAATATCCTTCCTTCGGGTCTTTTCATCCAGTTAGTTGTCCCATCATTCCAATTATCGAAGAGGGTTAAGATTTTTTTATATCGTTTCTTTAGTTTTGCAAAAATCATATTTTTTAAGCCTTTTTATTTTAGTTTTTCTTTTATGGATTCTTTAATCTGGGGAATTTTAGCTAATGTGGCATCTATGCCTGCTTTGATAGTTATATCAGCTTTATCGAATTCAAAAAGGCCAATTCCCTCAATACCAAAGGGGATGATTACTATATTCGCTTTGGCAAGACCTTGTGAAGTAATCTCTTTTTCCATAATATCTACAGATTTACTTATTATTTCGATAATATGTGGACCTTCCAGTTTCTTCTTGACTCCTTTTATCTTTTTTCCTAAAGAGGTTACCTCTTTTTCTACCAAAGAAGTAATTTTTTCCGCTGCTTTGAATTTGGGAATTTCTTTTATATTTATCTTGAAATTAAAAGCATCCTCCACTTCTTTTAGATCACCAGTTTCTTTGTTTACCATCATAATTATTGGTTTTGGACTTTTTTCGTTCAGACTGACTGCAATGATAATATCAGCACCCATCTTCTGGACCACATCTACCGGGACTGGGTCTACTACTCCACCATCTACCAGGTAGCAGTCCTGATATTTTACCGGATTAAAGATTCCTGGGATAGAGATACTGGCTCTTACTGCCTTTATTACACTCCCCTGGTTTAAAATTACTTTTGCTCCCGTCTTTATGTCAGTAGCAACTGCAGCAAAGGGTATTTTTAAATCATCGAAAGTTTTATCCCGCAAAGCAATTTTATTTAGAATTTCTTCTGCTCGATTACCACTTATTAAACCCGAAAAAGGAATGGTAGGGTCAAAGATAGTAAAAGAACCTTTCTGTTTCATAGCTAAAGCCGCTTTTTTCATTTTTCCTGTTGAGGCACCAGTAGCATATACTGAACCCACTACTGCACCAATACTGGTACCAGCAATCATATCTATGGGGATATGATAAGCCTCCAGGACTTGAATTACACCGATATGGGCCATTCCTCGGGCAGAACCACTCCCTAAAGCCAGTCCGAATTTTAATCCTTTTTTCTTACATTTAGCTATTAAATCTTCTAACTCTGGGTCTTTTTCTATTTTAATTTTTTTCATTTATTCATTCCTTATGTGGAGCAAAGCAATGAAGCAATCTCAATATAGGGTTTGATTTATTATGTTTAATTCTTTCTATTATATACATAATTCGCCATTTAAATCAAAAAACCCTTTTTACTGAAAAATATTTTACTACAAATTTATTTCTTCCTTCTGTCATTCCCACGAAACCTGTCCTCGACCTATTCGGGGAGTGAGAATCTATTATTTGTCCTTGCGCGGATGACATTCAATATTAATTGAATATCATCCGTGGCAATCTTGTAATACTTTATATAATAATTCTTTCTTTAAAAAAGAAGGATTTTTCCAACTTTTGTCGAATATAAAATTATAATTGAGACCCAAAAAATGCACAAAAAGTAACGTAGGGGCACGATGCCTCGTACCTACAGGAGAAATCAGGCAATAATATGGAGAAGGCACAATTCATTATGTCTCTACAATATAATTATAACCAAAAAATGATAAAAATAAATGTTTTAAAAAAATAACAAGATAAACGGTTATATGCCAAATAAACATAAAGAGATAAATACAGAACTAATATTAATAGAAAAAGCAATATATGCTTTTGGGCTGCTTGGCAATCTAATTGAAAAGAGTTAGGTGAAAATTATCCTGATATAAATTACAAAAAATTGTGGCATAAATTATTGCTTGATTTTCCTGAAAGTATTAGGAAGTTAGAAGAAATTTTATTGTCTTAAATTATCGGAAATAATAGATATTTGTAATTTAGATTTATAAGAGATTCTCAAGTTATTTGTGGATTTAGAAAATTATTTCAAGAATGGCAAATTATATGGCTGGAGAGAAACTTTTACAATAATTAAATCAAAAAAACTAACCCCGATACTTTTGCAAATATAATCGATAAAAATGAAACACGGAAAGGCGGAAAAACAAGATGAAATG
>DOTB01000037.1:8954-71506 GCA_003513845.1 Candidatus Atribacteria bacterium | reverse complement strand
ATTATGTTCACTGTAGGAGCTCCCCTTCCGGAGGTAGAAATAAAGATTGTAGATAAAGATAATCTGGAAAAAGAATTGCCTAATGGCGAAGTAGGGATTGTGTTGGTTAAAGGACCTATGGTAATGAAAGGCTATTACAAAAATGAAGAAAAGACCAAAGAGGTAATTAAAGATGGCTGGTTTAATACCGGAGATTTGGGTAAGAAGACTTATAACGGAAAATATCTAAAAATCGTAGGAAGAATTAAGGACACTATTGTCTTAAGAGGTGGAGAGAATGTAGAACCTCTGCCCTTGGAAGACAAGCTAAAGGAAAGTGACTATATAAATATGGTAATTATAGTTGGCCAGGATAAACCCCGTCTGGGGGCCCTGATTGTTCCTGACTTTGAAGCCCTGAAAGAATATGCAGAGAAAGAAAAGATTAAATATAAAAATATTGATGAACTAATTAAACATCCTAAAGTCATCTCTTTATACCAAAAAGAACAGAAAAGACTAATCTCTAAAGAACAAGGTTTTAAACCTTATGAAACTGTAATGGGAATAGCCCTGCTTCCCTATGAATTTACCGTAGAAGCCGGGGAAATGACCGAAACTTTAAAGATGAAGAGGTTTGAGATACATAAGAAATATAAAGAAGAGATAGATAGGATATGTGGATAAACTAATCGACCGGATTCACCAATCAATTTCTATCGAGTGTAGTGTATAGTGAGAAAATGAGAAGTGGGGGGTGGATTAATCCGCCCCCTGCTGTTTTAGTAATCTATCTAATGGGCTCGATGAATCGAAACCCTACATTTACACCTTGTCTCCTCTTGCTCATTACCCATTACTTATTACTCATTACTGTGTTTTTAGACGCGATACACGATACCGAATTATTCTTTAGGAATGGTAAATCTTTGATAAGGATAGATTAAATCGGGATTCTTTATCTTCTCTATATTTGCTTCAAAAATTTTTATCCATTGCTCTCCTTGGTGATAAAATCTTTCAGCAATTTTCCAGAGAGAATCCCCTTTCTTAACTTCATAATAATTCGGTTTAGTTTTTTCTATAATTTCTGCTAATTCAGCTTCTAATTTACTTTTTTCTTCCATTACTAAAGATAATTTATCAACACATTCTATTTCCTTTTCCTTTTCTTTTTGAACCAACTGTTTCCTTAATTCATTAATCTGACCTTCGTATTCTTTTATATTTATAGATAAATCTTCGATTGTTTTATCTTTTTCAGCAATATTCTTTTCAAACTCTCCTTTTTGTTGCTCAAATAAGGCAATTGCATTTTCTTTTTCCGAAAGAAGATCTTGGGAAGATTTTAGCTGGGCTTCAAGTTTGGCTTTCTCTTCCATTAATTCAGACAATTTAACAGCATATTCTCCCTCTAAATCTTTTTCTTCTTTTGGTAAACTTGCTTCCAATTCCTCAATCTGTTTTTCTTTCTCTTTTAAATTTTCCCTCAATTCCAAAATAACTTCATTTTTTGAAAGAACAACCTGTTCAGATTCTTCTTTCTGTTTCTCAATAATTTTCATTGCCTCTTCTTTTTCTGCTAATAGAGAACCAAGTTTGATTTTTTCTTCTGTTAAAACAGACAACTTTTTGGCATATTCTTCTTCTAAATTCTTCTTTTCGTTTTTTAGTTGAGCTACTTCCTCTTTTAAATTAATTATTTGATTATCTAACTTAGTTATATTCTCTTTATATCCACCAATCTCTTCCTCTAACTTAATAATAAATTGCTCTTTTTCCTCATCTTTGTCCAGCCACATCTTCTCTTTCTCTGCCAATAAAGTTTCCAGTTGAGTTTTTTCCTCCATTAATACAGATAATTTATCAGCATACTCTTCTTGTAAATCTTTCTTTTCTTTCGTCAAATTTTCTTTCAGTTCTTCAATTTGTATTTCTTTTTCTTTTATACTCTCTTTCAGTTGCAAAATAATTTCATTATTGCCCTCCAATTGAAGGCTTTTTTCTTCCACTTCTTTCTTTGCCTGGTTAGCTTGATCATAATTATAAATACCAATACCGCCAACAATTAATAAAATTATTATAAATAAAACCATTAAATTTTTTGACATTTTTGCCTCCAATACCTTAAATTATTATTTATATTTTAACAATTCGACAAAAAATTCAAAAATCCTCTTTTATAACTAAAAAATTTTAATTTTTTATAATTAGGAAACAGGAACCCAAGCGAGAGCTGCTGCCCCTAGGACACCAGCATTATCACCCAATTCTCCAATAACAATTTTAAGAAATTTATAATTAGTATAAAATGCCCTCTTTTTTACTTCTTCTCTAATAGGATTAAGAAGTTTATCTCCTTCATTGGTTATTCCACCTACTAATATCACCATTTCAGGATTTAATATATTAGTGATATTGGCTATAGCTATCCCTAAATAAGAAATAGCCTCTTCAACTATAGTTGAGGTTAATTTATCCCCCTGGCGGGCAGCTTCAAAAATCGATTTTAAACTAATTGATTCAATAGACTCAATATTATCTAAATTTAAAAATTGGCTCTTTACTCCTTTTTTAATTCTATCTCTAATCCTATTTTTAATTCCGATAGCAGAAGAATAGGCTTCTAAACAACCATTGTTCCCACAATTACACTTAGGTCCATCTTTGTTTACAGTCATATGTCCTAATTCTGCAGCACCATAATTATTGCCATGATATACTTTATTATCAATAATTATTCCGCCACCAATTCCCGTACCCAGGGTAAAACACACTAAATTATTTATACCTTGACCTGCTCCAAAACATTTTTCCCCCCAGGCAGCTGCATTAGCATCATTTTCTAAAATAACCTTAATATTAAATTCATCTTCCAATATTTTTTTTAAAGGAACATCCCTCCATCCAGGAAGATTAGGGGCAAAATTGATAATTCCTCTTTTAACATCGAGAGGACCAGGAGCCCCAATCCCTATTCCCATTATATTAGCAGGAGCAATGGCAGATTGAGCAATATTTTTGTGGATAGCCTCTATTATTCTTTTAATGGTAGCTTCTTTTCCTCTTTCGGCTAAAGTCGGAGTCTTTAAACTACTTACAATCTTCCCATCGTAATTTACTATGGCGCATACTATATTTGTTCCACCTAAATCAACACCAATGGCAAATTTTTTCTTCATATCATCCATCAGCTACTTTCCTATTTATAGTATTTTCTATATGTTGTTTTTCATTATATGTTAATGTCTAAAATTAAGTCAAGAAATATTCGAGCGAGAAATTTTCTATTTACCCTTTTAACCACATAACTTGATAGGGTCCTAAGATTATCTTATTTTCTATATTGATACTATTCCCTGAAATGAGGTCAAATAATATTTTACTATTTAACCCACATTCTTTTTCAGAAATAAAAAATTCCTGTTTTTTAGGGGTAACATTAGTTAAAACAATTATCCTTTCTCTACAATCAGGGGATATGCGGATAAGTGAAAACATATTTTTTGACTTACATAACACTCTTTGGTCTCCATTGGGGTTAAAGGCTTTTTCTTTTCTCCTCTTTTTAATTAATTCTTTAAAAGCAGTGAAAATTTTATAGGATTTTGTATTTTGACAAGATAGCTCTTTTTTCAAATCACTAAATTTAAATTTCTTTCTATTTATAGTCCTTTTTTGTCCTGTCTTTTCTACACCCTCTAAATAATTACTTGTCCCCAATAAACTGTGAACATAAATTCCAGGTACCCCTATAAATGACAATAATATTGATTGGGACGCTATAAATTTTCTAATATTTAATTCTTCATCATCGATAGAATCAGCAATTGCATCATAATAAGTAATATTTAACTCATAAGGTTCTCTTTTACCATCACTTGTAGTCGCATAAGATACAAACCCACCTCGTTTTTTTACCAGATTTACTAATTCATTAATTTCATTATCTGATAAAATTCCTATAGCTGGTCTTATTCCTATCCCATCATGAGATGCTAATAGATTAAAATAGGCTGTCTCTTTAGAGAATATTTTTAAAGATTTTGCCCACTCAGCAAGTCTCGATACATCACCACAATAAAAAGTATGCATTACTAAAGCAGGCAAAGGAAACTGGTAAATCAATTGGGCTTCATTGTAACCATTTCCAAAATATCTTATATTTTCTTGATAAGGGACATTGGTCTCGGTTAACAATAGAACATCGGGGAAAATTTCATCCAGAACAGCTCTAAGTAATTGAACTATTTTATGTACTTCCTCTAAATTAATACAACTTGTTCCTAACTTTTTCCATATATGACCAATGGCATCCAATCGAATAATCCTGGCCTTTTTGATTGCATAAAATAAAATTAAATCGATAACTTCTAACAATACTTTTTCATTACGGTAATTGAGGTCTAACTGATCTGAACTAAAAGTTGTCCAAAGATATACTTCTTTACCCTTTCTTTCAAACTTGGTAAGTAAAGGATGTGCCCTTGCTCTTACTACTGAAGAGGTATTAACTTGTGTATCAAAGGCAATAAAATAGTTATCGTATCTCGGATTACCTTTCAGATATTCTCTGAACCATAGACTCTGGGAAGAAATATGATTTATTACAACATCGAATATTAAATCAAAGTTCTTGCTAATATTTTCAATATCATTCCAATCACCAAAAAGAGAATTTACTTTTCTATAATCTATAACTGAAAATCCATCATCAGAAGAATAGGGATAGAAAGGTAACAAGTGCACCAAAGAAATTGCCTCTTTCAAATATTCCACCAAGAATTTGTTTAAAGTAACCAATGGCTTTTCGCCTGGTTCCTTAAAATTATCTGCATAAGCAATTAATGCAATATCTTTTTCATTCAGGAAATTTCTTTTCCTGGATTGAAAATAAATATTTTTTCGGTATTTTTCAAGTAGCCTTTCGATTTCTATAATTATTTTTTTACTTCTTTCTTCTCCATAAATAAATACTAACTTTTCCTCAATTATCTTTCGATTATTTTCTGATATCGACATAAACTTATTTAACCCACCCTTAAATATGTCTTAATGAAATCTTATTAGAAAGAATTTTTAAACGATGTTGATAAAATTCTACGATATATTCATAAGCCCTCTTTTTAACTCTGGCTTCGTTCAATTTATATCCTATTTCCCTTAAAGTTTTCTCTATTTCTTCCATAGATTTGGTATAATCATTTGCATCTTTATTGTAGGTCTCAAGATATTTCTTTTTAGAAAACAGCACCGATAGCTTTGCTTCTAAAAACGCTCGATAATAAGTTTTTACCTCCCCTATGGCCTTATGGAATTCAAATTCAATTTTAGCTAACCGAATCGGATCAAGGCTTTCGGTTTTTTTTAATTTATCCTTAAGTAAACTTACTGTTTTCTTGGTTTTATTTAATTTGTTTTCTAATTCTTTCATTCTTTTTTCTTCACTAGCAATATCAGTTATGGTTAGCAAGGGAACACATAAAAAATTATCAAAATTAACCCTGGGATAATTTTCTTCATCTAAGTATCGAACTTCTACTTTTTTGTCCTTAATACTATTTTTCAAGATATTTTTCCGAATAGTTTCTAATCTTATGGTCGTAATCTCTTTGGGTTTTACCGACAACTTAAATCTATTTCCTTCATAACTATTAATCTCCTCTATAATTTCCTCATTTAGATTAACTATGTAAACTTTGTTTAAATTATAATTTGAGATAACCTCTCCTTCAATTATTTCTTTAGAAGGATTGAATAATCTTAATATAATCCCCTTCCCATCTTCTGCTCTTTTAATTGCACTTACTTGCAACGTATCTTTTGTAGATTTTAGATTTAAGAAACCAGCTATATCCGCTAATTTCCCCTTATGTTGGTCGGTCTTTACTATTTTAAGGTCTGTGTTGAACTCTTCAACAAATTGATATACTCGAACCTGGTTATAATCTCCCTGGTGGAAATAAATGCCATATTCAAAAGTCATCTGACGTAAACATTGAGCCCCCGGAGTAAAAATTGTCGGACCGGCATCACCAATTCGGGTTAATAAATCACCTCTTGCCAACCAACCCACTGACCTAAAAAGAGTCAGGGCTATAGTATTGCCATCTGCTAAAATTTCGTATTCCTGTAAACCTTTACTAAGAACAGCAATTCCCCGATGACCATCATTGATATCCACAAAACAACGATGAGGAAAAGTAGTTATTGGTTTCGGCTCTCGAGCTCCAATAATTACTCTTTTAACTTCTTCAGGCATATCTCTCTCATCAAAAGTTTCCGGGATAATTTTATGTTTTGTAACATCAAATTGAGTTCCCGCAAAAGAAAACTCAGTATCAATATTGGTAGGAAATAATACTCTTAGACGATGGTCCTTTACTGTATTCTTTAATTCTGTCCTGAAACCAAGGATGGGTGAATCAGCTTCTAAGGTCAGCCAATTGAATATGGGGAAATCCCTCAATTTTGGAGAGCGGGTTTTCCTATCATCTGTAAGGGATTCAGGTAATTGTAAAACTATGTTTATCTTAAATGTAGCCCTTAAAAAACTTTTTTCAACAACTTCTATTTCAGCTTTAATGTTTTGGTTAGTTATAATCACATCATTTTCTGGAAATGAATAATTATATTCATCCCCGGCATCAGCTCCATCAGCTATGATGTTTAGGTTTTTATACCAGCACTTATTTATTTTATCAAATACATCTATACTCCCATTTTCCTTAATCTTCAGCTGCAAATATCGATTCTCCATTATATTCTTTTTAACTATCACTTTATCTGGCCATAATATATCATTCTGATTTTCCATATATTTCCCTTGACCAGTTATGAGATAAATTGTTTTATACCCCAGGGCAGGAATATTATCTACATAAATATGAAGGTTACTATCATTACCTTTTTGGCTGGGCAAAACCTGTCCTTTTGAATCAATTACTTTAAAACTGTCTTCCCTGGTTTTAATACTAATAATCTTATCTCTTGTTTTAAGGGAGGGATTGAAAATTATAAACGGTTCTGCTCCTTTCGAGCCAACTAAAGTGTCTATATTTAAAGCCATTCTTTTTAATTTTTCCTCTATTATCTTTCTGGTAGAGGTGATAACCTCACCAAATCTTTTCTCCATATCAGTGTGAACATCATCGATGCTGACTCCACAGATGTTATCATGAGGGTGATTTTTTAATAGCTTTTTCCAAATCTCCCTTAAGATATTGCTATGATATCTACCTCCATTTAACCAGGATAAAACTGAAAATGGTTCAGCATATTTTTCCAATCCTCGTTGACAGATATCATTCATACACTTTAAATACATTCGCGAAGAAAGGGTGCCAGGGAACACAGAAATAAACCTCCCGCTATAAAGAGCACCCTTTAAAACCTTCAACCTGGGAGATTTTTTTCTAATTACTTCTATATATTCTTCAGGGGTGCTTTGTTTTACTTGAATATCAGGAAAAGATAATTTATTTAATTCTGGTAAAAAGTCATCGGGGGTCATCTCCTGGTCATAACCATTCATTAAAAGTACATTAGAAGTAGTGGCAAAAGGATAAATCTTTTTAACCTCATTTTCAATCCTTTCCTTCATTATTTCCTTGAACTCTCCTAATCGCATAGCATTTCTATAACTACTTAACAGATAGATTGAAATTAATCTTGTTTCATCAGGACTTTCCCATAAAAATTCAGAATTAATACAGGAAAGGTCCATTTCTACTCCACGCCACAGGAAAAGACCTTTAATGTTAAATTGTTTATGAATCTGAACTGTTTGAGATATCTGACCAAAATTGTCTAACAACCATCCCACCTTCATTACTCTCCCCAATTTTCTCCCTATTTTGTGACCTATCAATAAATTTCTAATCAAAGATTCTCCACTTACCAGTTGCCAATCAGGTTGAAGGTAATAAGGTCCAACTAATAATCGTCCTTCTTGAACATATTTTTTTAGTTTCTCTTCATATTCCCTACTATTTTTCCCTTTTCTTTTTAATTGATCTAAATAATCTTCAACTATCAAAGTTTGGCCATCTAATACAAACCTGTAATTGCTCTCTTTCTCTAACAATCTAAATAAGGAATCAAAAAATGGTATTAACCATTCATTAGTATATTTACTATTTAAAAACCACTCTCGGTCCCAGTGGGTATGAGAAATAATATGAGCATTAATTATTTCTGACATATATTTTTTATTCTCTCCTGATTCCAACTTTCTATTACTTATTTTTATAGCTCTCTATAAGCCCATAAAATCCATAAACAAATATAATTAATCAATAAAAAGGTTCTAAATATTTTTTCAAAGCCTGCATTGAATAAAGCCTTCTGGCTAACTTAAAATTATCTTCTACCATCTTCTTTCTGTAAGGTAAATCAGTAAGTACTCTTATCACTTCTCTTGTCGCTCTTTTAATAATCGAAGGTTCTATCTTATATAAGCCCCGAGTATCTTTTCCTTTTAGCCTGTCACCAAGAGAAATTACTCTAAAACCATTTGGTTTAATATCTCTTTTGTATACTTCATATTCAAATACTACAATAGGGAGCTTAGCCTTTATTGCCTCTAAGAATTGATTCCCCCATCCTTCATATAGACTGGGATAGGTTACTAAATCCGCAAAAAGGTAAGTATCCCATAAAGAATAAATCTTCTTATTATCTTTCATCTTTCTTTCACTATTAACTATATCACTTATAAATAGTGCCTTAATCTTTTCTTTATCAATTTTCTCTTTCAACAATTTAAAATACTCCCCATCTTCTATTAAATTGGGGAGCACCAAAACAACTTTGCTCTTTTCATCTACTTCTCTTTTTTTATCATAGAATCCCTTTTCTTTTATCAATAGTAAATTTTCAGGTTTAGCTAATTCTTTAACTAAATCAATTGCCAATTCAATTCCTTTGCGAGATACAATTCGGGTTGCCTGAAGAATGACAATATCTTTCGAGTTAATTCCCAGAGATTCTTTAAAATCATAGTTATAATCATCAATCTTCCAATCAGTTTTCCCAAAATCAAAAACATTAGGTATCACTACTGCCTTAATCCCTCTTCTTTTTTCCAATTCATCCCGGGTAATACTATTTATAACTATATGTTTTATCTGGTCATCCTGAGGAGGAAAATAAGTAGTAAGGAAATCTTTTATTGTTTGACAGGTGGGATTACTATAATGGGATCTTTCCCAAAAAAAATCATGATGGTGAGCAATTACCTTAATGCCTGCTAATTTTGCTATTCTGTAAAAGGCAATAGCTGCGGGAATGTTCAAGGGGAGGGACCAAATATTCTCAATATCTAATATATCAATAGAATACTTTTTAATAAATAATGAAATTTCTTCCTCTATTTGACCAGCTATTTTATATATTTCTTGAGCAAATTCTTTTTCAGCGTTAAAATCTCTAAGCGAACAAAATGCATTATAGTAAATATTTCTTATCTCTGGATGATCTAAATGAAGTTTGGGAATAATGGTAACATCTAAATTTGAAGCCTCCCCAGCAAGAAGGCAAACTTTATGACCCATCTCCTCTAAAATTTTCTTCCACTTATCTATCTCTAAAGATACCCCATCCATCAATCCAACTCTAAAATGACAGATGCCTACCCTATACACACATTGGACTCCTTTTTATAAGTGAATCTAATACCTTAAACCTTCATTCCAAATCTTAGAATATTGCTTTTCCTGTATCTTTGTCAAACAGATGGATTCTTAAAAGATCAACTAAGATTTCGATTTCCTTACCTTCTTTTATTTTTAAATCACCAGGTGCCTTAACTACCAGAAACCCAAACTCTTTTTCTAAATGGAGAACTGTATCTGAACGTAATAATTCTGCGAAATAGACTTTACCTTTAGTTGCGGCAACTTTGTCTGTTTGCGCTCTACCAGAAACATAAATATGTTCTGGCCTTACGCCCAAAATATATTTTCTTTTACCTGAAAGTTTAGAGACTTTATCTTTGTATTTATCTAATAAAGATACTTCCAAACCTTTAGTTTTCAAAAATAATTCTTTACCCTGACTTACTATCTCTACCTCAATAAAATTCATTTGTGGTGAACCGATAAATCCAGCCACAAAAGTATTAACCGGATTATGGTAAATCTCCTCAGAACTTCCAAACTGTTGGAGTATACCTTGATTCAGCACAGCTATCCTATTACCCATAGTCATTGCTTCTACCTGATCGTGGGTAACATAAATTGTGGTAACTTTAAGATTTTCTTGTAATTTTCTTATCTCAGCTCTCATTCTAACCCGCAACAGTGCATCAAGATTGGATAATGGCTCATCCATTAACAATACTTTTGGTTCCATCACGATTGCTCTCGCTACCGCCACTCTTTGTCTTTGCCCCCCAGAAAGCTGTACTGGATAGCGGTCCAATAAATTATCTATCCCTAAAAGCTCAGCTGCCCAGTTAACTCGTTTTTCTATCTCCTTTTGAGAATATCTTTTAATCCGTAAGGGGAAGCCTATATTATTGTTCACCGTCATATGTGGCCATATAGCATAGTTTTGAAATACCATCGATATATTTCTATCTTTTGGTGAAAGATAAGTTACATCATCCTCATCGAAAAACACTTTGCCAGTAGTAACCACCTCTAAACCAGATACACAGCGTAACAATGTCGTCTTGCCACAACCAGAAGGGCCAAGCAATACTACAAATTCACCCGGGTTAATTTCCAAACTTATATCATCGACTGCTTTCACTTTTCCGAAATATTTTTTCAAACCTTTAAGTTTTACTTTAACCAATCTTATTTTACCCTCTCTTTCTTTCATTCAAGATTATTAAACTTACAAATTTACTTAAGTGAAATACCCCACATAGTTACCAGGTGTCTTCTTACAAAGAAAATAAAGACCATTGCTGGTATAGCCATAATAAAACCACCAGTAAATTTAAAATAATCTGGTGAAGCCATCGCGGTTTTGAGAATATGTGCTGGTAGTGTCCTATTTGTCAAAGTCAATATAGTTGCCACAAACACTTCATTCCAGGAAATAATAAAGGCAAAAATTGCTGAAGCAGCCAAACCAGGCAGGGCAAGTGGTAAAGTTATCTTGAAGAATGCCTGTATACGGGAGAGACCAAAAATCATTGCAGCTTCTTCATAATCCACAGACACACCCGATAGAATACTCGAAGATATAAGAATAATCATCGGTAATACCATAGCAGTATGCGCTAAAGATGTGCCCCAGATGCTATCACTGACCCCCATTCGCATAAAAATTATAAGCAAAGGTATGGCCAGAATCATTAATGGAAACATTCGGGTAGCAAGAATTAACAATTTTAAAAAATTCTTACCCGGGAATATATATCTTGATAGTGCATAACCAGCAGGCAAACCAATTACAAAACTTAGCAACATAGTTACTACTGCAACTTTGATGCTGGTTAGAATCGCCTTCCATGCTTCCAGCTCAAAGAAAAGTGATTTAAATTGACTCAAAGTAAAATGGGTCGGTATTACTTTATCAATTTGATAGTAATCACTGGGGGAAGCAAAAGCAGATATGGTAATTAGCACTAAAGGAGTCAGAAACCATATCACAATTAGACCTACAATGATAATAGTGATCACTTGTTTAATTTTTAAAACCATAGGAGTTTTTTGTCTTTTCATAACTGTCTCTCCATAATTTTACTTCTAAAATCTATCTTTCCATCTCAAGATGTTTAGTTCTCAAAAGGGTAATATAAACCCAACTAATAATTATGCAAATAAGTGCAATAATAAAACCGTAGGTTGCCGCCAGACGAAAATTATTAAGTTCTGCTTGTTGATAATATACCTCACCTGCCAATATCGGAATATCTCTACCAGAAAGTAGCCAGACAACTCCAAATATCTGAAAGGCAAAAAGTGTTCTAATAAGTAGCGCCGATTGCAGGCTTGGCATAGTCAGTGGCAAGGTTATATGGAAGAACTTCTGCCATTTACTAAAACCAAACACATCAGCTGCCTCAAAATAATCCTTACTTATCATTTGAAGACTAGCCAAAAGGATGACAAACACCAAAGGTGTTGCTCTCCATAATTCAGTCAATACTATTACCCAGAAAGCACGTGAACTTAACCCTAAGCCAAAAAAGTAAATAGGGTTTTCTATAAACCCGAATTTCATTAAAAATTTATTTAAAAAACCATGAGAGGTGAAAATATTATAGCTCATTAAAGCAGCTGATACATCACTTAAGGCTAAAGGTATAGAAATAATATACAGCACGGTCATATAACCTTTAAATCTACTGTTTACAAAAAGTGCAAGCAAAAAGGCAAGTATAACCTGTAATGGTACTATAGTAATTAATAAATACAAGGTATTTTTTAATGCCTTCCAGAAGGTTGAATCTTGAGTCAATGTAATAAAATTTTCCAAACCGAATTTACCTTCTTCTGAGCTAAAAGCAAGCTGTAAAGCTTTTAGTAAAGGATAGCCAATGAAACCGGCTAAATAAATCAAGACAGGGAGGAAAAGTAAATAAGGTATCCAATTTTTTTCTCTTAGGCTAAAAGAAATCATTCTTTCTCCTTTTCGTTTAATTTTAAAAAGAATGCGCCTCCCCCTATAAGTAAAAATTCTAATTTTTATAGGGAGGCGCATAAGAATTGCAGGTTACAATAAAGGAACACCGACTTCAGCAAATATTGCCCTCAACTTATCTGCTATTGTGGTAATAGTTGTTTCAATATCCGCTCCTTCAATAACTATCTTGGTAAAGGCATCACGATAAGCTGCTGAAAATTCTCCACCTTTTGCCCCAAGGCTCGGTATCATTGCTATTACTGAATCTGAAGCTCCCGATTGAGCAAGTACTCCGGTAGCTAAAATTTTAAGCGGTCCCTCAGGAATAGCTCCACCTGCTTCTTTTACTGTGGGGAAGAATCCAACATTCTCAAGTATCTTGACCTGTATTTCTGGTCTGGTGAGATAATCGATTAATTTGACGGCATTATCTTTCTGTGGGGTTTCTACTGGAATTGCCAATCCTACAGCAACAGTTATATAACCTCTACCTTTAGGTCCCCTGGGAACGGGAACAATGGCAAAGTCATCGGGTTTTTCAATTACAGCATTCTTTATTCTCGCAGTATGGTCCCAGGCAAGCAGTACTTCCTCTTTAAGTAATGGCTCATCCATTGCCTCCCAGACTGAACTTGAAGGATGCACAAATGCTTTAAGTTCTCCCAAATATTCCCATAATTTAATTGCGCGTACACTGTCGAATGCTGCTGCTTGGTAACCAGTGTATGACGGATAAATATAACCATGCAAGAATCTATGCCATAGTCCTTTTGGGCCCATTGGGAAACCAAGTTTCGGTACTTTGAATTCATCATTAAGATTTTTTGACCAATTTAGAAGTGCATCATAGGTCCATTTTTCACTTGCACCAGTTACATCCTCAGCTTTTAAACCATCTGGCAAATATTGGAATGCCTTCTTATTAACTATCATCACATAGGTAGCTTGCATCCACGGTACATAAACTTTTTTACCACTTATAACCGAATAGTCTTCCAATGCTTTAATGAATGTTCGATCAGGCAGGGCAATACCAGTAAGGTCGTCAAACAAACCTTTTGCATTCATTAAATCAAGACCGCCATGCAGATCACCAACAAGAGATATAGTTACTTTTTTAGCAGCAACTTCGGCAGAAAGACGAGTAAACAACTCATGATATTCCATTGGTATAAACTCTGCTTTTATATCAGTCTCATCAGCAAATCCCTTAAGCAATACACCTTTAGCAAATGTCTGCTCAGCTGCAGGTACCATCTGGGTAGAGGTAAAGTTTAGTACTTCCGCAGCAAAAGTAGCTGAAGTTAAGAGCATACAAACAATCAAAACTACCATAAATTTCTTTAACATTTTAAATTCCTCCTTTTAAAATTTTTATTTTTGCAATTCCTTGTAACAGATAAAAATAAAATTATTTATATTTCTATCACCTCCCTTTGTTCTGAGTACTAATCATGTGTATGTTTTCCAAAACTGCCTAGTTAGAAATATAGATTAATAGTTCTTCTTCTAATCTTCTCAATATTTTGTTTAAGCTTTTAATTTAAGAAGGCTTTAAAATAACTCTTAATCCCCCTGCTTTGGCTATACCTGATGTTTCTTTTATATATTTATTTAAATTTTTTTTATCATTTCTGAATTTAGTAAAATATAAGCAAAAGATAGACCTAATTTTTTAATTGATTTAGAGGTAATAATACTCTTGTGGTTCGTAAATTCGAACAGCATAGTTTGATATACAAAGGGGATTGCCTACATCAGAAGCTATTAATAAAGTTGGTATAATATAAAAAGAGTATTTATTTTATTTAATGTAATAATTATCTTTATTCTCTGTAAAAACAAAAAGTCTTTTATTAAATTATAACTTAATGGTTAAAAAATTACAAATTACTAACAATGCCATTAATCCCGATTCTTTAAGGTGGGTTTTTTAATCCAATTTTTATTTATTCTTTATAGACTTCAAAGAAATTCCATTCAGTTTCTCGTAAAACAAAGCCAATCCACCATGATCAATCTCTGAATAACCATCTGCCATAAGGGTCTGCATCATTTCCATTACCTGAGCACAAAGAGGCATTGCAGTATGTAATTCCCGACTTGTTTCCAAGACATTATTTAAGTCTTTAACGTGTAGCCTTATTCTAAAGCCGGGTTCATATTTTCCTTGGAACATTCTTGGTGCTTTATCAGTTAAAGACTGACTACCCGCCAAACCTCCCCTTATAGCTTCAAAGATTCGTTGGGGATCTACCCCTGCCTTCTTTCCTAAGAGTAAGCCCTCTGCTACTGCCGCAATATTAATGGCAACTATTACCTGATTAACTAATTTAGTGGTCTGACCTGCTCCAATATTACCAACTAAGGTAGGTTTGCCCATTACCTCTAAAATTGGTTTATACTTATTAAAAACTTCTTCTTTCCCTCCAGCCATAATTGCAAGGGTGCCAGATTGAGCCTTTTCCTGGCCTCCACTTACCGGGGCATCAAGCATCTCTACTCCTTTGGCATATAGTTCTTTAGCAATTTCCTGGGTTACAAGTGGAGCAATCGAACTCATATCAATTAAAATCTGCCCTCTTTTTACTCCCTCAATAACTCCTTCTTTACCCAGTACAGCATTCTTCACCTCTGGTGAATTCGGTAGCATGGTAATTATAATATCACATTGAGAAGCTACTTCTTTACCAGAAGAAGCTCTTTTTGCGCCGTATGATACTATCTCCTCTAAAGCCTCTTTACAAATATCATATGCTACTACCGTATAACCTGTATCAATCAAGTTTTTGGCCATTGGTTTACCCATAATTCCGATGCCAATAAAACCAATTTTTTGCAAATTTTTATACCCCCTTAATAAGATATATTTTATTTTAGAAACTTTAACCCTGTTTTCTAATAAGAAGGACCTATCATTTTTGCGGGTAGCCAGGTAATAATTTTCGGAAATAGAATACAAAGTATCAGGCAAATCATTATAATTATAATAAAGGGAATTACTCCTTTTATTATATCTTTCATAGTAACTCCCAGCTCTGGAGGAGCAGTGCCCCGACAAACAAAGATAGACATCGCCATAGGTGGTGTTTGAAAAGCCATTTGCAGGTTGATACAAATCATCATAGCAGCCCATAAAGGATCAAATCCTAGCTTTAATAGAATAGGTGAAAAAACCGGGACAATAATAAACACAATCCCAATCCACTCAATGAACATTCCTAAAACAAAAACAATCAACATTACCATGAAAAAAGCTCCCCATTTTCCACCGGGAACAGCCATAATTAAATTAGTCACTACTTCTCCGCAACCAGCGCTCATAAATACACCAACGAACGCATAACTTAAACCAGCAATCAGAAGCACAAAAGCGCTTACTCTAAACACTTCTAGCGCACTATGCTTGACTAAACTCCAGGTAAATTTTCGATAAAGGATGGCCAATATCACAACTGCAAGGCTTCCCATGGCAGCTGCTTCAGTTGGGGGAGCAATACCAGTGTAAATTGTTCCCAGGACTGCCAAAATAATTAATAGAGTCGGGGTAATAGCTTTCAATAATTTTATCAATTTTTTCAATGAAGATATTTTTGCCCTTTCTTCTTCTGGAATAGGTGGTCCTAACTTGGGATTTAGATAACAACGAACTGTTATGTAAGTAATATAAAGACCTGAGAGAATTAGTCCGGGGAAAATGGCCCCCATAAACATCTTTCCTACAGAAACTCCCGCTTGAGGACCATAAACAACCAACATAATACTAGGAGGAATGAGAATTCCGAGAGTACCAGAAGCAACAATAGTACCCGAGGCCAAAGATTTATCATAACCCCTACTTACCATTGGAGCTAAAGCAATAAGTGTTAATATTGTAACAGAAGCAGTGATTGTCCCTAAACAGGCAGCAAGAATAGTGCCAACAATTACAGTAACCACTGCTAATCCTCCCTTAAATCCACTTAACCATTCATATAAAGCATCGTAAAGCTCTTCAGCTATTCCAGAATGTTGGAGTACAACTCCCATAAAAGTAAAAAGTGGAACAGCAAGGTAAGGATAGTTTAAGGTTAACTCTAGGAGTCGAGAATACAATATATGAAAGGTAACATCCGGTCCAAATACCAAGATACCAACAATAAATGCCACACTACCGATAACCAAACCAATAGGGAAACCTGTTAAAACAAGAGTAAGCACTCCTCCTAACATAAGAAAAGTTACAACTTCAGCACTTAGTTCAATCAATTGACTCACCTCTTATTACAAAATACAAATCCCGAATAAAATTAGCTACACCTTGTAGTACTAATAATAATATTCCTAAAGCAAAAACAGTTCTATAAGGAGGAGCAGCAGGAGGATACCAGAAGGTAGAAATCATAGTCTCGTCAATTTTCCAAGCCCTTATCGCCCAAGTTATAGAAATTTTCAGTAACGCTCCTACTAATGGAAAAAAAAGGAATACAGAAGAGAGAACATTAATTAAAGCCTTCTTCCTTGCTGAAAGATTTCGATAAAATAAGTCAACTCTGGTATGATAATCGCATAAATAATCATATGACCACCCTAATACATACATCGCTCCACCAGCCATGCACAAGGTATCATAAGCCCAGATGGTAGGCGCATTAAAAAAGTGTCTCGCAATGGTATCATATGCGCCTACCAGGACGAGGAGCCAGGCAAGCCATTTTGCCCAAGACGCAGTGAATATACTTATTGAGTCTATAGTTTTAAGTATTTTTTTCAAAATTAGCATATAATTTCTAACCTCTTGTTATTTCTTAGAATAAGCCTCCCAATAGTTAGTCATAGATTCCAGAATATCGCGATATATTTGATCTTCCTGGGCTGCTTTATCTGCGTAATATTGTTTTGCCTCTTCTAAGAGAGCAACCTCTACTTCTTGAGGAAGTCTATAGACTTCGCAGCCATATTCTTTGAATTTATCTATTGCCAGGATAGATTGGTAGACCAAGAATTCATGCTGTGCTTGAGTCCATTTATCAATTTCATCTTGTACTAGTTGCTTAAGGTCATCAGGAAGTTTTTCCCAGGATTGTTTGTTGACAAAGAAACATTGAGGATCGCTAGGTGCACGGGAAGGAGAAAGTATCACATATTTAGAAATTTCATTGAAGTGCATATCCCAGTTGGAAGCCAAGGTTGAGTATTCAAAGGCATCGATTGTCCCTCTCTGCATAGCTTCATAAAGTTCACCTCCGGGTAAGAACACTACTGATGCATCCATCCTATTTAAAATTTCACCACCATCACCGGAAGCTCGTATCTTTAGCCCTTTTATGTCAGCCGCTGTTCTTATAGCAACTTTGGAATGAAGAAAAACTTCTTCCGGTAGAGGGGATAGTGCTCCAGGGAAGGTAATTACATTAAATCCCTCCATCATTTTGTTCATTAACTCTGCACCGCCTCCATAGTTAAACCAGGTTCGCAAAGCTTCTCCAGGAAGACCACCTGGCCTAGAACTGATGAGACCGGCAGCTTTCCATTTGTCCAGATTATACATAGGGCAGGTATAACACATATCTAATACGCCTTCACTAACCCCATCAACTTCTTTAGTTGCTGGTACAACGGAGCCACCGACGAAAGCTTTAACCATTAAACGACCTCCGCTTGCTTTGGTAATAGCTTCACATAATTTATCATGATAAATCTGTGAGGGATCTGTAGCCGGACCATGTCCTGAGGACTTCCATATAATCGTTTCAGCTGCTAGTACAGAAAAAGTTCCCAGCATTAAAAATGCTGCAATTACCAGTATCGAAACTAACAATACCAATATTTTTTTACGAGAAAACATTTTTAAAACCTCCTTTTACAATTTAAGGGTCATTAAAAACTATGCAAATAATATTTGTTACATAGTTTTTCAACAATATCTCCTTCCCTGCTCTCACCCCCCTTTAATCTTAATATTTAATCATTCAGCTTACTACATTACTTGTTTTTTTAATAAAATACTATTATTTATAAGTGTTTTTCTTATTGTATACTAAAATATTTTTAAAATCTATGATATAGTTTTTGACTTTCTCTCTAAAAATTGTTTTATACTCTTCTTGATCAGCCGAATTTTCTTAGACTTAGGCTCGGTCAAGCTAACAGGAGGTTCACTAACCTTAATCAAATTGTCAATTCCATATTGGTGGACGATATCGGCATCATCTCCAATAAGCGCCGCAATAGCTATTACTGGAATATTATATTTTTTAGCAATTTTGGCTACTCCAATAGGAGCCTTTCCATAAATAGTCTGGCTGTCGATTTTCCCTTCGCCCGTAATTACCAGGTCAGCACCTTTTATCGCCTCTTCTAATTTTACTACTTCAATTACAATATCAATGCCCGGCCTAAGCTCTGCGTTTAAGAAGGCCATTAGACTTGCCCCTAACCCGCCAGCTGCTCCTGCCCCTGGCATATCTTTTACATCTTTATGTAAATCTCTTTTTATCATTTTGGCAAAATGGGCCAGAGATTTATCTAACTCCTCCGCCATTTCCGGAGTAGCTCCTTTCTGAGGTCCATATACCCTGGAAGCACCTTTCGGCCCACAAAGTGGGTTAGTAACATCTGAGGCAACCAATATTTTGGTATCAGACAAACGCTTATCCATATGTCTAATGTCAATCCTGCTAATTTTTTTCAGTTCTCCTCCTCCGAACCCAATCTCTTTTCCTTCTTCATCTAATAATTTAGCTCCCAAAGCCTGGACCATTCCGGCTCCTCCATCATTGGTAGCACTCCCCCCAATGCCAATTATCATCTTTCGGCATCCCTGGTCTAAGGCTGCTCTAATTAACTGGCCAGTTCCATAGGTAGTGGTTACTAAGGGATTCCTTTTATTCACTGGGACTAAAGTTAATCCAGATGCTTCAGCCATCTCGATAACTGCGGTCTTCTTGTCCCCTAAAATGCCGTAGGAAGCTAAAACTTCTTCTCCTAAGGGACCTGTGACTTTCTCTCTTAAAATTTTCCCTCCAGTGGCATTAACCAGGCACTGAACTGTCCCGTCTCCACCATCGGCCATGGGAATTTTTATAATTTCAGCTTCCGGGAAAATCTCTCTTATCCCCCGTTCTATTCCACCTGCTACTTCTATAGCAGTCAAACTACCCTTAAAAGAATCGGGGGCTACAACTATTTTCATCCTCTTATATTACCTCAATTAGAAATTAAATTATCTTTAATATATAATTTATTATTTATTATAATGTATAAAATATACGACATTGAATAGTCTATTTCCTTTGTACAATAGTATGAATAATAAACTTTTATATAATTATATTTTGTCATTAATGCACAAAAAACAAGGGAAGAGACGATTCTCTGTTTCATTTTGAAATTGATTTGAATTGAAGAACCTTATAATATAAGGCTTTCAGAAGCAGATTGCGAAATAACGCATATAAGAGAATGGTGCCTTTTCTTACCATAAATTCAATGAAGTTCTCTTACTTAATATCTTGTAAATAAATAGCATGTAGAAAAGGCAGAATATATGGAGGTCTAGATTCTTTAAAATATTTGCAACAAATACAGTATCTAAAGGAGAGTTTTGAATCAACTTTCGGTACAGTATCTATTCAAATTAGGCTCATTATTCAAATTTTTTCTTTATCAATTTATTTAAATCTTTAATTACCATATTATAATCAGGAAGTTCAGATATTTGAAATATTAATCTATTTTCCCAATTTTGTTTATAATCATCTTTAACAATCTCTCTCGATAAATTGGGAATTAATATTTCATAACCAT
Source organism: Candidatus Atribacteria bacterium (assembly GCA_003513845.1). Lineage (GTDB taxonomy): Bacteria > Atribacterota > Phoenicimicrobiia > Phoenicimicrobiales > Phoenicimicrobiaceae > Phoenicimicrobium > Phoenicimicrobium oleiphilum. The sequence continues at coordinate 51,157 of DOTB01000037.1, read as the reverse complement.
ATTTATTTTTAAACTCTTCCCTTACTATTTTAATATCAAGCTTTAACTTTAATAAATACCATAAATCATACAAATCTCTCGATTCATTATCAGCATCCAAAATTCTGCCAATTTTATCACATAGCAAGGATTCTAATACATAGGTTTTTAATATTGAATTCTTATTTTCGAATTCTGGATATGAAAATAAAAGCCTCTTTCTTCCGTGTTTTGGAATATAATAATCCTGCAAAATATCTACCTTTAATTCTTTTAAACCTTTTATATCAGGGACAATGTCATATATAATAAATAATTGTAATCGATCTCTTTCAAATATAGAACGTTTATCTATTTTTATAGGATAGTCAAAAGAAATTTTCTGCAATATTTGAATAATTATATCTTAATACACATTAATTTCTTTCTCATTATCAACTACAAAATCCAAATCTTCAGAAAATCGAAATTCTGGGAAATAAATTTTCTTTAAGGCTGTACCTCCTCTAAAAACAAGATTTTCACAAAGAAAATTATATTTAGAAAAATACACAGCGTATACAAAATTGGTTGCTGTTCTTTGACAAAATGTGTTTAAAACACCTATATTAATTGATGTTGCATGATAGACCTAATTGTGTTAGCGTGTTCAACACGCTAAGGAGGGTCTATTATGCGAAAAAAACGTTGTATTTTCTGTGGTAGTCTTAATACCAAAAAACACGGAACCAGGTCTAAGAAGAGAAACACATCTTTTGGCAAAAGAAACCTGTACTACCAACGCTGGTACTGTAATGATTGTAAACGAGCCTTTAAGCCTTGCAAGGATCATCCGATAAATTTCTCTATACAAATTAGGGCCTGTGAACTGTACTATGATTCTGAAGCAAGCTACCGGGCAGTAAGCCGACAATTAGGAATTGCCCCTTACAAAATCTTTAAGATCATCAATGCCTTAGGTACTAATTGTAAGTCTACAGTAGATGTGGCCTCTGAACTTAAACCTCAATGGTCTGGTTATCTTTTCATAGATGAAAAGAGGATCTTCATCAAAGGTGTGGAGTGGTACCTGCTTCTAGCTGTAGATCTAAAGACCCAAGATATCGTCCACTGGGAGTTAGTCTCAAGAGAAAATGAAATAAATGTCGCCTGGTTTCTCATTATTATCAAGATGGTAATAAAATATCCTTTTAAAGGGGTTATCAGTGATCTCCTGCCCGAGTTTTTTGGAACCGTCCGCTGGCTTTTACCAGGAATACCTCATCAGTTCTGTACTTATCATGCCTATCGGGCAACAGAGTTCTACCTTAAGTATCACTATGCCGGTGGTAATAAACTTTGGGCCGAAAAATTCCTTCTTATTACCAGGATCATCTGTAGGTGTAAGACCTTGCCTACCGCTTTAAGGGCAATTAGATACTTAGAACGCCATCAAGATGAATTAAGGCAGGCTAAGCTCATTAAAAGAATGAATATCTTGAGAATCAGATTCCCCAATCTTATTAAACGTTTCAAAGATCATAATTTACGACCAGATAATAATATTATTGAAAATGTCATCAAACAGCTCAATCAAAAGTTCAAGAAAGTTGCCGGATTCGAATCCTATGAGACAGCTTACAACTCTATTAAGCTTTTGGTTATGTATTACCGGTTTCACCACTTTAATTGCTCTAGGATACCCGGTAACAATGGAAAATCGCCTCTTGAACTGGCTGGGATAGACACCAGTAATATCAACTGGGTACGTTTTTCGCAAAAGTGTTAATTGTGGATAGTGACGTAATGTGGATAACTCCCAAAGAGTTACCCCCATTACTTGGACAACCCTTCAGGTTGCCCACACTCTCCACAATACTACTACTATTATTAAATTTTAAAAAAGAACTAAAAAGTAAATAGCAACCAAAATTGTATACGCTGCCTAAAAATAGAATAATACAAGTTCGATTAAATAATCTTTTTCAATTATTCCCGGAGATACATTATTTTTTATAGCCAATCTTTGTACTTGTAAATAATCTATCATTTTTCTAAAACCTGATTATATTCTTTATTTGTTTTTGACCTACATTATCAATTAAACGCCAGCTGTTTCTATCAATTCTTTTTACAGATAAGGTAGGATCAAATAAATCATAGCGGTCTCTTACATATTTTTTCAATCCTAATATAATATTTGAGTCTCCAATATTTAATAATTCTAGTAAATACCCTAATCTCTTTGCAACAACATTTTTATTTTGTCTATTAACATAATTTAGTAATGTCTTATAATCGAGCTTATCTTTAACTATCCAAATACCTTTAGCTATTTCCGTAATTCCTCCACAATATCTAGGATAAGTTAAGCAATCAATAATAGTTTTTTCAATATTTGAAATTCTTATTTTTTCTTTATTATTCATCCATACTTCTTGGACCCCCAAATCGACTTTTCTTTCACGGTAACAAAAATCATTTTTCCTATCATTTCCCGAGGTACAATTTGTCTTTTAGGTGTAGCAATAAAAACTTTAATCAAAGGTTGTGTTAACATCCCCCAGTAATTCATGGCACTATAAAAAGCAATATAATATTTCTTGGAATTAATAATTTCTTTGCCAGCTATATACCAATTGCCTAAATAATTCTCTCCACTTCCCATTTCTTGAGGGATAATTAAATATTTACCTGCCTTTAGACGAACAATTACTTTTCGTTTTACTAATTCACTTAACAAATCTGTAACAGCATTATAACTTTTTCCCAAAATTCTTTGTGCATCGTTAATTTTAAAAACAGATTTATTTTCATCATATAATTTTCTAATAAGTTTAGCACTAATTTTTCCTAAAGTTTTTTCATTTTCCATAATATCTACCTTCTATGTAATAAATACAGGATTACATCCTATATTATATACACAATTAGTGGATATTTCAATTTTAAGGTAGTAAAATTATCGATTTTTTAAAAAATTTAAGCCCTAAAATGCAGTTTTTGTGCGTCCTTGGGGAGCATTCCTGAAGGTAGCAAAACCAATAACTTGATAATTTTTATATCTGGTTCAGATGATGTACTATTGTTTGTTGGGTTGAACGCCTTTGTTTTTCATTCGGGTTACTCTCAGACATTTTCTTCCTCCTCTATTACGGTTCCAATTTTTTCTTTTAGATTAGGCAAATCTTTTCTCACAATATCCCATACTCTATCAAGCTTTACCCCAAAATATTCATGAGCAATAATATCCCTCATCCCTGCAATCTTCTTCCATGGTATCTGTGGATACTTATCTCTGATATCGTCATCTATATTCTTGACTGCTTCGCCAATTATCTTCAACCTTCTAATAATTGCATCTTGAACCTGACGATTCGAATAAAACCTATCTTCTGAAAGGTTCTGGGTATATTCCTCTATTGCTAATATACTTTCCCATATATCTTGTAAATAGAGTTTTACGTTTCTTTTCATAAAATAGCCACCTCTTCACTCAGGATTTGTTCCTTAATGATTGGCTTGATTGCTGAATACTCTCCTAAATCAACTGGCTTGCCAAGAGTCTCTTCAAGTTCTACCTTTAATCCAGCAAAATCAAGTAAACTCATTCTACCTTTAATCTCCACTAAAATATCAATATCACTGTCCTCCCTTGCTTCTCCTCTTGCCACAGAGCCAAAAATACCCGCCCTTGTTACTCCATATTTCTTCAATACGGGCAATATCTTTCTTTTAATCTCTTCGACTTTCATTTTCCGCCCTCCATTAATCTTTTAAGTACTGTATTTTTCTAACACTATATTCCCGAAATAATTTGCTTACTCTTCAAACTGCTATTTTCCGCAATTATTTCAAAATGATGGTCTGCATGGAAAAGTATTAGATCATAGAATATAGCTATTGAGGCAATAAGAATATCAGTAACAGGGATAGTTACTCCTTTTCTTCTTAAATCAAACCCTAATTGAGCACCCCTATTCCAAACTTCTTTGTTCTCTTCAAAATAATGGAGTGCCTCTAATTCTATTTTTATCTCATCGTATTCTTTCTTATTTTTACTCCCTTGTAGTATTTCCATTAATATCATACCACAGGTAGCTGCAAGATCTTTATCTAACAATTCGCCTATTACTTTCCTCACATTTTCTGAACAATTACGCTTAAGACCTAAAATCCATAAGGAAGAATCTATCAGAACAAGATTATTTTGCTTACTCATCTTTTCTGCTCTCTTTCAAATCATCCAAGTCAATGGCTAAATCATAATTCCCTAAGCGATTTTTCAAATTTTTTAAACGTATTCTCCTAATATATTCTTTCAAAGTCAAGTTAATTAATTCCTTTTTTGTGCGTATTTTTGATATTTTCAATGCTTCTTCAAGAAGTTTTTTATCAATATCTATTGTAGTTCTCATTTTGCATCACCTCTATGCATAGAATATCACTAATTATTATGCCTGTCAATCAATAGTAAGCTACTTTTTGTTATTGGTGTTAAAAAAGTAGATTGCGAAATAACGCATATAAGAGAAAATTTTTGCTCGAGCTATACTTTATCCCTTGAAAATTGCATTTTTTTAACCAAATTTTCATTCATCCAAAAATCCAAAAGTGGCTATTTATAAGGGTTTGATGAATTTGCCGAGGCCAAAATACCCCAAAAATAGGGTAGTAAAATTATCGATTTTTTAAAAAATTTAAGCCTAAAATGCGGTTTTTTTGCGTTTTATCAGATTATTTCTGAAGAGAGTCTAAGTACACTATAAACAAAAGGTGATAGATTGATAGGTATTTTAACAAAAGAGCTTTATTTTTTGTAAAATATAAATAATTTAAAAACTATTTATTTGTTCTGCAAATGTATTAATATTAAATATTTTATCAAAATATTTAAGTAAGTTTAAAAATCTTATTTTACCTTGAGTTGTAAGCCAATAATTCCCATCTGTAATCCAATAAAATTTAAAATTCTCAAAATTCTCTTTAATATAATTATTTAAATCTATATATTCATTTTGGTTTATTCCAATTTTTGTACCTTCAGTAGAATAGAAATTTATCTCAAATAAGTATTTAGGTTTATTATTATGGAAAATAATTAGATCAAATTTTTTAAGTTTATTATCTTTAATTTTGATTATTTTATCGATATAGCGCTCGGTACAAAATAATTTATTATTCTTTAACGCAGGGTCATTAAGTTGCTCTTGCAAATTATGTTTTAATATTTTTACACCAGCATTATTTAATAGATAGTCAATATTTTTATAGCCATTATTCTTTAATATCTTTTCAATCTTGATTTTAGGGTAATTTCCATGAAGACTTTTAGTATCAAGAGGTATCCTTTTATTCCTTAGATATTTTTCAATATTAATCGTACCAAGCACCTCATTTAACTTCAAATTATTTAACAAATAATTAGAAAATCTTATAGAAAAATCTTCAAATTCGCTTTTTTGAATCCTTGTTTCTAATATAGAAATATTTTTAAAGCTCTTTTCTATATATTTTGAAATTGCAAATTTAAAGATCGCAATCAAATATTTCTTATCATATTGACCCGAATGTGAAATAAAACTACTATAATCCAATTTTTGATCCATTGTTTTTAAATATATTTTTCTGAATTCTAGGTCATGTTTAAGATTTAAAATCATATATTCATATATTGCATTAATATCTAAAGAATTAAGCTTAACTATATCAAATACAAAATGTATAAGTTGAGCATTTGTAAATCTTAATAATTGAAAGATATTTTGAAAGATAATAAAACTTCGAGGATAATTTTTTACATACTCAGACAAATCGTTTATATTCCATTGGTTTCTTGATTCCAATAAAGATATTTCTTGTTGTAACTCTTCTATTGGAATATTAGTGTTTTTAAACTCATCCTGAATAAACTCTAAGAAAGAAACTTTAGAAGCAAAATCAATATAAACTTTCTCTGGGTTTTGCATTTACCTCTCCCCTTTTATTACTTTATAGACAAGTAAATATTGATGAACTATTTTTAGATAATTACTTGAACTTTGGTTCTCTAAATTTATTTCGTTTACTCCTTCTCTTGTAACAATCACAATTTCTTTAAGCCATAATATTTTTTGTGTAAACATGTCAATTATTTTTTTTACTAATGGTTGTACATATCCCCCTTCTCTAATATCTTGTGTTTGAATTACAATATATCCATTATCAGTTATAGTTTTTAATTCTCGATTTACAATTTCATTTATTTCTTGTAAATAGTGTTTTATGTTTAGTATCGGATTATTATTCAAATATGGTGATTTAACAAAGAGTAATCTCATATTTTGTTGTTCTTTTTTTAGAATTCCTTTAGTCTCGTGCTTAGACTGAGAATTTAAAAATATTGTTGAATATCCATCTCCATCCGAATATCTATCTATTATGTTTTTGTTTAAGTACTTTTCAAAATCTTTCTCTGGTAAAACCCACACTGTTGTTGTTTCAAGCTCGCTTAATTTTCTCTTTAATGAAGGTCTGCCTAAGGTAGGAGTAATTAAATTGTAGTCTATTTTTCTTTCTTCTACACTTAAAGCAGATGGTTTGGGTTTTTCAAAAATGGGTAAATATTCATGAGCTAAAAGGAGAAAATTATATTTAATACTATTGTTATACCAAAATCCTGTCGTCTTACAGTTGTGTTGTCTTTTTATGACAAGTTCTCTTAATTTGAAACCTGCGTTTAAATAAACATTTATAAGTTTAAAGCCTAATGGTATTATATGTTTTTTTCTTCGGGTATCTCCTATTAAGATAGCACATTGTCTCCCTGGTTTTAGCACTCTAAAACTTTCTTTTGCAACTTTTTCCATTTCTTTTAAAAATTCATTAATATCGAAAAAAGACAAATCGCCTTCTTTCGAATCTGTATAATGAATAATATTTGCATAGGGAGGATGAGCACAGATTAAATCTATTGAGTTATCTTCCAAAGATGATAAATCTCTTGCATCACCAATTAATAATTTAGGTTCGTATGTTTGAGCATGGACTTTCTTAAAGGGTAATTGCGGCGAATCAATATTAAAGTTTATATTCTCTTTTGCCAATTCAATAGCTTTATCATTAATATCAAATGCTAAGCATTTTCTATTTAATAATTTACATTCTACAGCCGTTGTACCTGCTCCACAAAAATAATCTAAAACCAATTCACCAGGTTTTGAATATTTAAGGATTACATTTCGAGGGATATAGGGTGACCAGTTTCCTCGATATTCTCCACTATGAGTTGCCCAATTTCCTCTTTGTTTAAAACTCCAAACAGTAGTTTGTTCTTCTTTAAAATCTTTAGGATAAAGAGTTTTAACTTTTTTAGAAACCTTTAAAGAACTAATATTTAATCCCTGCGATTGAGTGATAAGTCGTTCAATATATCTAAATGTAACTCCATATTTACGACCTATTTCTATATCAGGTGTTCCCTTCTCTTTCTCCCTCAATATTGCTTCTCGAAGTTCTTTTTCAGTTTTTAAATTTACTTTTTTATTGTTCATATTACCTCGCATCTTACTAAATTTAGTTTTCGAGCAAATCAGCTATATTAGTGCGCTGTTAAATAAAGTATGTGATATTTCTTGAGATTGCCTCGTCGCTTTGTTCGCTCGCAATGACAGAACAGGTTGGATGAATCCGACTCCTACTATTTAAAAATCGAGATATTGTTTCATATAGTTATTAGATAGGGAGACAGGATGTCTATCCTATATTATAAATAGAAATTGCCAAAACCTTATTATTTCAACTCTTCTTCTTTTATCCAAGTTTTTGCAGGATGAACTCTCTAATTTTTGTGGCAATCTCCAAACAGTCCCTTGCCTCTTCAATAGAGGGTATATAAAATTCATCAGGATACCTTACTTCTACAGCAAAATAACTTAAATCAGATATTTTATCTCTATCTAAATTTTCAAAGTCCTTATCTTTTTCAATACACATATCCAATAAAACTTCTAAATCGTGAATCTTCTTCACTCTGATATTTTTAAAGGTGAGATATGCTTTAAAATATTTCTCTATCGCTTGCTGGCAGTGAAAACATATTGCATCCGTCTGAGAGTCTTCAACTTCCAATAAGGTTCTGGAAACTTTAATATCACTTTCTGCCTTTTGTAACCATTTATGGACAAAATTCATTTTCTTTTTCTCATTCATAATTTTATACCCTCTATAGATACCTCGTTAGATATCGTGTTTACAATATCCTTTTCCTCTTCAAAGTCCTTTCTGGATTTAATAATTACATCAAAAGGAGTAAATTTCATTTCTTTATGGAGCGCTCTTAAAACTTGCATGGTAAGTTGCTTTTTTTCTTTCTGCAATATTTTATCGTTTAAGATAATAAATAGATCATAATCGCTTTCCTCTTCATAATTCTGTCTCACCCTTGAACCAAAAAGGAATATACTGTGCAAGCTATATCCTTTTTGCTTGAAGAAGTATTCAATTATTCTCTTTATTTTGTCTTCTGTCTTCATCTTTCACTCCTTCACCAAATCCTTTGAATAGTAAATATCCAGAAGCCTTTTTCTTGTAACCTGTATAACAAACTCGAATAAATCAGAACCTATCCAACGCCTGCCCATTTTCTCTGTAACTATATTTTTTATTCGACAAAACTTTCAAAAATCCTCTTTTTTCTCACAGTTTTGTTTTTAGTTTCTGGTAGTCCAGCTTTTAGATTATTTGAAATCGATTTTAGAAATAGAGAGTAATGAGATTGCCACGCTCGCTTCGCTCGCTCTCAATGACAGAACAGGTTGGATGAATCCGACTCCTACTATTTAAAATCGAGACTTAGATTATAAATATGGGAAAAAGATTTTATTTATCTTTGTCACTTTCTTGATATATCTTCATCTTTAAAGCAATGCGGAGTTGTACTGCATCATCAAAATTCTTAGGGTCTAAACCGGTTATCTCTTTAATCCTCTTTAACCTATATAACAAAGTATTACGATGGGCATAGATAGCTTGGGCAGTCTTGGAAATACTTAAATTATTATCAAAAAAAGCGTTTAAAGTTTCCAATAAGGCTTCATTCATTTTCTTTCCCTTAACATCTTTTGCAGAATGAAAAGTCTTTTTTATAATCTCTTGCTGAGTATCTTTTCTTACCTCGGTTAATATCCTACCTATACCCAGATCATTTATATGATAAATATTCCCTGCTCTTTCCAATTTAGTGCCCACATCTAAGGCCTGGATAGCCTCTTTAAATGATTTACTCAGACCTCTAATACCTTGATGATATTCTCCAACTCCAATAGTTACTTTAAACCTCAACTTTTGAGAAATGATATTTTTTATTTGCTCTCCTATTCTAAATATTTTTTTTCTTAAAATCTCCTCCGAATCCTTCAAATCAATGGTTTTTAAAACTACAAATCTATCCCCACCGGTATAAGCCACAATCTCTTGAGGGGTATCCATAAATATTTCCTGAATAGTTTTTACTACCTCATTCTTTAATCTCTGCAAATAAATTTCTCCTTCTTTCATCCCTTTGAATGTCTGCAAACTCTGTTTTGCAGTCTTTTCAAACTGATAAATATCTACCACCAGGGCTACCCGAGGTATGAGAATATCATACCCGACGATTTGCCCCCGAGTTATAAATAACTCTTGATTACTTCCAATTCTTCCAGAAATCAAATCCTGAATAAAATTTTCCCGAGCTTGTTGCTCTAACTGTAATTCTTTTAATAAAAATTCCTGTTGTAACATCATCTCTACGGTCATCTTAATCACTTCTCCGAAAGGGCTCACTTCATTTGGTTCACCAGTAATACCTACTACTCCAATAATTTTATTATTATGTTCTATGGGGAGATTAATACCGGGCTTTGCCCCTACTAAATGGTTTATATCTTTAGAATAAATTTCCAACTTCTTTCCTTCCTTAATTACCTGGGCAGCCCCTTCATGAAATTGATTTAAACGACTCTTATCCCCTGAACCAATAATCACCCCATTTTCATTCATAATATTAATATTTCTCCCCAAGATATTCATAGTTTTATCGACTATATCCTGAGCAAGTTGATGGGTAATTTTCATAAGTCAAGCCACCTTTCTAATTCGTATCGCGTATTGCGTATCGAGTATCGAGTTAAGAAAGAAAAGAAATAATAATATTGTAAATAAATTGTTTTTTATGATTATCTTATTCGATAAAAATAGTTCAGTAAAAATCCTTTTTTTAATTATACCTGTTGATTTAAAAATTACAACATTACGCATTAGAAATGCGGGACGCCTGACCCACCTGTTTGACTATGGCAATATAGATTCCCGCTTCCGCGGGAATGACACAATTTCTCCTGCGGGCACGATGTATCGTACCCCTACGTTACAATTTTGTCTACTTTTTGGGTTTCAATCATAATATTTTATTAAAAAAGAGGAATTTGTTTCAAAAAAGTAGTATTATATTATAAAAAGGAATAAACTTGCTTTAATCTCGCAAAACAAAAATTAAGGAGTGAAATGTTTAATGGCTATAAAAAATGTAAAATATGAAGAGGTTCCTATAGAAAAATTAAGATGGAAATGCGACCTTAGCAAATTAAATATTAAGACTACTGATGATTTAAAACCCTCTAAAAAGATATTAGGTCAGGAACGGGCCTTAAAGTCCATAAAACTGGGTTTGGAAATGGAACATTTAGGATATAACATCTTTGTTACGGGTAGAGCAGGAACGGGAAGAAGTACTACTGTCAAAATGTTGTTAGAAGGTAGAAAAAGAGAGGGTGTAGAATTTGATGATAAATGTTATGTTAATAATTTTAAAAACCCGGATATGCCTCGAGCAATAAGTCTTCCAGCTGGTCAGGGGAAAATATTTGCCAAAGATATGAAAAATTTGATTTCCTCTTTAAGAAAAAAGATACCTCTTATCTTTGAAAGCGAAAGATATAAAAATACTAAAAATTCCCTTATAGAAGAATCTAAAAATAAACAGAAAGAATTAGTGAAAGAATTTGAAAAGAAAGTTAAAGAAGAAAATTTTGCTTTAGTCCAAATCCAGATTGGAATTTATACTAAACCAGAAATCGTGCCAGTAATTGAAGGAAAACCCGTTAATATGGATAAATTAGAATCTATGGTAGAAGAAAAACAATTTTCCGAGAAAGACTTTGAAGTAATTAAAAAGAAATACGATGAACTATCTTTTCAATTAAATGAAATTTCCAAAAAGATTAGTAAACTTGAAAAAGATTTATTGCAAAAATTATCTTCTTTAAATAATAAATTGATTGCCCCAGCAGTGGAAGAATTAATCTCAGAATTAAAAGAAAAATTTAAAAACAAACAAATAAATTTATATTTAGCTGAAGTTAAAGAAAATATCTTGAATAACATAGAAAAATTTTTAGCAAAAAAAGAAGCCAAAGAAACACCAATTATCGCCGGATCACCATTAGCTGTTCCTAAAGATAATTTCACGGAATATTTAGTAAATGTATTAGTAGATAATTCAGAAACTAAAACTTCACCAGTAATCTTCGAAACAACCCCAACTTATAAAAATTTATTTGGGACTATAGAAAGGTCTTTAGATAAATTCGGTCACTGGACTACTGATTTCACCAAAATTAAAGCAGGGTCCTTTCTAAGGGCTAATGGGGGATTTTTAATCTTAAATGCTTTAGATACTCTGAGAGAACCAGCTGTTTGGCCAACTTTAAAGAGGGCTTTATTGTATAAAAAAATAGACATACAAATCTACGACCCTTTTTACGTATTTACTGCTTCTGCCCTTAAACCCGAACCAATAGAATGTAATACCAAAGTTATTATGATTGGCGATCCTTTTATTTACTATCTGCTTTACACCTACGATGAAGATTTTAAGAAAATATTTAAAGTTAGGGCAGATTTTGACTCAGTAACTAAAAAAGACGAGGAAAGTCTCTTTCAATATGCCTGCTTTGTTCAAAATATATGCCAAAGAGAAAAATTAAAACCATTTGATAAAAATGGTTTGGCAGCAGTTATTGAGCATGCTGTTCGTTTAGCAGGCAGACAAAATAAAATTTCTACTCAATTCAATGATTTAGTAGATGTCCTGAGAGAAGCTCATTATTGGGCTAAAATCGATAATAGCCCCGTAATTAAAGAAGCACACGTAGATAAAGCTATTGCTGAAAAGATTGACCGACTCCGATTGACAGAAGAGAAGATTCAAGAAATGATAAAAGAAGGGACCATAATGATTGATTGTCAAGGGGCAGTGATTGGTCAGGTCAATGGACTATCAGTGTATGACATGGGTGAATACTCTTTTGGTAAACCTACTCGAATTACCGCCAGGACTTCTCTGGGGAGGGCTGGAATAATCAATATCGAAAGAGAAGCTGATTTAAGTGGTAAAACCCACAATAAAGGAGTACTTATTTTGAGTGGTTATCTTAGGTCAAAATATGCCCAAGATAAACCTTTAACTGTTGATGCAAGTATATGTTTTGAACAATCTTACAGTGGTGTAGAAGGAGATAGTGCCTCTTCTACAGAAGTCTATGCCCTACTCTCCAGTCTGGCAGATTTACCATTAAGACAGGACATCGCAGTCACCGGTTCTATTAATCAAAAAGGAGAAATCCAACCTATTGGTGGAGTAAATCAGAAGATTGAAGGATTCTATGATGTATGTAAAGCTAAAGGGCTTACCGGGACACAAGGTGTAATGATACCAGCACTAAACATACAGGATTTGATGCTGAGAAAAGATGTGGTAGAGGCCATAAAGGCAGGAAAATTCCATCTTTATCCTATAAAGACTATTGACCAGGGAATTGAGATATTAACTGGGGTAAAAGCAGGAAAAAGAAAAGATGATGGGACTTTTGAAAAGGACACAGTAAATTATTTAGTAGATAAAAAATTAGCTGAATTCGCTAAAAAATTAAAAGAATTTGGTAAAGAAATAAAATAGTAAAAATAAATTAAAAAATATTTAATTAAAAAAGAGGATTTTTTAGAATAATGTTGAATATATATAATATGGTTGTAGCCAAAAATTTCTCTGTCTTTCCCACGAGACTGTACCTGCGAAAACAGATAATGGAAATCCGAAAGTAAAAATAAAAAATAGATTCCCGCTTTCGCGGGAATGACAAAAGAAATTTTTAGAAAAGTTGCAAGATACCAAAAAGAGAGGATGGTAAATATGGATAAAAAAAACTTAAGAATATTAAATTGGGTATTTTTTTTAATAATTTTATTAGCCTTTATTAGTACTACTATTTTTGCCAGTGACGAGACAGAAAAATTATTACAAGAAATTATAGAAAGAAAAACCATGAAACCTGATATCTTCACTTATATTAATCTGGGAAACTTTTATTGTTCATTAAAATTATATGAACCCGCCGAAAAAGAATACCAAAAAGCTTTGGATTTAGATGAGACAAATATTTTAGCGAGAATAAACCAAAGTTATGCCTTGTATAAAATGGGGGAAAAAGAATCGGCTCTTGCCAAATTATCCCAAATTATTACTGAAGACCCCAACAATGCCTTTGCCTATTATATAAAAGGTAGAATATACCAGGAAGCACTTGAATATGACTTAGCCATAACCGAATACGAAAAAGTGGTTGAACTCATTCCTCAAAATGATAAGCTTATTTCCGAATTAGCCCAACTTTACCAGGATAATGAGCAATTTATTGAAGCTACAGAAACCTATATCAAATTGGGTAAACTTAAATCCGCGCCTCATATCTTAGAAAATTTTCTGGCTTTTAAAACCGATGCAGCCTGTTACTTAAATTTAGGTAATTACTATAGCAATATAGGAGAAATTGAGAAAGCTGTTTCTGCCTATAAGAAAGCCACCCAATTTAGTGAAGATAAACGATCCATAGCTTTAGCATATTATCAGTTAGGATTGATTGAATTAAAAGGGGAAGAGTATGAACAGGCAATAAAGGAAAAAACTTTATCCCAAAAAACTTATCCCTTGTATATAGAAGATTTCACCTTTGATAATTTTGCCCAGGCCTTCATCGAAATGGGAGATATGCATTATAATGCCGGAGATTTACCCAAAGCTCACAAAAACTATGAACTGGCTCTTCAGTTAGCGGATTCAAATTATATTCTTTCGGAAGCACATTATAAATTAGGATTAACTTATTATCGTAGTCAAGATTATGAAAATGCAGTAAGAGAAGGAGAAATTGCCTTAAGTCTTAATCCTGAATATCTATCTGACCAACAAAGATTAATAGATCTTCTGATTGCCAATGCCTGGTCTAATCTTACTAAAAAAGAATAAAATAGTATCTCGTATCTCGTGAATCGTATATCGCATAATAGCGAAAAGAGGGTAGGATATCAGTTATCCAGTTACCCGGTTAACCAGTTTGCCAGTTTGCCAGTTAATAGGTTTTGGGTTGCAAGTTATAAGCTTCAAGTTTGAAAAAGCCTTTACAGTTCTCTATCTTGCATCTTGCAACTATTAACTGAAAACTGATTTTCTTCACGCGATACTCGATACGCAATACGCGATACGAATTGCTATTCACTAACGACTAACAAAATCGAGGTGGTAAAAAATGAAAGCAAATAGAATAATTGGTGGTTTCACTTTATTACTTATAGGAATTATCCTTTTGGCAAATACTTTAGATATATTAGAATGGTCTGTTTGGTCAAATATAATTAAACTCTGGCCACTACTTTTAGTAAGCTGGGGGGTATCTTTAATCTTTAGAGGAAGGAGTCTTTCTTTTCTGGGTCCCTTAATTATATTCTTAGGAATTATTATTGGAGTAGTAGCAAGTTATATGGGAATTGGTCTAGAAGGAGAAATAGTAAGAGAAGTAAAGACTCTAAGCCGAGAAATAGCTGTGGAAGTTGAAAAGATTCCAGAAGTGGAAACACCCTCACAAATTGGAGTTTTACCAGAAACCGAGTCAACACAACCAGTGGAAATATCTTCAGAAGTTAAAGAATATTCTGAAATTGAAAAAGCTTCTATTAAATTAAAATTTGATGTGGGAACTATCAATATAGGAGAATCCACACCCCTTCTTTATGAATGTATCTCCCATTACCGTTACAAAGAATTTGAGCCTTTTGAAAAATACTCTATTGTTGGAAAAGAAGCTGATATCCTTATTTATCACTCACCTATTAAAGGAAATTTCCGTAATCCTAAAAATAAGTGGCAGTTAAAATTAAATAACCAACCAATATATGATTTAAATATAGAAACAGGAGCCGTTAATATGGACTGTAACTTATCAAGATTTAAGGTAGAAAATCTCTATATTGAAAGTGGAGCAAGCAATATTAATTTGAGTATTCCAAAATATAATTCTAAAATAGTTATAGATACAGGGGCATCCAATATTGATATCGCTATACCTAAAAATGTGGGAGCAACAGTGAATATCGATTCGGGAATTGCTGTAAAAGACCTTGACGACTTTATTAAGAAAAATGGTACATATATTTCCCACAATTACAACGAATCAGAATTCAAAACAGAGATAGATATTGAATGCGGAGTTTCCCGTATAGATATTTACTATATAGATATCCCATAATAACAATGTTATTACAACCCAAAAAGTAAATAAAATATTAATATAAGGGCACGATGAATCGCGCCCTTATATTATATGGAGCATTATTCTAAAATGAGATTAATTCTAATTGATTTCCCCAATTTTGAACCTGAAATAAATTTCGAAATAGAAAAAAGGATTTTAGAAATATGTAAGGCTGATAGTTTTATCTTAAGATTCTGGCAAAATAATCCTTGTGTAGTTATTGGGAAGTTTCAGAAAGAAGAATATGAAGTAAATCTTGAATACATTAAGAAAAAGAATATCCCAATTTTTCGAAGATTTACTGGTGGAGGAACAGTCTACCATGACCGAGGAAATTTAAACATAACTTTCTGTAAAAATAAAGAAAATATTCTATTTTCAAAATATATCTTAGAAGAAGCGAAAGGAGTAACCGAAACAATTTTAGAAGGATTGAAATATTTTCATAAAAATCTTGAAATTAAAGATAGAAGCTCGATCTTTTTAGAGGGAAGAAAAATTTTAGGATCCGCCGTTGCCATTAAGAATAATAATTTTTTTTATCATGCCTCTCTTCTTGTAAACTCTGACCTGAATAAACTAAAAAAAGTGATAAAATGGGAAGAAAATTATCCTAAAAACATAAGATTACCAGTTAAAAGCAAGAGGAATAAAGTTACCAATCTTTCATCTTGTTCTCCTCTGGATATAGATATGGTAAAAGAAAAAATATTGAATAATTTCTTATTATCACTTAAAATAAAAGAAAAAAGTGTAATAAAAATTTACAATTTGGATAAATTATATGAAAAAATTTAATGAAGAAAATAAAATTATTAATTATCAAAAAAACTTAAGAAATTTAGAAATTATAAGGATATCCCCTGAAGAACTACATAAAAGAAGAGAAATAAATGAGATATGGTTATCCTCGATGACTTCACTTATAGAAAATTTTTTTTCTAAAATAAAAAAGAAAGATTTCTTTATCTCCTTTATAGATTCTGAGGGAGTAGTTTTAAAGATAATTTGTTTGGGGGAAGGAAAGGGAGTCTTTACAGAAGGTACTGTAGTAAAGGAGGAATTTTTTGGAAAGACTGCAGTAAGTCTTTCCCTTGAAAACGACAAGAATATAGAAGTTGTTGGTCAAAACCATACTTTTCCAGAACTAAAAGAGTGGGCTTGTGCCGCTTCTCCGATTCATGATTCTACAGGAAATATTTGTGGTCTTATTTCTTTTACCTCAAAAGTAGAAGATTATCCAGATTATGCCTTGGGGATTGTTTCTTCTCTTTCTCAAGCAGTAGAAAAAGAAGTAAAATGGAAAGAAATATCAGAAAATTTAAAATTATCTAAAAAATACCTGGATATAATAAGTGAAGGAATAAAAGATGGTATCTTATGCCTGGATAAAGAAGCAAAAATTTTGTATATGAATGATACTGCCGGAGAAATTCTACGTGTCGACCCCAAAAAGTCATTGGGAAGATTTGTGGGAGATATTGTAGATTTTGACCCGGTTATTTTATCTGTCTATAAGACCCATAAAGGATATACTGACCGAGAGTTTATTATTAATAGTCCTCATATGGGAACACTTCATTTTATTAAGAGTGCTGTAATAGTAAGAGATGAAGAGGGAAAATTCGCAGGGGTGATCGATTTTTTCAGAGAAATAAACAGAGTTAGGAAATTTGTAACATCCTATATCGGAGCCCAAGCAAAATTTAGTTTTACGGATATCATAGGAAACAGCCCAAAACTGAAAGAAGCAATCAGAATTGCCAAAATTGCTTCTAAATCTAATTCCAATGTCTTAATTCTAGGAAAAACCGGTACTGGGAAAGAAATGTTTGCTCAAGCAATTCACTATGAGGGATTAAGAAGAAAAGGACCATTTGTGGTAATAAACTGTGGAGCAATACCACGAGAACTCGCAGAAAGTGAACTCTTTGGATATGAACCAGGGAGTTTTACTGGCGCAGATAGAAGAGGAAGACCTGGAAAGTTTGAATTAGCTAATGGAGGAACCATCTTCCTTGACGAGATTGGTGAGCTCCCTTTAGATCTCCAGGTAAAATTATTAAGAGTCCTTCAAGAAAAAAGTGTCACCAGAATCGGCGGTGCAAGATCTATCCCAGTAGATGTTCGAGTAATCGCTGCCTCTAATAAAGATTTATCAAAAGAAGTAGATAATGGAAACTTCAGAGCAGATTTATATCATAGACTAAATGTAATACAAATCAATATTCCACCCTTAAGCGAAAGAAATGAAGACATTCCTCTATTAATACATTATTTCGTAGAAAAACTTTCCCAAAAATTACAAAAAAATATAGTAAAGATAGGTGATTCATTCTACAACCCCCTACTCGCCTATAGTTTTCCTGGAAACGTTAGAGAGCTGGAAAATATAATCGAAAGGGCATTAAATATTTGTGATGGCAATGAATTAAATCAATTTCATTTACCTGATATTATATTAAAAAATGATTCTTTGTATAAATCTATAGATAAATTTAAAAGAGATTCTTTGATACAAACTCTTCAGAATACCAAATGGAATATCTCTAAAACATCAAAAATCCTGGGAATCTCAAGACCCACGGTTTATAACCATATAAAAAAATGGGATATCAAGAAATTGGAATTTTAAAAAAATTCGATGCTTTAAAATAAATCCTTTAACATCTTCTATTGTAAACATATTTTACATATTAAATGTAAAATATGTTTTGATAATTTTACACTTTTATTCATACCCTTCTTTCTAAATTCCTTATAAAATAATCTTTTCTCAAATTAATTAATCTTGGCATAAAATTTGCTTCTTTTATTTAATAGAAAGTCAAACAAAAATATGGAGGTAATCTTATATGTCCTATCCAAAAGATTTTTTATTAAATCTTTATAAAACAATGGTAAGAATAAGAAATTTTGAAATAATGGCAGAAAAATTATTCCTGGAAGGAGAACTTCCTGGCTTTATTCATCTTTACATTGGGGAAGAAGCAATTGCTACTGGAGTTATAGCTGACCTTAGAAAAGATGATTTTATCACCAGTACTCACCGTGGACATGGGCATATGATTGCTAAAGGGGCAAATATTAACAGAATGATGGCAGAACTTTATGGTAGAACAACAGGTTATTGTAAAGGGAAAGGAGGTTCGATGCATATAGCAGATTTTTCTATCGGAGTATTAGGGGCAAATGGGGTGGTAGGAGGTGGCCTTCCAATAGCAGTTGGGGCAGGATTAGGAATAAAAATGAAAAAAACTGACCAAGTTGTAGTAGCTTTTTTTGGTGATGGAGCATCAAACACTGGGGCTTTTCACGAAAGTTTGAATTTTGCTTCCATTTATAAACTTCCAGTAATTTTTGTAGTGGAAAATAATAAATTTGCCTCCACAGCCACCACAAAGGAAACAACCTCAATAGAAAATATTTCTGATAGAGCAGTTGGATATGGGATACCAGGAATAACTATAGACGGAAATGATGTAATAACTATTTATGAAACTGCAAAGGAAATGATAAAGAGAGCCAGAGAAGATGGGGGCCCTTCTCTGATTGAAGCCAAAACTTATAGGATTAAAGGACATTTTGTAGGAGACCCTGAACTCTATAGAGATAAAAAAGAAGTTGAGGAATTTTGGTTAAACGAACCTATTAGAAAGTTCGAAAAAAAATTAGTAGAAGAGAAAATGCTAAATGAAACTGAAAAGAGAAAAATATGGGAAGATGCTCAGAAAGAAATTGAAGAGGCAGTTACATTTGCCAAAGAAAGTCCTGTCCCAAATAATGAAGATGCTTTAACTGACCTTTTTGTCAATGATTCCGGATATGATTATTAAAAGGAGGTAAAGATGAGGGAAATAACTTTCGCTGAAGCTTTAGGAGAAGCTATCTCGGAAGAAATGGAAAAAGACCCCACTATTTTTACTTATGGTGAAGATATAGCTAAACAAGGGGGTATATTTGGTGCTTATAAATCTCTTTTAGGAAAATTTCCTGAAAGAATTTTCGACACCCCTATATCGGAAGAGGTTATTTATGGTTCTGCACTGGGAGCTGCCCTGGTAGGGATGAGACCAATTGTTGAATTTCATTTTGCTGATTTTCTGTTTACTGGCATTCAATCCATCACTCTTCAAATAGAAAAGATCAGATATATGACTGGTGGCCAAGGAAAACTTCATCTACTTTTAAGAGGTCCAGATGGTATATCTAATTCTGCAGCAGCACAGCATTCAGAATCTATTGAGACTATATTTATGCACACACCAGGAATAAAGGTAATCATCCCTTCCACTCCTTACGATATAAAAGGACTTATAAAAACTGCTTTAAAAGGGGATGACCCCGTTATCTGTTTTGAACATAAAATGCTTTATAAAATAAAGGGTCTTGTTCCCGAAGAAGAATATACTATTCCTTTAGGAGTTGCAGATATAAAAAAAGAAGGTAATGATGTTACTATAGTAACAATGTCTCATATGGTTCATGAATCCCTAAAAGCAGCGGAAGAACTTGAAAAAGAAGATATATGTGCAGAAGTAATTGACCTAAGAACCCTGGTTCCCTGGGATAAAAATAAAGTTATTGAATCAGTAAAAAAGACCAATCACCTGGTTGTAGCACACGAAACCTGGAAGAGAGCTGGATGGGGGGCAGAAATTACCAGTGTAGTTCAAGAAGAAGCCCTCGATTATTTAGATGCACCCATTATTCGGGTGGGGGCAAAAAATGTTCCTATGCCCTTTGCTCCCCAGCTTCAAGATTTCGTAACCCCTAACTATAAAGATATAATTGATGCAGTAAAGAAAGTTTTAAGGTAGGTAAATATAATGTATGAAATTAAAATGCCTAAATTTGGCTTAACTATGGAATCTGGTTTTATCGAAAAATGGTTTAAAAAAGAAGGAGACAAAGTTAAAAAAGGTGAACCACTCCTTGAAGTTTCTTCAGAGAAAATTACTAATGAGGTGACTTCCCCTGTTTCTGGTATCCTTCTTAAAATAATTGGAAAAGAAAAGGAAGAAATAAAAGTAGGAACAGTAATTGCCATAATAGGAGAAGAAGGAGAGAAAATTGAAAAAATCAAAGAAAAGGAAGAAATAAAAAGAATAATCGAAACTACAGAAAGGGGAGAAATTCCTCCTACAAAGATTGCTCCTCCTGAAAGAGGTGGACGAATAAAAGCCTCCCCTCTGGCAAAAAAAATTGCCCAAGAAAAAAATCTTAACCTTTCACAAATTAAAGGTACAGGGCCAGGTGGAAGAATAGAAAAAAGGGATGTGCTTGATTTTCTCTCTTTCACTTCGAAAGAGGAAAATTTTAAAATAGTAAAACTTTCGGGTTTAAGAAGAACCATCTCAGAAAGATTATCAAAATCTTTTCATACTGCTATCACTTTAACCAATACAACAGAAGTTGATTTTAGTGAGTTTAAAAAACTTATGAAAGAAAATAAGGTAAGTATAACTTCTGGCTTAGTCTTTGTCTTATCTCGAGTTTTAAAAGAATTAAATAAATTTAATGCTCATTTTGACTCTGAGAAAAAAGAATATATAATATTTAATAATGTTAATATAGGTATTGCTGTAGATACAGAAAAGGGATTAATAGTCCCCGTAATTAGAAATGCAGATAGATTAAGCTTGAAAATAATAAATGACCAGATTAAAGAATTAGTAGATAAAGCAAGAAAAAGTATAATCACTGAAGAGGATATTAAAGGTTCCACTTTTACTCTAACTAATCTGGGGATGATGAGAACAGAAATATTTACTCCAGTTATTAATCCACCAGAAGTAGCAATCTTAGGAATCGGAAGAATAATTAAAAAACCTGTGGTAGTTGATGAAGATAAAATCAGTATAAGGGAAATAGCTTATCTCTCTCTTTCCTATGACCATAGAGTAATAGATGGAGCAGATGCTGCAAGATTTTTAGAAAAATTAGCTCAGTCAATTGAAAATCCTATGATAAAGTAAAAGGAGGTGAAAGAAAAAAGTTTAAAGCTTTATAGCTTCGAGACTAAAAATAGGAATTTGAAAATTAATATTAAAAATTTAAGGAGGAAAAAAATGAAAAAAATTATAATTTTAAGTTTAGTTGTTTTGCTTCTAATGGGGATTATTTTCTCTGTTAGTAGTGCCCAAGAATTTAAACCCAAAGCAGAATACACTTTAACCTTAAATGTAGGACCTACATTTGGCTGGGGAATGGGTGCGGTAAAATGGTGTGAGCTTATAAAAGAAAGAACTGAGGGAAAGATTATTGTAAAACCATATTTTGGAAGTCAACTTCTTGCTGGTAAACAAATGAATTGGTTCCAGGCAGTTGCTGAAGGAAGTATAGATTTCGCTGTGGAATCTACCATAAATTCTTCTGCAGTAGTTAAATCGCACAATCTATTTTCTTTGCCTTTCTTCATCAACACTTACGAAAATTTAGATAAGATTGAATATGGTGAAACTGGTAAAAAAATGTTTGCACAAATGGAGAAGATGCAGGTAAAAGCTTTAGCCTGGGGTGAAAATGGATTTAGACAATTAACCAATAATGTAAGGCCAGTGAAAGCAGTAGAAGATATGAAGGGATTAAGATTAAGGGTTTGCCCTACCCCTATATATGATGACATCTTTAAACAATTAGGTGCAGACCCAATTCATATGAATTGGGGAGATGCTGTTACCGGATTCCAACAAGGAGCAGTTGACGGACAGGAGAATCCTTATGGAGTTCTTCTGCCAGTCAAGATTTGGGAATACCATAAATACGTTACCAACTGGAATTATCTGGTAGATCCCCTTATCTTCTGTGTTAATAAAAGAGTATGGGATTCTTTCCCTGAAGATATACAAACCATTATAAAAGAAACCGCAGAAGAAGCAGCGATGTGGGAAAAAGCCTTTGTAAGAAGAGGACTTGATGGAGATATTTCTATCAATATTTTAAAAGAACAATTTGGAGAAACTCCTGAGATTTTGAATCAAATCGCTTATGTTAAAACTATGGGAATGGAAGTAGTTGAATTTACTGAGGCAGAATTGAATGCCTTTAAAGAAGCGACTAAACCAGTGCTCGACAAATGGATCCCTGAAGTAGGAGTAGATTTCGTCACTGCTGCCAAATTAGATATGTCTAAATAGTCCAGATTAAAGCAAAGAGGGGAGATATAATCTCCCCTCTTTAAATAACGGAGGTTTTAATGTCAGGAAACAAAATAAGAATAAAATTTGAAGAAATAGTCTCTGCAATTTTACTTTTTATAATGGCATCGGTTGCCTTTATAAATGTATTAAGTAGAAAATTTTTACATTTTTCCTTTGCTTTTACTGAAGAAATTACCGTTCACTTTTTTGTATGGCTTACAGTATTAGGTATTGCTATTGCCTTTGAAAAAGGTGCTCATCTGGGAATGGTGACTGTTTATAACAAATTATCAAAAAATATTAAGAAAATTGCAGCGTTAATTTCTGCAATTATAAGCACTCTCCTTTTTTTAATTGTGAATTATTATGCTCTTAGAGAAATCTATATGGATATAACCATCTTTCATATGGAAAGTGAAGCTCTAAGAATCCCCGAATGGATTTATACTATCGGCATTCCTATATTTTCCGTCTTTATCTTTAAAAATATTTATAAAGGATTAAAAATTGAATTAAAAAAGATTGAAGAGGGAGGTGCAAAATAATGCAAGTTTTAGTTCTTTTTGGAATTTTTGCTCTCTTTCTTTTAATCGGTGTTCCTATCGGAACATCTGTAGGATTTGCAGCTGTATTTGCCATATGGAAATACGGCCTTGGTGTTACAATGGTTTCCAGAAATTTTGCTTCTGGAATTGCTAAATTCCCCCTCATTGCTATACCTTTCTTTGTATTAGCAGGTACGCTAATGGAAAAAGCAAGATTAGCTGAAAAAATTGCCAACTTAGCCAAGATTATTGTAGGAAGAGCTGCTGGAGGATTAGCTATCGCGGGAATTATAACTTGTCTATTTTGGGGAGCAGTATCAGGTTCTGGCCCAGCTACTACTGCAGCAGTAGGCTTGACTCTTATCCCGGCGATGATTAGCCAAAGATATGATAAAAATTTTTCAGCAGCTACCATTGCAGCAGCAAGTGGATTAGCTATTATTATTCCTCCTAGTATTGCCTTTATTGTATATGGAAACGTTACTGGAGTATCAGTAGGAGCACTTTTCCTGGGAGGAATTATTCCTGGAATATTTATAGGTTTAACTCTTATGGTAGCTGCTTATTTTATTTCAAAGAAAAGAGGATTTAGGGGAATAGAAAGAAGAGGAACAGTAAAAGAAATTTTGATTGCTACTAAAGATGCTTTTTGGGCTTTACTTGCACCAGTTATAATTCTGGGGGGAATATATACCGGGATTGCCACTCCCACTGAAGCCGCTGTCTTTGCAGTATTTTACAGCATTTTTGTTGGTATATTTATATATAAAACGCTTAATCTTAAAGGACTTTATGAAGCATTAGTTGGAGCAGTAGTTACTTCATCAGTAGTTATGTTTGTAGTAACTTTTGCTACCCAATTTTCTATTGCCTCCGCTACCTTGGGGGTTATAGATAAAATAGCGAACGCCATTATTGGTATCGCAAAATCTCCGATTGCTGTAATTTTACTTGCAGATTTAGCCATTGTTATTGCTGGTATGTTCCTGGACGCCATTTCAATTACTTATGTTTTTATGCCTATTTTTATGCCTATTCTTGCTTATTACAATATTGACCTTCTTTTCTTTGGAATAATATTTGTAGTTGCTCTGGCTATTGGACAGATTACTCCCCCAGTAGCAGTTAATTTATATGTAGCAGCAAACTTAATAAAAAGTACTCTGGATAAGGTTGCCAGTGAAGTATGGATATTTGTAATAGCAGCAATCATTGGACTTATTGTTCTTAGCTTTTTACCTCAGGTTAGTTTATATCTACCCGTTACTTCCGGGCTCTATATTCCATAAAAATATTTATAACATATTAAAATTATATTCCGAAAAAGAAGAGTTTTAATGAATTTAATAAATTTAATATTGGCAAAAATATTGATTTCAACTTTAATAGTAGTATTATTAGCTGAAATATCAACAAGAATTAATCCGTTCTTTGGTGGATTATTATCGGGACTACCCGTGGGGGCTGGTTTATCTGTCTATTTTATTTGTTACCAGAAAGGAATACCTTTTTTGGTTACGGGAATCCCTTGGGGAATTTCTGCTTTATCTTCATCAATACTATTCTGTCTTTTTTATCTTATGACAGGAAGATATTTTAAGTCAGGAAATAATATAATTTCCTTGGCTTTTTGTTCATTGATGGGATTTATTTCTTTTTATGTTTCGGGTTATTTCATCTACAAATTGGATCTCAATCTTCTTTCAGCTGCTGCTGTATTTTTAACAATATTTTTTATAAATATTTTAATTTTAAAGAAAATAAAGGCAAATCAAACAATTAAAATAAATAAAAAAAATTCTATAATAAAACTTCTAATTCGAGGGTTAATAGCAGGAATTATTATTTCAATGTTTACCGAAATTGCTTCCATTGCTGGAAGCAGGTGGGCAGGAATTTTAAGCTCTTTTCCATCTACATTATTTGCTTTGTTGTTAATTCTGCATTTTGAAGAGCAAAATAATCTATATCCTTCGGTTATTTATGGATTTTCTTTTAGTATTAGCACTTTATTGGTATTCTATATTGCTTGTTGGTATCTACTCCCAAAATTAGGATTAAATTTAGGTTTTATTATAGTTTACCTTATATCAATTTCATACTTATTTTTACTTAATAAAAGTAAAGATATTTTTATCTAAAAAAATAAATATAATCTTATTTCAAAACTGCTTTCTATTTTCCTTCTCCTTCTTTTCGGAGGTAAACAACCTGTCGAGGAAAGGGAATTTCTATGCCTTCTTGGTCAAAGGTTTCTTTGATTCTTCTTCTAAGTTCCCTTTCTGCACCCCAATGAGTCATTGGTTTTACCTTAACTGCTACCCTTAAGGTTACTTCTGAAGAACCTAATGATAGTATCCCCTGAACAACTGGTGGTTCTAATACAATTTCTTTATTCTCTTCAGCCCATTTATTGGCAATTTCCTCTAAGGTTTTCATTCCTCTTTCTGCATCCTGTTCATAAGCCACTCCTACTTCCACAACAGCCCTCATATACCCTCTATTAAAATTGCCAAAACTTCCAACATCTCCATTGGGTATTACCCTTAATTCACCCGAAAACTTTCGTAGATGAATATTTCTTAAATTAACAGCTTCTACTGCACCAGAATGTTCGCCAACAGTAATAGAATCTCCCACTGAAATTGCTCCTTCAAAAAGGAGAAAAGCGCCTGAAATAATATCTTTCACTAAAGATTGAGCTCCAAAACCTATGGCTAAACCGACTACACCAGCACTGGCAATTACTGCAGTAGTATCTACGCCCAATTCCTTTAAGATCATCACTATAGCAATAAAGTAGACTACATATCTGCTAACACTTTGCAAAAGAGGAATTAAGGTTTTTGCTCGGGAAATTTTCTTCTGGTAATTTTTAGATTTTTTTAAGGGGGTTAAAGATTTTTCTATTATTTTATTAATTATAGATAAAACTATTTTCGCTACTACTAATATTATTACAATAGTTATTAACTTCCCCCACCACAGAATAAGCTTCTCCGGACTAAAAAAACTTAATATAGCTTGCCAAAAACTGTTTATATATTGGGTAAACATTATTAATTCTCCTTCTCCAATGATATTTGCCAATAAATTAATTTACCAATTCTCCTATCCACCAATTCACCGATTAAATTAGTTGATAGTGTTAAATACGGGTTTTCAGTTCACTGTAAAGACTTTTTTAAACTTAAACTTATAACTTGTATCATGTATTTTAACTGGTAAACCGGTTAACCGGCTAACTAATATTAAATTTACATTTTCTTGAAAATTATCTTTTCATTTTTTTCGTCCAAGTCAGCTTCAATTTTATCCCCTTCTTTAAAAACCCCCTCCAGAATCTTTAAAGCTAAGGGGTCTTGAATATATCTTTGAATAGTTCTCTTTAAAGGCCGCGCGCCATAATGAGGATCATATCCTTTTTCTGCTAAAAATTCCTTTGCTCTTGTAGTTACATCCAAACTTACCCTCTTATCCTGCAATCTTATCTTTAGAATATCTAACTGAATATCCACGATTTTTATAATCTTCTCTTTATCTAAGCTATTAAAAACAATTACTTCATCGATTCTATTTAAAAATTCAGGTTTAAAATGTTGTCGCAAAGAATCCATTACCTTTTGCATAATAGATTCTCTATTCTGTTCATTCATTTCATATATCCATTGACTCCCAATATTAGAAGTCATTATCAAAATAGTGTTTTTAAAATTAACTACCCTGCCCTGTCCATCAGTTAGTCGTCCATCATCTAGAATCTGTAATAGAATATTAAAAACATCGGGATGTGCTTTTTCAATTTCATCAAAGAGGACAACTGAATAAGGCTTGCGTCTAACAATTTCAGTTAGCTGACCTCCCTCTTCATATCCTATATAACCAGGTGGAGCACCAATTAGCCTGGCTACACTATGTCTTTCCATATATTCTGACATATCAATACGTACTAAGGCATTCTGGTCATTAAATAAAAAATCCGCCAAACTTCGAGCAAGCTCGGTTTTACCCACTCCTGTTGGTCCCATAAAAATAAAAGAACCTACCGGCTTATTAGGATCTGCTATCCCCACTCGTGACCTTCTAATTGCATTGGAAACTAATCTAACCGCTTCTTCTTGCCCTACTACTCTCTGTTTAAGCTCTTCCTCCATTCTGACTAATTTATCTGCCTCACCTTCCATAAGTCGACCCACAGGTATACCAGTCCATTTAGAGACAATCTCGGCAATATCCTCTTCATCTACTTCTTCTTTAAGCATCTTATTTTCCTTTTGCAAAGAAGCCAATTTTTCATTTTCACTCTCCAACTCTTTTTGAAGTTGGGGAATTACTCCATACTTTAACTCAGCTACTCGGTTAAGGTTTCCTTCTCTTTCCGCTTTCTCAGCCTCTATTTTAGCTTGTTCAGTCTTACTCTTTATCTCGTGAATTTTCTGAATAACTTCTTTTTCACTTTTCCAATGCAATTTCATACTATCTCTTTTTTCTTTGAGGGAACTCAATTCTTCTTCTAATTTATTTAGGCGCCCCTGAGAAGCCTTGTCTTTTTCTTTTTTTAAAGCTTGTTTTTCTATCTCCAATTGGATAATTTTTCTCTCTACCTCATCTATCTCAGCGGGCATACTATCAATTTCTATCCTCAGACTGGCAGCTGCTTCGTCAACTAAATCAATAGCTTTGTCAGGTAAAAATCTATCTGAAATATAGCGAGCAGATAAGATGGCTGCAGCAATTAAAGCAGAATCTTTGATTTTTACTCCATGATGTACTTCATATCTTTCCTTCAGCCCTCGTAAAATAGAAATTGTATCCTCTATTGAAGGTTCTCTAATTATTACTGGTTGGAACCGCCGTTCTAAAGCTGCATCTTTTTCAATGTACTTTTTATATTCTTTTAAAGTTGTCGCCCCAATACAATGTAATTCTCCTCGGGCTAAAGCAGGTTTTAACATATTAGAAGCATCTATTGCCCCTTCAGCTGCTCCTGCACCCACTAAGGTATGAATTTCGTCTATAAAGACAATTATTTCTCCTGCAGATTCTTGAATCTCTTTTAAAACCGCTTTTAACCGATCTTCGAATTCTCCTCTATATTTTGCACCGGCGACCATTGCACTTATATCTAAAACTATTATTCTTTTACTTTTTAATCCTTCAGGGACATCTCCCCGCACAATTCTCTGAGACAAACCTTCAGCAATAGCAGTTTTTCCCACTCCGGGCTCACCGATTAACATAGGATTGTTCTTGGTACGTCGAGAAAGTATTTGCATAACCTTCCGTATTTCTTCATCTCGTCCAATAACCGGATCAAGTTTTCCTCTTTTGGCTAATTCTGTTAAATCACGGGAAAAACGTTCCAGAGCCTGATACTTCTCTTCTGGATTTTGATCAGTTATCCGCTGACTCCCCCGAATATTTACCAAAACCTGATAAATCTTGTCTTTATTAATTCCTGCTTCTCTCAGTAAGTTGCTTACTGCAGTCCCTTCTGTCTCTACTAACGCAATAAATAGATGTTCAGTACTTACATATTCATCTTTTACTTTTTGAGCTTCCTGTTGGGCAGCATTTAATATATCATTAAGTTCATTCCCTATATATTGTTGTGCTCCAGTACCTCCGTAAACCTGAGGAATCTTTTCTAACTGTCTTTCTAATTTAATTTTAAGTTCTTTAGAGTTAACTTCTAATTTCTTTAATATCGAAGGTACAACTCCACCTTCCTGATTAATTAAAGCCAGCAAAAGATGTTCTCCCTTTATTTCCTGATGGTTATAACTGGAAGCAATTTGTTGCGCTTCACCTATTGCCTCTTGAGCCTTTATAGTAAATTTATCAAATTTAATCATCATTTTCACCTCCTTTAAAAATCGTATTTTGGATTACAATTATATTATATATTATAAGGGAGTAAAAGAAAGGTTTTTAGAAATATTTTCTAGCTCCTTAAGCAAAATATCGTTCTCCTCTTTACTCCCAACGGTTATACGTAAAAAGTATCTAGAGCTTGAAAAAACGGGGTCGGAAACTGTTTGGACTAGAATTCCCTGTTCTAATAGACTATTGTAAACTAAATCTGCATTTTCTTTAGAACCCACCTCAACCAGAACGAAGTTAGTCTGCGAAGGATGAGCCTTAAAAAATAGAATTTTATTTATCCTGTTTATCAATCTTTCACGTTCCTCAATAATCTTCTTTATGCTACCTTTTAAAATTTCTTTATTTTCATAGACTATTTGAGCTGCAAGTTGAGAAAAGATATTTACATTAAATGGGCTTTTAACTTTTTTCACCTCATTTATGATTTCTGGATTAGAAAGTAAGTATCCCACCCGTAAACCAGCCAAACTATAGGCTTTAGAAAATGTTCTAAGTATAGCTAAATTATTATAACGAGAAATCAGGGGGGCAAAGGTCTTACCCCCAAATTCGTAATAAGCTTCATCCACCACCACCAGACAACCTGATTCTTCAATTATTTTTATAATCTTATCCTTCGCAAAATAATTTCCAGTTGGAGCATTAGGATATGCTATAAAAACTAGGGAAGAATCTTCCTTTTTAGCTTCTTCTAAAATTCCATCTTCATTTAAGCTAAAATTATTTTGATCTAAGGGAATTTCCACGAAATTAGTATTATTAACAATTGAATAAATTTTGTACATAGCAAAAGAAGGTGCAGTGGTAATTGCCCTTCTCCCTTTTTCAGAGAAAGCTTTGATTAAATAATCAATAAGCTCATCAGAGCCATTTCCTATAATTATATTATCTCTGGTTAACCCCCAAAAAGAAGAAATTAATTCACTTAATTTCTCAGAATTCGCATCAGGGTAACGAGAGTATTCCAATTTTTTAGCTTTTCTTAATATCTCTTCAATAATCTCACCGGGCAACCCATAAGGATTTTCATTAGCATTCAATTTTATTTTATAAGGCACCTGATGAGGGTCGTAAGGTTTTAGTTCCTTTAAACAGTTGCGGAAAAATTTTTGATTTTTTTTCATATCTTATAGCTTCCTTTCTTTTTTGGCCAAATAAAACTCTGCGAACATAATTTAAAAATTTATTTCAATCTCTCTATTATCCCGATTCAACAAATCAGTGGTCAATTTTGCTTTGCACTGTTCAATTAATAATTTCGCTAATTCATCTCTTGCTTCTTCAATAAGTGATTGAGGGACTTCTCCAATTCCATCGATATTGATAACCATTCTTTTGGTATTCTCTGTAATTTTACTAAAATCGCCATTTCGCCAATTCCATCTCCTGCACATTACCTTTAAAGACTTGTCATCAAAATAGATTACTTCTCCTGGCTGCGGATGTTCTTCATCATCTCCCCCTAAAGGAATAAAACTTTCATCTCCATTAGCAAAACCAAGATGTAAATTTCCTTCTATTTTATCTACATCATCTCCTCCACAAGGGATAAGATATTTTATAGAAATATAATTAAATAGGGCTACTACTGAATTGATAAAAGGGAATCCTCCGCCTTTTTTTATTCTTTTTAGAAGTGATTTTATAGAAGGAGGGAATTTGTCAGGGTTAGAACCAAATCTCAAATGAGCTTCATCCCAGGCTTTTATAAAAGGGTGTTCGAACAAATCTTCTTTTACCCTTTTGTCAATCTCTTTATTTAAAGGCCGTTTTATTCTTTTGTTACTAAGCGCATTTTCTACATCTTTAACAATTATTATTCCTCTTTTAAAATCAGGAAATTGTGTAAAAATTACTGGATCTATAATTACTTTTCTCATACTTTATCTATTTCCACCTTTCATTTTACGTATAGATATTTTTACTTAATTTAACCATTTCAAATATTCTTCGAATATTAATTTATTTAGCGCTCTTTTACTTAGGTTCCTTGAGGTCTACATAATTGTTAAGGGAGTAAACTCCCCTAAAACCCCTCCATTTTTTGTTATCCCTTTTCGATTTTATATAAAATTTTCCCTGACAATCTTTTTACAATTAATTACTTTTCTTAAATAGGAATTTATTTTAGAGCATCAGACTTTCTTTGAAACTCCGATGCTCTAAATATTTATTGAAGCAAATAGAGGAAAATTATTTCTTCTTCTCTAAACTCCTGATTTGGTCTCGTAATTTGGCAGCTTCTTCATAATTTTCTGCTTCCACTGCTTTTTGCATCTTTTCTCGCAGTTTTGCAAGTTTTATTTCCTTTTCATCTTCTAAAACAATCTTATCGGTAGAGGCTTTATTTAGTACATCTTCAGTTACATAAATTGGGGCATTAATCCTTAAAGCCAAAGCTATAGCATCACTTGGTCTGGCATCGATTTCCTTTTCTACGTGATCTGATTTTAATCTGATAGAAGCAAAATAAGTATTTTGTTTGATATTGCAAATGACTATCCTGGTAATAATCACACCTATAGAGTCTAAAATATTTTTTATTAAATCGTGAGGTAAAGGTCTTATTGGTTTAATCTTTTCTAAAGCTAAAGAAATCATCTTTGCTTCATAAGGCCCTATCCAGATAGGAAGCCACCTTTTTCCAGCCTCATCTTTTAAAATTACCACAAAACCTTTTGTAACCGGGTCTATTGCTACTCCAGAAACTTTCACCCTGATCATTTTTATACCTCTTTTTTATTTGATATTTTACCATATTTTACTTTTAATTTTAAGATTTTTTTCTCTTTATATAATATATTCTACAAAAAATAAAAAATCCCTGCATAAATTTTATATTTTTTCAAAATTTTTTTCAGTTATAAAATAATTCACCAATTCTCCGATTTACCAATCTACCGATTAAAATCATAATTCAAAACTCAGCGAGCGAGCAAGGCGAGCGTGGCAATCTGCTTGTTAAGCTAAAAAGTAAAAAACAAAAAGATTCTCTGGCAATTATGGGGACGATACATCGTGCCCCTACCTCTAAATTTAATTTTTTCCCACAATGTAGCAATACTAATTTCGTTTGATTACCCTTTAAGGAAATGTTATAATTTTTTAAGTTATAAAAACACTTCAGCTTCAGGAGGAATATAATACATTTGCTTAATTTATGGCTCTTATTTTTAATATGCGCTCTAATAATTATTTTTGCAGGAACTAAACTAACTCGTTATGGAGATATAATTGCCGAAAAGACTGGATGGGGAAGGGTCTGGATTGGGGCCGCCTTAATCCCTTTAGCTACATCTCTTCCTGAAATTACTTCAAGTTCTGGTGCTGCCTGGATCAACGCTCCCAATTTAGCTATTGGAAATATCTTTGGAAGCATTATGTTTAATTTATTAATTATCGCTATAGCAGATTTTGCCCATGGTCCCGGACCACTACTTAGAGAAGTAACCACGGGTCAAATTCTAACTGCCATTTTGGGAATATTTCTATGTGCAATTGCCGCCTTGAGCATACTAATAAAACCATCACTTATGTTTGTAGGTGTGGGCATAGATTCTCTAATTTTGATAATCCTGTATTTTTTAGGCATTATGGTAATATTTAGATATAGTAAAAAAAATAGACCCGATGATGTCCTGGGAGTCCCTGAAGAAAATTATGCTGCTTATTCTTTGCCTGTAACTAATGTAAAATTTTCAATAGCAGCCATAATAATAATCTTTACTGCCATAAAATTAGCACAAGTTGCTAATAGCTTGGCAGAACTTACAGGTTGGGGAACAACTTTTATGGGAACTATAATGTTAGCCATCGTTACTTCTTTACCAGAATTAGTTACCGCCCTTGCGGCTATTAGAATAAAAGCTTATGACCTGGCAGTAGGTATTGTCCTGGGAGCGAATATCCTCAATATGACCATACCTTTCTTCTCAGATATATTTTACGATGGCCCACCAATTCTAAGCGTAGTCTCCCCACAACATATTATTAGTGCTTTAATAGCTATAATCCTCACCAGTATTGCTATTGCTAGTGTAGTATATAGACCAAAAAAATCTGTATTTAATTTAGGGGCAGCCGGCTGGTTAATTTTTATCGGATATTTTCTGGGAATTTTCTTAATCTTCAAAATGGGGATAAAAATTTAAAAAATTTTGACTTTTTTTAATAGATATGTTATTTTATTAAAAACTTAATATATACACCTCACTTTTTCTTAAGTGAGGTAGAGGCGCGAGCAATAATAAGTACTGATGAGGAGATGAGCATCTGTGATTCATCAGGAAAGGTATTCTCGCCGAAGTGTAAAGAGGATTGCTCTAGTCTTTACACTGGGCTTATGGTGAAGAACCATAAGACTGTCACCAGAAACTTTACCCTAATTTCTGGTGGAGCGCTATCTCATCTAATGAGAAAAACGGGGGTATATTTAATTGTCCATTAATTTTTAGGCAATTGATGAGTATAGTGCTTATCAATTGCCTTTTTTATTTATGAATTTGGATTACCTATCTATACAAATGTAAGGATTTGATCTATCAAAACTTCTTATACCTTTAATTCCGGATTCCCGCTTTCGCGGGAATGACATAAGCTATGGAAATAACATATTGACAAATTAAATATGGCTGACAGATTGAATTAACTCGCAACTGACATTGTAATTTAAAACTAAATACTAACGATTAACGACTATTTTAAGGAGGAATAGATGAATAATCAAAATAACATAATACCTCAAATTTATCGGGACGGTTTTTCCCTAAATAATTCTGGAAATTTAGCCTTTGACCAATGTGAACTTATAAAATTAGCCCAGAAATACGGGACTCCCTGCTATCTCTTTTCGGAAAGCATAATTAGAAATAAATGTCGCCAATATACTTCTGCTTTTTCCAGAAGAAACGTTGACTTTGAAGTAATTTATGCTGGCAAAGCCTTTCTGGTTAAAGCGATGTGTAATATTTTAAAGGAAGAAGGCTTAAGTTTAGATGTCGCTTCTGGTGGAGAATTATATACTGCTCTTTCAGCAGGCTTTCCGTCAGATAAAATTTTCTTCCATGGAAATAACAAATCCCAAGAAGAAATAGAATTTGCAGTAAAAGAAAAAATCGGGACTATAATGGTAGATAATGAATATGAACTTGGCTTAATCAATCAAATTGCAGAAAAATTAAATACAAAGGTGAAAATAATTCTCCGGGTAACGCCGGGAGTAGATACTCATACTCATCAATTTATTCAAACTGGGCAAATAGATTCAAAATTTGGCATAAGTATAGATAAAGTTCCTGATGTTATGGAAAGAGTTCTTTCTAAGAAAAACATTATTTATCAGGGTCTGCATTGTCATATTGGTTCCCAGATATTTGATCTATCTCCTTATATCTTAACTATTAAAGAAATGGTAAAACTTATTAAACAAATAAAAGACCGTTGGCGGATGGATACCCCTAACCTAAATTTGGGTGGGGGATTAGGAGTGAAATACCTTGAATCTGACCAACCTCCCTCCATTGAAAATTTTGTAAATTTAATTGTAGATAATCTTATAACGGAAATAGGAGAAAACAATTTGATAATGCCCAGGATATTAGTAGAGCCAGGGAGGTCTATAGTGGCAGAAGCAGGAGTTACTCTTTATACAATTGGAGCAATAAAAGAAATACCGGGAATTAGAAAATACCTTATTGTAGATGGGGGTATGGCAGACAATCCTCGACCTATT
The DNA here is from genome assembly GCA_003513845.1 of Candidatus Atribacteria bacterium. Lineage (GTDB taxonomy): Bacteria > Atribacterota > Phoenicimicrobiia > Phoenicimicrobiales > Phoenicimicrobiaceae > Phoenicimicrobium > Phoenicimicrobium oleiphilum. Next base: position 16,290 of record DOTB01000037.1, on the reverse strand, counting down.
CTTTATGGTGCAAAATATGAAGCAGTTTTGGTAAATAAAATAAACAGCAATCTACCTGAAGAAGTAGTTACTATTGCAGGAAAATGCTGTGAATCAGGAGATATTTTAATAAAGGATTTGAAACTTCCTTCAACTTCAGTGGGAGACCTTTTAGCAGTATTTACTACCGGGGCTTATCATTATTCTATGTCCAGTAATTATAATCGACTTCTCCGACCACCTGTAATTTTAGTTAACCAAGGGGAAGATAGATTAATAGTAAAAGGAGAAACTTATGAAGATATTATAAGAAATGATATATGACAAAGTAATGGGTACATTAAAAAATGATTTAAATATAGAGGTGAAGTTTTATGAATAGATTAGTAGTAAAGTTTGGCGGAACAAGTGTTCAGAATCCAGAAAGAATTAAAAAAGCTGCCCAATCAATTATTCAACAAGCAGAAAAAGGGGATGAAGTAGTAGTAGTTGTTTCAGCAATGGGAAATACTACTGATATCTTAACTTCTTTGCTTAAAGACTCTGCTAAAGATCGTATTGAAGACAAAGATTATGCTGACTTTGTCTCTATGGGAGAACGAATAAGTGCACGACTTTTATCAACAACTATTAGATCTATGGGATTTTCAGCCAAATATTTTGACCCCGCAGATAAGGATTTCCCTATAATAACTGATGATAATTTTAGTCAAGCTAAAATACTTTCTGAGGAAACCAAAAAAAAGTGTCAGAAAGTAATCGACCCACTGCTTAAGAAAGGTATTATTCCTATAGTATGCGGTTTCTTAGGTAGAAGCTATAAAGATGGCAGTATAACTACTTTAGGTCGTGGGGGAAGCGATATCACTGCTTTCGCTTTAGGAAACTTTATAGAAGCAGATGAAGTGATTATAGTAACCGATGCAGTAGGAGTCTTAAGTGCTGACCCTCGCATAATAAAAGAAAAAGAGCCTATAACTTTAAAAAAAATAAGTGTGGAAGAGATGGGGATCCTTGCTGAAGGCGGGGCAAAAGTTCTACACCCCCAAGCTTTAAAATATAAAACAGACAAGATGAAAGCAAAAATCATACATTTTCAAAAGGGAGACTTATCTGCAGAAGGGACAGAAATAATAGGGGCTTTTAAAAGTAAATTAATCCTTTTTAAAGAAAAACTTACTATGTTAACTATCCTGGGAACTGAAATATTTAATACTCCAGGATTATTAAAAAAGATAATTACCCCTATCTCTGATAATCATATTAGTTTATATGGAGTTTCCATCGGTACAAAACATATTGGAATTTATGTTACAGAGAATTATGCTCAGCAATCTTATGACCTGATTCATCCAATTGTAATTGAAGATGAAAGATTAAAGTCAGTTACTTTAAAAAATGATGTTGCTTTAATAATAGCCAGAAGCAGGGATTTTATTGAAACACCAGGAATTATTGAGAGGATTACCCGACCCTTAGCTCAAAATAATATAAATATAATTGAAATGACTACAATAAAAACCGATATTTTAATATTCCTGGAATGGAAAGACAGAGAGTTTGCCTATAATATAATCAATAAATCGTTACAAGAAGCAGGGATTGTGGTTACTAACTGAATTTAGCGTAAACCAAATTCGTATCTCGTATTTAGTATCTCGTATCTCGTGAATCGTATCTCGGAAATAAATAGAATTCAGGAGCCAGGAGTCGGTATTCATAATAAGTCTGCATATCGTATTATATACTCATAGTATATGGAATAAATTAAAATATACTGATCCTTTATTCCCTCTCCCCTCCGAGGGAGAGGGTTAGGGTGAGGGGGGAGTAAACACGATACCACAATACGATATACAAGTTTATGGTTTTGAGTTTTTCGCTTTAAATTTTTTAGCGGGTTGGTGGTTTAGTCTTTTAAACTAGCTAACTAATTAACCAAGTAACTAGGTAACTAATACTAACGACTAACTAACGACTAAATAAAAAAGGAGGATTAAAAAATGTTTAAAGGATCTTTAGTAGCTATGATTACCCCATTTACCGAGAGTGGAGAAGTCAATGAACAAGGAATAAAAGAATTGGTGGAGTTTCATATCAAAAATGGGACCAATGGTATTGTCCCCTGTGGCACTACCGGGGAATCCCCTACTCTTTCTCATGAGGAACATAAAAAAGTGGTGGAAATCACCGTTAAAGCAGTAGCAGGGAGAGTTCCGGTAATTGCTGGAACTGGCTCCAATTGCACTCGAGAGGCCTTAGAACTAACTTCTCATGCTAAAGAAGTAGGAGCAGATGGAGCCCTGATAATCACCCCTTATTATAATAAACCCACCCAAAAGGGATTGTATCTGCACTTTAAAAAGATAGCAGAAGAAATAGACATACCTATAGTCATCTATAATGTCCCCTCTCGAACTGGAGTTAATTTGTTGCCTGAAACATTAGCAGAATTAGCAGAACTAAAAAATGTCGTAGCAGTAAAAGAAGCCAGTGGAAATTTAGAACAGATGACACAAATAGTTGAATTATGCGGAGAAAAAATTACCCTTCTTTCTGGAGACGATAAATTATTGCTTCCTGTGCTATCCATCGGAGGCAAGGGAGTCATTTCCGTAGTTGCTAATATTATACCGAAAGATGTGGCTGAAATGATAAAATACTACGAAGAAGGGAATTATCAAAAAGCTAAAGAACTTTTCTTATCAAAAATTTATCCCTTAAGTAATGCTATGTTTTATGAAACTAATCCTATTCCAGTTAAAACTAGTGCCCAGTTAATAGGATTGCCTTCTGGCGAGTTACGATTACCTCTTTGTCCAATGAGTGAAAATAATCTTGCTAAATTAAAGGCAGACCTAATAAAATTTGGTTTACTGGAGGAATAATAAAATGATTAAGGTCATTGTTTGTGGCGGCTGCGGGAAGATGGGTTCCACAGTCGCTCGGTTAGTTCATCAGAACGAAGATATGAAATTAGTAGGTATAATTGAATCCCCTTCTCATCCCCAGAAGGGAAAGGATTGGGGAATAGTAGTAGGATTAGGAGAAACTGGAATAATTATTAAAGACAATCTAGAAGAGATAATTCAAAGTGCTGATCAGATAGTTGAATTTACCAATCCCCAAGTTTCTCTTATACATCTGGAAGTTGTCTCAAAATATAAAAAGACTATGATTATAGGGACTACCGGGTTCTCCTCAGAGGAAATCAAAGAAATCAATAAATTATCTCAAGGCATTCCTTTTCTTCTCTCACCAAATATGTCTTTAGGTGTAAATCTACTATTTAAACTGGTGGCTAAAACCGCTGCTTCTTTGAGCGATGATTATGATATAGAAATTGTAGAAGCCCATCATCGGTTTAAAAAAGATGCTCCCAGTGGAACAGCGAAAAAATTAGCTCAGGAAATCGCAAATGCCAGAGGGGTGAATCTGAATGAAGTAGCAGTCTATGGCAGAGAAGGAATAATTGGAGAAAGAAAAAGGGGAGAGATTGGTATCCACTCGATTCGAAGCGGGGATATTTGCGGTGAACATACGGTGATGTTTACTTCCTTAGGTGAAAGATTAGAACTTACTCATAAAGCTCACAGCCGGGATACTTTTGCTTATGGTACCATCCAGGCTATAAAATTTATGGAAGGCAAACCTGCAGGTTTTTATGAAATGAAAGATGTATTGAAGATATAATAACAGTAATAATTAATGAGTGATGAGTAACAAGAAAAGAGTTAGAAGATAGGGACACGATTCATCGAACCCGTAGAAAATAATCAACATAAAAAATAAATTTCATTAATGATTGAAACCCAAAAAGTAAACAAAAGTGTACAGTAGGGCACGATGTATCGTGCCCACAGGAAAAATAAAGCAATTAGAGTGAGGGCACAATTCATTGTGCCCCTACAAAATAATTATAAGCCCAAAAGTCATAATTTGCTATAAAATTAACAGTAGCGTAATACATACATAATCTATCGAAAGTATTTTTGGCTTTTTGGGAAATAATCATTAATCTATATAGAAAAATAATTTAATTAAGAAAGGAAGAAAAAATGGAAAAAATTAAAACAGCCATTGTAGGATACGGAAATATCGGAAGATATGTCCTGGACGCTGTGCAAGAGGCGCCTGATTTTGAGTTAGCTGGAGTGGTAAGAAGGCCCTCTTCTATCTCTAATACCCCCTTAGAACTTAGCACTACTAAAGTAACTTCTAACCTTAAGGAACTAGGGGAAATAGATGTTGCTATCATTTGTGCACCCAGCAGGGAAGTTCCTAAATTTGCCCGAGAAATATTATCTCTGGGAATAAATACGGTCGATAGCTATGACATCCATACCAATATTTGGGAACTTAAAAAGGAACTTGAAACTGTTGCCCAAAAAAATAATGCGGTAGCTATAATCTCAGCTGGCTGGGATCCAGGAACTGATTCAGTAGTCCGGGGATTATTTCAGGCAATGGCTCCTAAAGGTATTACTTATACCAATTTCGGCCCCGGGATGAGTATGGGACATTCTACCGCAGTAAAATCCATCCCTGGAGTGAAAAATGCTTTATCATTAACTATCCCTCTGGGGACAGGCGTCCATAGAAGAATGGTATATGTAGAACTAAAAGGAGGTTTCTCCTTTAAAGAAGTTGCCTCAGCTATAAAAACTGACGAATATTTTGTCCATGATGAAACTCATGTTATTCAGGTTGATGAGGTTAATAAATTAATGGATATGGGTCATGGAGTAAAAATGGAGAGAAAAGGAGTTTCAGGAAAGTCTCATAACCAACTATTTGAGTTTAATATGAAAATAAATAATCCGGCCCTTACTGCTCAAATTCTAACCTGCGCCGCTCGGGCTTCCCAAAAACAAAAACCTGGATGTTATACCTTAATAGAAATTCCAATTATTGATTTATTATATGGAGAAAGAGAACAATTAATTAAAAATTTGGTGTAATATCTGGTATAATGAGGGGTAGATTGGCTATAAAGAAGTCGTTAAAATTGTAAAAACGAAAGGAGAAATATTCAATGAAGATAGCCCAAAGGATAGAAACTATCCCCCCTTATTTGTTTGCTGAAATTGATAAGAAAAAGGAAGAAGCAATAAAAAGAGGAGTCGATATTATTAACTTAGGAATAGGTGATCCTGACCAACCTACCCCTTCACATATAATCGAAAAATTGCGAGAAAGTGTTAAAGATCCAAAAACTCATAATTATCCTCCCTATCAAGGGACCGCTGAATTCAGACAAGCAGTTACACTATGGTACAAAAACAGGTTTGGAATTGACTTAGACCCAGATAAAGAAGTAATGGCTTTAATCGGTTCCAAAGAGGGAATAGCTCATATCTTTCTGGCTTTTATTGACCCTGGAGATTTTAGCCTTATTCCTGACCCCGGGTATCCGGTCTATAAAACAGGTACTCTATTTGCTAATGGTTTTCCCTACATTATGCCTTTACTAGAAGAAAATAATTTTTTACCGGATTTAGAAGAGATAGATGAAGAGATTGCCAAAAGAGCTAAATTAATGTTTATCAATTACCCTAACAATCCTACTGCTGCTGTTGCCAATAAAGATTTTTTTGAAAAGGTGGTAAAATTTGCTAAAAAATATGATATCTTGGTCTGTCATGATTTTGCCTATTCGGAGATGACTTTTAATGGGTATAAAGCCAACAGTTTCTTAGAGGTAGATGGAGCTAAAGAGGTAGGAATTGAATTTCATTCTCTATCCAAAACTTATAATATGACTGGCTGGAGATTGGGTTTTGCAGTAGGAAATAAAGAAGCTATTTCCGCTCTCTCTATCGTTAAAAGTAATATTGATTCAGGTGTCTTTAAGGCTATTCAAAAAGCTGGTATCGAAGCATTAACTGGACCTCAGGATAATATAGAAAAGATGAATCAGATTTATACTCAAAGACGAGATATAGTTATCAAAGGATTGAATAAATTAGGATGGAATATCAAGCCGACCAAAGCTACTTTTTATATCTGGATTCCCACTTTAAACAAAATGAGCTCTATAGAATTTGCTAATCTTTTATTAGAAAAGACAGGAATTATTGTAACTCCAGGAATTGGCTATGGTGATTACGGTGAGGGATATGTAAGAATTGCCCTAACTGTGGAAAAAGAAAGATTAGAAGAAGCAGTGGAAAGATTGGAGAAAGCTGATATTACCCGAAAATAAACATTTTTTACTTTACTTTTTATTATATGGGTGTAGAGAAAAAATCTCTCTCTACCCCCCCACCTATAATCGGAAATAGTTAAACCTGGGAAGAGGAAGTAAGAAGATAATCTTCTTTGACAATTTTATCTCCTACCTTGATAATAAATCCTGACTTTGACACTTAATCTCACAAAACCCCTTATTTATCAACAAATAAAAAATGAAAATGCATATTTTTGCACTACATTTTTTATTTTACAAAGATAACTCCCTACCTGGAGTAACATTTGGGGGTGGTTTTATATGTGACAACCTTAAAATCTTATTACCCAAAGTAATAAACTTGGTTTTAAGATAAAACTTCTTCTGCTTTATCTTAACTTCCGCAAAATTTATAGAATTTAGGGTTTATCGAATTTGTGGTGGTGATACTTTAAGACGAGCCCTTTTCAGCTTGAATTCTAAGGTACTCTCCAAAAGAAAGGCTAAAAACAGATCACAAAATGACCTTTTATCCTCGGTTCGGTCCAGTGGAAGACTGGTCTTACCGAAAGGGTAGTCTTCATTATCCGAAATGATTCTTCTATCTTCCATAGATTGTGGTAGGCCTCAATGATATCTTGGGGGGTAAGGTTTCTTTCACTGGTCTGGATAGCATAATATCCGTCAAACATCTCATCTTTTCTAATCGCCTTTTCATCAAGAACCCAGCTTACCTTTCTTGAACTTCTTAGGTATTTCTTCCCCCCCTCTTTTATTACTGGCAGTGATAGAGGATTTATTCTGAAGTAAAACTTTAGCTTTTTTAATCAGTCTTTCTCTATCGGCTTTATCTTTCTGGGCCCTCTGGGGAGAATAGGTGATAATGAGTTCTTCAGGGAGTTCGTAGATTTGGTGATCTTCTTTAATTTTATCTGTATAGCTTATGACCTTGTAACTGATTTCTCCCATCTTATGATAATCATCTTTAAATATTTCTGGTCTTACCTCTTTTTTCAGGTTTTTTATTCGAGAGGCAAATATGTAGTCATATCCTCTATCAGTAATCTTTTTCAGGTTTATCTTACCGTTTACGCCTCTATTGGCCACAATGATTACCTTTCGTATACCAAAGCGTTTTTCCAGTTTTGAAAAGACCTCTTCTAGGGTTTTCCCCTCAAAGGTGTTACC
>DOTB01000037.1:8745-8924 GCA_003513845.1 Candidatus Atribacteria bacterium | reverse complement strand
TCCCGGTCTATTAAAAGGCCCATGACTACTTGAACCTCTTGGAATTTACCATCCTTGGAAAAACCAAAATCCCTTAAGCTATCTGGTTTTACACTCTCAAAGGAAAAGTTGGTTACATCGTAAAAGACTACATCTACCTGTATATTGAAAAGGTTACGGTTTTTAAAAAATATCTCTTC
>DOTB01000037.1:0-8663 GCA_003513845.1 Candidatus Atribacteria bacterium | reverse complement strand
TTTTTAAAAAATATCTCTTCTTCCAGTATTTCTTTGTGGTCACAAAGAATATCTAAGGAACGATACAACTGGTGTAACCTTACTTCTGGTAGTCTTACATAATGATGCTGGTTACTATATGTTTTAAGCTTGTTTTTAGGATCCAGGAGATGCTGAATGGTCATAAGAAAACAGGTCTTGCTCAAGTCAAACTGGGTTTTACCTGAATCTTTTAACCGAAACAAAAGGTCATCTAAACCAAATTCCTGCCATATCTTTTGGTAAACGATATAACCCACGTTGACTATTTGAGCATCCGAGATGATATCTAAGCTGACCAGGTCTTTTGCTCCGGATAATTCTAAAAGACGCAGGGCCAGGTTTTGAAAGCTGGGATTGTTCTTGATTTGGTCTAATCTCCCCAGGTTAAATAAATATTCATGTTTGGTGGTACTTTTTACGAGAATAAAAAACAGAACGCTTATTTTTCAAGGGTTTGAGGGGATTAAATACCTAAAATTTGTGCATAACTGTCAAACTCGAGAGAAAATAGCAATTCCTAAATTATCTGAAGAGAATATCATAAAAGAAAGTAGTTATGTTGAGTTTTTTCGAAGGGATAACAAAGGAAAGATCCAAAAAATAAAATTCCTTTAAAATAAGAAAAACAGTAAAATTAATTTTAGTTTTAGCAATTAATATTTTCTTCTAATATTTTCTTAGCTTTCTGGATAGACTCTTTGACTCTCTTTAGAGAAGTTCCGCCATATGAATCCTTTGCTTCAACAGCAGATACAGGTTTTAAAATCTTTAAAGCGTCTTCATTAAAATCTTTATGAAAAGAACTCAATTCTGCAAGAGTTAACTCCTCCAAAATTTTTTTATTTTCCAGACAATATAGAACGATTTTACCAACTAATTTATGGGCTTCTCTAAAAGATAAACCTTTTTTTACCAAATAATCTGCTAATTCAGTAGCGGTAGAAAAATCACCCTTGGTTCCCTTCTCCATCTTTTCTTTGTTAATCCACATAGTCTCTATCATTTTGCTCATTAAAAATAACGAACTCTCCAAGGTAGATACTGTATCAAATAAAGGTTCTTTATCCTCTTGCATATCATGGTTATAAGCTAAGGGCAAAGCCTTCATCATAGTTAGAAGATTTATCAAATTTCCATAGACCCGCCCAGTTTTCCCTCTAATTAATTCTGCAGCATCAGGATTTTTCTTCTGAGGCATAATACTGCTCCCGGTACAAAAAGAATCATCTAATTCTATAAAATTGAACTCTGGTGTAGACCATAAGACTAATTCCTCTCCCAAACGACTTAAATGCATCATTAAGATAGTGGAAGCCGATAAAAATTCTAAAATAAAATCTCTATCACTTACCGCATCCAGGCTATTCTCGGAAATTTTTTTAAAGCCAAGCTGGGAGGCCACATATTCTCTATCAATGGGAAAAGAAGTGCCTGCTAATGCGGCAGAGCCTAAAGGTAAAACATCAATTCTTTTATATAAATCCTGCATTCTTCCCCTGTCTCGTTCAAACATATAAAAATAAGCCATCAGGTGGTGAGAAAAAAGGAGGGGCTGGGCATGCTGTAGGTGGGTATATCCGGGCATAATTATCCCTAAGTTCTTCTGAGCAGATGACAAAAGAGATTTCTGTAAATCTTTTAATAAATCCAGAATCTTTAGCACCTCTTCTTTTAAATACATCCGCTCATCAAGAGCTATCTGGTCATTTCTGCTTCGGGCAATATGTAACTTCCCAGCTACCTTCCCTATCTTTTCTTTTAATTTATTTTCCACCCAGGAGTGGATGTCTTCTGCTTCTCCCGCAACAATTTCTATCTTGTTCTCTTGCACTTCTTTTAATAGTTGCCTTAGTCCTTTCACAATCTTATCTTTTTCTTCTTGAGTGATAATTTTACATTTCCCTAACATCTGGGTATGGGCAATGCTCCCCAAGAGATCATGTTTTACTAATTTCTTATCAAAAGAGAGAGAAGAGATAAATTTTTCCATCTCTTTATTTATACCCTTTTTAAATCTTCCACCCCATAGTTTTTTCATCTTCTCCACACCCACCTTAATCCTCCCCCTCAGGGGGGAGGAAATATTGAGATTGCTTTGTCGTTATACTCCTCGCGATGACAAACTAGAAACCTGCAACTTGAAACTTATTACTTATTACTCATTACTTATCTCTTATTACTGCTTTTCCTATTCACCGAAGAATACACCTTAGTAGGCAGACCCCAGAGTTCTATAAATCCCTTAGCAAAATCCTGATTGAAAGTATCTCCCTGGTCATAAGTAGCCAGATTAAAATCGTACAGAGAATTTTTAGATTTTCTGCCCACTGCTACACAATTACCTTTAAATAATTTAACTTTCACTGTCCCAGTCACCTTATCCTTGATTGCTCTTACAAAGCCATCCAGAGCTTCCTTTAATGCAGAATACCATAGGCCATAGTAAGTTAATTCGGCATACTTCTGGGAAATAATCTTTTTAAAATGAGATAATTCTCGAGGATAAACTAACCCTTCCAAAGACTGATATGCCTTTAACAAGATAGTAGCTGCCGGACATTCATAGATCTCTCGAGATTTGATTCCTACCAATCTGTTCTCTACCATATCTACCCGACCTACACCGTTTTCTCCTCCAATTTTGTTCAAGTTTAAAATTAGATCCACCAGAGGCATCTCCTTTCCATTTATACTCTGCGGCACTCCCTTTTCAAAATGTATCTCCAGATAAGTTGGTTTACCAGGAGCGTCTTCCGGGTTTACCGTCCATTCGTAAACTCCTTCTTCTGGTGGTTCCATCCAAGGGTCCTCTAATACTCCACATTCAATAGACCTTCCCCACAAATTCTGGTCTACACTGTAAGGATTATCCACATCTACAGGGACAGGAATCTGGTGCTTTTTAGCATATTCGATTTCCTCTTCTCGAGTAAGCCCCCATTCTCGAGCTGGAGCAATTACTTGCAATTTTGGATTTAAAGCAGAGATAGATACTTCAAATCTTACCTGGTCATTCCCCTTTCCAGTACAACCGTGGGCGATGGCTTCTGCTTCTTCCTTCTCAGCAAAATCCACTAATATCTTAGAAATTAATGGTCGGGAATAGGCTGTAGCTAAAGGATAGCGTGACTCATAAACCGCACCTGCTTGTAATCCTGGCAAAACATAATTGTGTACAAATTCATCTTTAGCGTCAATAATATAAGATTTACTTGCTCCAATCTTAAGAGCTTTTTCCTTTACATATTCTAAATCACTATTCTGACCCACGTCAACTGCTACCGTAATCACTTCTTCGCAATAATTTTCTTTTAGCCATTTAATGGCTACAGAAGTATCTAACCCTCCCGAATAAGCCAATACTATTTTTTTCACTTTTTTCATCTTCCTTCCTCCATAAAATTAAAATGTAAACAAAAGTGCCAGGCACTTTTGTTTACATTAAGATTTTGTTTAAAATATCTATTAAATAATCTATTTCCTCTTTTTGCACGATTAAGGGTGGTAAAAAACGTAATACTTTTTTCGCTGTACAATTAATTAGCACTCCTTCTTCTAAACATTTCTTGACTATTTCCTGACCTTCTTCTTCCAATTCCACGCCAATCATTAAACCTAAACCTCTTATTTCTTTTATCTTCTGGGGATATTTTTCTTTAAGGCCTTCTAATTTAGTTTTAAAGTATTCTCCCTTTTCTTGACATTTCCCAACCAAATCTTCCTCTTGTATAACTTTTAAATTAGCTATTGCAGCTGCACAGGCTAAGGGATTTCCACCAAAAGTAGTCCCATGATCTCCAGGTTTAAAAGAAGAAGCAATTTTTTCCTTGGCAATCAAAGCTCCAATGGGTATTCCTGCTCCTAAAGATTTAGCAATAGTCAAAATATCTGGCTCTACACCATAATGTTGGTAGGCAAACATCTTTCCAGTTCTACCCAGGCCACATTGAATCTCATCGAAGATGAGTAATATTCCTTCCTGGTTACACAATTCTCTTAATCCCTTTATAAATTCCTCTGTGGCAACATTTATGCCCCCTTCTCCCTGGATAGGCTCAAGCAATACTGCTGCTACTTCCTGGTCAATTCCTGCCTTTACCGAATCAAGGTCATTAAATATTGCCTCCTTGAATTTAGGCAGGATAGAAAGATAATCCTTCTGATATTTGTATTGACCAGTAGCAGCCAGAGTAGCAATGGTTCTTCCATGAAAGGAATTTTTCATATAAATTATCCTGTGTTTATCCTCACCTTGGTTCTTAAAATATTTAATAGCAATCTTAATAGCTCCTTCGTTTACCTCTGCTCCACTATTACCAAAAAACACCTTATCCCCACAGGATAGTTCTACTAACATCTTGGCTAAATTTATCTGAGGTTCACTATAATAAAGATTAGAACAATGGATTAACTTTTCAGCCTGTTCCTTAATTACCTGAACTAATTTAGGATGACTATAACCCAGGGCATTAACCGCTATACCACCTACAAAATCATAGTATTGCTTGCCTTCCAGGTCCCATACTTTCGTCCCCGCACCTTTATCCAAAACCATTGCCGGCCTGGTGTAAGTCTGCATCAAATATTTTTTTCCCCTTTCTATTAATTCTTCAGTCTTCATAATTTTTAGACCTCCTTATTCAAATCTAAGATTTATAATGATTGATTACACAAATTTTATTCTGATTATTTGGGTTACCTTGATTAAGTAATAATTTCTGTTCCTATCCCGCTATCCGTAAATACTTCCAACAAAATAGAATGCGGATATTTACCATTTAAGAGGTGGACCTTCTTTACCCCTCCTTCTAAGGCCTGAATAGCTGATTCTACCTTAGGAATCATTCCCTTTTGCACACAACCTGATTTAACCAGTTTTTTTACCTCACTAATATTAAGACTGCTAATCAGGGTTGAGGTATCAGAATAATCTCTAAATATACCATCTACGTCAGTTAAAAATACTAATTTTTCCGCCTGTAACGAAATGGCTATTTGAGCTGCTACAGTATCGGCATTAATGTTGTATCTAATTCCCTTCTCATCTACTCCTACCGTAGCAATTACTGGAATGTAATTCTTCTCCAGTAAAATGGTCAATATCTCCGGATTAATTTTTTCTACTTCTCCTACTAAACCTAATTCTGGTACCCGATGTTTCTTAACCCTCAAAAGCTGGGCATCCTCTCCACTTAAGCCAATCCCTTTTACTCCATTTCCAGGCCCCTCAGAAATATGTAAATTAATTTCCGCTACCAGGCGAGTATTAATCTTTCCGGTTAAGACCATTTCGGTTATTTCCATTGTCTCCTCATCGGTTACCCTCAATCCGTTAACAAATTGGGGAATTTTATTCCTTTTTTCCATCTCGGCAGAAATCTCCGGTCCACCGCCATGAATAATTACTGGCTTCATCCCCACATATTTCAAAAGGATGACATCCTTTATAATCTGTTTCTCTAATTTCTCATCCTGCATAGCACTACCACCATATTTTATTACTACAATCTTATTCCAGAATTTTTTAATATAAGGCAGGGCTTCCAAAAGAATTTCTCCCCGCTTATCTATTTCTTTTTTCATTGCTATCACCCCCCTTTCTTTCAATTTATCAATTCTCCAATTTACCGATTTATCAATTTTATTAGTCACTTAGTTACCCAGTTTCCCGGTTAGCCGTTTGCCAAGTTTACTAGTTGATGCAAATCTCGTATTTATTCTCCCTGTATCCCGTATTTTGTGGGCCTGATAAATCAAGACTCTAAGTATCACTCATCACTCATTACTAATTACTATACTCGTACTAATTGTACTTAGTATTTATCTTCACATAATCATAGGTTAAGTCACACCCCCAGGCAGTAGCGCTATCCTTTCCCATTTTAAGGTCAATTATAATTTTGATTTCATCAGAAGATTCCAAGTATTTATGTACCTCTTGTCGAGAAAACTCTAAAGGTTGGCCATTTTCTATAATTTTTTCTTTTAAATAAAGGTCGACTTTATCTGGTTCTATATCAGCCCCGGAATAACCAACTGCTGCCAGTATTCTCCCCCAGTTAGGGTCTTTCCCAAAAATTGCGGTCTTTACCAGGGGGGAATTAATTACCGCTTTAGCAACCTTCTTAGCCTCTTTGAAAGATACTGCATTTTGAACTTCTACCTCAATCACCTTAGTAGCTCCCTCTCCATCTTTAACTATGCATTTGGCTAAATACTCAGCTACATAGTATAAGGCCTGGTAAAATTTATAATAATTTTCATCTTTCTCTTCAATTGTTGGATTTCCCGCCAGGCCATTGGCCATTACTATCACCATATCATTGGTACTGGTATCGCCATCGACACTAATCATATTAAAAGTTTTTTCAACTACTTGCTGTAAGGCATATTTAAGTAGCCCCTGGCTAATAGATACATCGCTGGTAATAAATGCCAACATAGTCGCCATATTAGGATGAATCATCCCCGAACCTTTAGCCATACCTCCAATTTTCACTTGCTGTTCGCCTAATTTAAAGCTGGCCGCTACTTCTTTCTTTTTAGTATCTGTAGTTAATATTGCCTCTGCTGCCTCCGTACCTCCTGAAATGCTTAGCATAGGAACAGCTTCTTTTAAGCCAGCCTCTATCTTTTTTAAAGGCAAGAATTCACCAATTTTTCCTGTAGAAGCCACTGCCACGTATTCCTCTTTAATTTTTAAACCTTTTGAAACATAGTTTATCATTTCCCAAGCATCCTTTAATCCTTTCTCTCCTGTACAGGCATTAGCTATCCCACTATTTATTACGACTGCTTGTAGCTTCCCTTGTGATTTAACTAAATTATTTTCTGTAACTATGAGAGGAGCAGCTTTAAATTTATTGGTAGTGTACATTGCCGCTGCCTCTGCTACTTTTTCTGAATAGATTAAAGCCAAATCCTTTTTATTTAATCTTATCCCACAGTTAATTCCTGCCGCCTTTATCCCCTGGGGGTAAGTTATACCTTCTTTTATTACTTGAAAATCTTTTTTACCTAATATATCTGCCATAATCATCACATCCTTTCATTTCTAATTTATAAAGGTTGGGTTTATCCGACCGTTCTTTCTCTAAAATCTCACTTAAAATTTAAGCCCGCAAGTTTCAGGGAAACTAGACATAATATTCATATTCTGTACCGCCTGGCCAGCAGCCCCTTTAAGTAAATTATCAATAACTGAAATTACTTTTATCTTGTTCACCCTTTTATCTAAACTAAATCCGATATCACAATAGTTAGTGCCTGAAACAAACTTTATTTCTGGTAGATCAGGTGGCTCAAAAATTCTCACAAATGGTGTATTCTGATAAAATTTTTGATAAACCTCCAAAATCTCGCCTTCCTCTTTGGATTCCTTTAAAGTCAAATAACAGGTAGACAAAATTCCTCGATTAATCGGAAGAAGATGGGGAGTAAAACAAACCTTTATCTCTGTCCTCTCCTGCCTACACTCACTTTCACTAAAATAAATAGCTGATAACTCCTGCTCAATCTCTGGAATATGGTTATGTTTGATAACTTTATAAGCCTTAAAATTTTCATTGCACTCTGAGAAATGAAGGCCTAAAGATAATTTTCTCCCTGCCCCAGTAGTACCAGATTTAGAATCAATAACAATTCCTTCTGGTTTTACTAAATGATATTTTAATAAGGGAGCAATCCCTAAAATTATACTGGTAGGGTAACAGCCCGGATTAGCTACCAAAGAAGTAACCTTTATTTTGTCTGAATAAATCTCTGGTAACCCATAAACAGCATTATTTAATAGTTCCTTACTAATCTGGTTATGCTCTTTCTTATACCATTCCTTATACACTGCAGAATCTTTCAGACGATAATCTGCACTTAAATCAACCACTTTAACCCCTTTTTTAAATAACTCAGAAACCACTTCCATAGAAACTGTATGAGGAAGGGCTGTAAACACCAGATCTGAATCCCGAGATACTACCTCCAAATCAAGATTTATAAGTGCTTGGTCTAATTTATTCCGGAATTCAGGAAAAATCTCAGCTATATTTTCCCCTGTATATGTAGAAGAAGTTAGATAAACCAATTCCACTTTTGGGTGATTCATCAATATTTTTACTAACTCCTTCCCTGTATAACCAGTTGCCCCGATTATGCTTACTTTTAATTTTTTCATATTCTATTCACCCCACTTTTTTTAGAAAATAAAAAATCTCGCCCCTTCGATAATTTCTTTATCCATTATCATCAAGGACGAGATATAATTTCCCGTGGTGCCACCCGGGTTGAGTAAATAATTATCCTCTTAAAAATGTAAACAAAAGTGCCTGGCACCTTTATTTACATAAAATAAAAAATCCCGTCCCCTGATAATATCTATTATCATAAAAGGACGAGATAGAATCTCGCGGTGCCACCTGGGATTGGATAAATTATTTACCCCACTCATTAAAAGTTTTTAAAGGTAACCAACCAGATTTTCTTGAGGTTCTCTTTTTGATTATTCCCCTTGAGACACTTTCACCAGTTGTATCTCTCTCTTTTTAAATCAGGAAATAACCTACTTTTCCTCACTAGAATATTCTTTTAGATATTTTGAAAATATATTATACTAAAATTTTACTCTTGTCAAGTCAACTTCGCCACTT
>DOTB01000047.1 GCA_003513845.1 Candidatus Atribacteria bacterium | reverse complement strand
CTTTAACCAGATAACCAGCTAACGAGCTAACTAAATATGAGATATGAGAATAATAAGCAAAGTGTAGGGGTTGGATTTTTCCAGCTCTGGTTATATAGGGGCGTGTAACCATACGCCCCTACCTATTTATTTAAGTGTATCAGAATTTTAAAAAATTCCAATAATAAAAGGTAAATTATTTTTAAAAAGAAACATATTTTGACAAGATTGTCAGGAAAAGTATTGTATAAAACCGAAATAAAATAATAAAAAGCATAGGGGTTTCAGGGGAATTCACTCCCCTGACAATCTTGTAATATTGTATTTTGTTTCTTGTAGAGCAATACATGATACGAAAATCCTTGACAGTAGATAGAAAGTGTGGTAGATTTATTTTCGTGTAAATTTATTTTTATCATAGGAGATTTATTTAATGAGACAGAGAATAGTTTTAGCTTGTAGTCAGTGTAAAAATAGGAATTATAATAAATACAAGAATAAAAAAAATACTCCCGAAAGAATAGAACTCAAAAAATATTGTAAGTTTTGCAAATCTCATACTTTACATAGAGAGATAAAATAAGGAATTTGTTTATTATATAAAATGTTATAAAAATTTTAAAATAAAAGATATTCAAGCACATTATTCCTTGCTTGTTTTTAGTGAGGAGGATTAGATTAAGAAGGTCCGTAGCTCTAACGGCTAGAGCACTGGACTCCAAATCCAGGGGTTGCAGGTTCAAATCCTGCCGGGCCTGCCATTTTTTTGTAAAAGGAAAAAAATTAATAATAGGAAATAAAATGCAAAATAAAAAGTTTTTTGGAAAAGTAATTAATTTTATAAAGGAAGCTATTACAGAATTAAAAAAAGTAGTTTGGCCAAATCGCAAAGATTTAAAAAATAGTACAATTGTAGTTATTTCCACTATAATAATTTCTTCAGTTTTTGTTGGAGTAATAGATTTGGTCTTTGTTAGGTTATTAACTTTTATAATAAAATAAAGTTAACTCAGCATTATGTTATATATATTAAAATTAGTAAATGATAGGAAGTGGGTTAATCGGTTATAATGGCTTTAAATGAAAAAAAATGGTATGTAGTTCATACTTATTCAGGTTACGAAAATAAAGTAAAAGCAAATTTAGAGCAAAGAGTTAAATCCATGGGAATGCAGAACCAAATTTTTCAAGTATTAATACCGACTGAAAAAGTTTTAGAAGCAAAAGCGGGGAGAAGAAGGTTTGTGCAAAAAAAAGTATTTCCAGGATACGTAGTAGTAGAAATGATATTAAATAATGAATCCTGGCAGGTAGTTAGAAATACTCCAGGTGTTACCCGATTTGTCGGTTCAGGCGGCAAGCCAGTTCCGTTAAAAGAAAGTGAGATAAATAATATTTTAAAACAGATGGGGAAAGGCGAAAAACCACCTAAGCTAGAGATCGAATTAGGTGAAAGTGTTAGAATTGTCGTTGGA
The DNA here is from genome assembly GCA_003513845.1 of Candidatus Atribacteria bacterium. Taxonomy (GTDB): domain Bacteria; phylum Atribacterota; class Phoenicimicrobiia; order Phoenicimicrobiales; family Phoenicimicrobiaceae; genus Phoenicimicrobium; species Phoenicimicrobium oleiphilum. Next base: position 16,571 of record DOTB01000047.1, on the reverse strand, counting down.
CCCTTTACTGGATATACTGGAAAAGTTAAAGAGATAGATTATGAGAAAAGCAAATTAAAGGTTTTTCTATCTATTTTTGGACGAGAAACAGCTGTTGAGTTAGACTTTAAAGATGTAGAGAAATATTAAATTAATCATTAGTGAATAGTGAATAGTCGTTAGTATATTGTATCGCGTAAATTAGTTATTTAGTTATTTAGTTAGTTGGTTAGCTAACCAAATACTAACGACTATTCACTAAAGACTAGTTATGGGAGGAATTTAATGGCAAAAAAAGTGGTTTCAGTAATAAAATTACAAATACCAGCTGGAAATGCTAATCCTGCACCCCCAGTTGGACCTGCTTTAGGTCAACATGGTCTAAACATCATGGAATTTTGTAAGGCCTTTAATGAGAAAACAAAGCAGGATGTTGGAACTATTGTACCGGTAATTATTAATGTACATGAAGATAGAACTTTTTCTTTTATATGCAAAAAACCTCCTGTAGCATTTTTACTGAAAGAAGCTGCAGGAATAGAAAAAGGTTCAAGTACCCCTAATAAAGAGAAAGTTGCAAAATTATCTCGGGCAAAAGTTGAGGAGATTGCCAAGAGAAAAATGCCTGATCTAAATACGAAAAATTTAGAAAGCGCAATAAAAATAGTCGAGGGTACTGCAAGGAGTATGGGAATAGAAATAGAGAAAGAATAACCTAGACATTAAGTGGGAGGAAAATCCATTAGAACCACAAGGAGGAAAATACATGGCAAAAGAAAGAGGTAAAAAATATTTAGAAAGTGCTGAAAAGTTTCAAAGGGATAAATTTTATGAACCGGAGGAAGCTTTTGATTTAGTTAAAGAACTCCACTGGGCAAAATTTGACGAATCTATTGATGTTGCTATTAAATTAGGAGTTGATACCCGTCGTGCCGAAGAACAGGTAAGAGGGGCAGTAGATTTGCCTTATGGTACAGGAAGGACTGTCAGAATTGTAGTCTTTGCCCAGGGCGAAAAAGTAAAAGAAGCAGAAGAAGCAGGGGCAGATTTTGTCGGAGGTGAAGATTTAGCTGAAAAGATACAAAAAGGATGGACAGATTTTGATGCTACTATTGCTACCCCAGATATGATGAAAGTAGTTGCTAAATTAGGACGAATTTTGGGACCCCGGGGTTTAATGCCCAACCCAAAGATAGGGACAGTTACTTTTGACTTAAAGAATGCAATAGAATCTGTAAAAGCTGGGAAAGTAGAATATCGAGCTGACAAATTTGGTATAGTCCATGCTCCTTTAGGAAAATTGAGCTTTGATAAAGAAAAGTTGATAGAAAATTTCATAACCTTTGTTGAAGCAATTATTAAAGCTAAGCCATCAGCTGCGAAAGGAAGATATATACAGAGTATTACTATCTCATCAACTATGGGACCTGGAATCCGTATAGATCCTCTAAAAATAAGTACATGGATTGAAAAATACAAGAAGTAAATATAATGATTGTGACCCAAAAAGTAGACAAAGTAGTAGGGTAGTGGGCACGACGCATCGTGCCCACAGGGGAAATTAGGTAATAATATTAAGAGGACACAATTCATTGTGCTCCTACAACTTAATTATGACTAAAATTATAATTTACTATGAAATTATCTGCATGGTATCCTATATATAATCTGTTGAAAATTTTTTGGCTTTTTGGGAAATAGCCATATAATATATAAATATTTATTTATACCTTAGACAGCAGGAGTTGTTACAAGATAGTTAGGCAAACGTTGATTTATAACTCTAAAAAAACGAAATTTTAAGGTTTCAGGGGGATTTCCTCTTGACTATCTTGGATTAACTTAATAGATATTTTGTTAGAATATCATCCTGCCGAGGTGGAAGAATGATACAGTAAATAGAAATTATTAATTTCACCTTCCCAGGGATTAAAGTCTAAGGGAAGGTTTTTTATTGTAAAAATTATTAAGTTAGAAAGGAGGGTAAATATTGGCTTTAACTAAAGATTCAAAAAAGAAGATAGTTGAAAAACTTATAGAAGAGCTGAAAAATTCCAAAGGAATAATTTTAACTGATTATAAAGGGATGAATGTATCTCAGATTACTAGTCTGAGAGAGGAACTCAAAGAGAAGAAAGTCCTATTTAAAGTAGTTAAAAATTCTTTAATGGAAAAAGCCAGCGAAGAATTGGGGATAAAAGATATAACTAAAGATTTAGCAGGGTGTACAGCAATTGCTTTTAGCAGTGAAGATGCTATAGAGCCAGCTCGGTTACTTAAAGAATATACTAAAAAGAATAAAATTGATCTAAAAATAAAATCTGGTTTAGTTGAAGGGCGATTTTTAAGCCCCGAAAAGGTAATAGAGATAGCTTCTCTACCTACAAAGAATATTCTTATGGCTCAGATGATTGCGGGAGTTAAAGCCCCACTTTATTCTTTGGTTTTTGTTATGCAAGGACCACTGAGGGGGTTAATCTATACTTTAGAAGCTGTGAAAAAGCAAAAAGAAACTGAAGTTTTATAAAATATCGTGGTAAAAGTATTGCATAAAGTATTGCATATCGTAAAAATAGGTTGAGATAAAAGTTTTTTTAATATGCAAGATACGAAAAATGGTATTGAAAGGAGGTGAAATAGATGGTAGAAAAGAAGGTAGCTTCAAAAGAAAAAGAAGTAGATAGTAAGAAAACTAAAAAAATTGAGGTGAAAGAGAAAGAAACTACCTCAAAATGTGCAGTAGATGAAATATTAGAAAAGATTGAAAAAATGACTGTATTAGAATTGGCTGATTTGGTTAAAGCCTTGGAAGATAAGTTTGGGGTAACAGCAGCTATGCCCGCTGTTATGCCTTCTAATACTGGAAGTGCAGCTGCACCCGCTGAAACTGTGGAGGCAGAAGAAAAAACTGATTTTGAAGTAGTATTAAAAGAGATAGGACCGAATAAGATTAAAGTTATAAAAGAAATTAGAGCTATTACAGCTTTAGGTTTAAAAGAATCTAAAGATTTAGTAGAAGGTGCACCAAAAACAGTAAAAGAGCACGTTGATAAAAAAACAGCTGATGAAATAAAAGAAAAATTAGAAGCAGTAGGCGCAGTTGTTGAAATAAAATAAAATTAGATTATTTTTAAATCAAGAAGATATCTTTTTTAAAAATATTAAAAGATATCTTCTTGATTTTTTATAAAAAAAATGATACTATAAATGTTTACGAATAAAAGCAAATATAAAATAAGGTTGGTGTTTTGTGGTGTACAAAAAAAATATCCAGAAAATTAAAAATTTTTCCAAAATACCTGAATTATGTCCATTACCTAATCTATTAGATATACAAAAAAAGTCTTTTGATGAATTTTTACAAAGATTTATTCCACCTGAACAAAGGAAAAAACAAGGACTACAAGAAGTTTTTTTGAATATTTTCCCTATCCAGGACTTTACTGGTAATTATATTTTGGAGTTTAAAAGTTATTCGATTGGCGAATGTAAAGAATCTGCTTATGGATGTTGGGAAAAAGGAACGACTTATTCGGCTCCTTTAGAAGTAAAGATAAATTTAATTAACAAAAAAACGGGTGAAATAAAAGAACAAGACGTTTTTATAGGAGACTTACCCCTTATGACCGAAAATGGGAGTTTTATTATTAATGGGGCTGAAAGAGTAGTGGTAAATCAATTAATAAGATCTCCTGGAATATATTTTGATGAAGAAAGAAGCGAGGGTAGCAATGGATTATTTAAGTTTAAAATTATCCCTAATAGAGGTTCCTGGTTAGAATTTGGTTTTGACTCTTCAAATATGATTTATGTTCGAATAGATAAAAGGAGAAAAATTCCTGCAACAACATTATTAAGGGCTTTAGGATATGAGACTGATGAAGAGATTATGGAACTTTTTGATGGCGAAGAGATTATAAAGGCAACTCTAGAAAAAGATAATACTTCTAATGAAAGAGAAGCTTTAACAGAAATATTTAGGAGGTTGAGACCGAGTGAACCTCCTACTGAAAGAAATACTCGGCAATTAATCCAGAGATTACTTTTTGACCCCAGAAGATATGACTTAGCCAAAGTAGGCAGATATAAGATAAATAGAAAATTAAATCTTAAAGAGAGAATTTTAGATAAAATTGTTGCTCAAGATATCATAAATCCAAAAAATAATGAAATAATTATTAAAGCAGAGGAAAAAATTAATCAAAAAATAATTAACGCGATACAGAGTGCAGGAATTAAAAAAGTCAAAGTATTAAACATTGAAAATGAGATAGTAACTGTATTTAATGAAGAAGATGAATCCCTACTACCTGTTATGGATAAGATTAGTGGTGAGATTGATGAAAAGATTATCGGAATGGTTATAGCAGAAGATGTGATTAACCAAGAAACAGGCGAAGTAATTTGCAGTGCAGGTAGTGAATTAGACAACGATTTGTTAATTAAAATAAAAGAATATAAGGAAGAAATAAGAGTAAAAAAGGGTACATCTCTAACCAAAGAAGATATTGTAGCTTCTTTAAGATATTTAGTTAATTTATATAGAGGAATTGGGTATATAGATGATATTGATCATCTTGGGAATAGGAGAGTAAAGACAGTAGGAGAATTACTTCAAGATCAATTTTATATTGGATTAAGTAGGATGGAAAGAGTAATTCGGGAGCGTATGACTATACAGCCCGATGTTTCAGCTATAACGCCCCAAGGTTTGATTAATGCTCGCCCTTTATTAGCAACTATTAGACAGTTTTTTGGAAGTAGTCAACTTTCTCAATTTATGGACCAGACTAATCCTTTATCTGAAATTACTCATAAAAGAAGGCTCTCTGCTTTGGGGCCAGGAGGTTTGACTAGGGAAAGAGCAGGCTTTGAAGTAAGGGATGTACATCACACTCATTATGGCAGAATTTGTCCTATTGAAACTCCTGAAGGACCAAATATTGGACTAATTGGTTCACTATGTATCTATGCAAGGGTTAATGAATTAGGGTTTATTGAGACTCCCTATTTTAAAGTAGTAGATGGAAAAATTACCAATGAAATTATATTTCTTTCTGCCGACGAAGAGGATAATTATAAGATTGCTCAAATAAATGTTAAAGTATATGATAAAAATAAGAAAATTTTACAGAATGAAACAGCTTGTCGATACAGAGGAGAAATTATCGAGTGCTCTCCAGATGAAATAGACTTTATCGATGTATCACCAAAACAAATTACGAGTATTTCTGCAAGTTTAATACCTTTTTTAGAACATAATGATGCTAATAGAGCCCTTATGGGTACAAATATGCAAAGACAGTCTGTGCCTCTGATAAGAACTGAAGCACCTTTTGTAGGAACGGGAATGGAAAGTAAAGTAGCAATTGATTCGGGGGCGGTTATTGTTTCTCAAGATGATGGTGTAGTGGATAAAGTAGACGCAAACAAGATAATTATCCAAAGCACAAACAATGTTAAAAAAGAATATCTATTAAAGAAATTCGTTCGTTCTAATCAGGGAACTTGTATCAATCAAATACCTATAGTAGATGAAGGAATGTCGGTTAAGAAGGGCGAGGTAATTGCTGATGGACCATTAACCTCTGAGGGTGATCTCTCTTTAGGAAGAAATGTTTTGGTAGCTTATATGCCTTGGGAGGGGTATAATTTTGAAGATGCCATCTTAATTAGTGACAGATTAGTAAGGGATGATGTTTTTACTTCCATCCATATTAGCGAACATGAATGTGAGGCTCGGGATACTAAATTAGGACCAGAAGAAATAACTTGTGACATTCCTAATATAGGTGAGGGTAGTTTGGCCAATTTAGACGAAAGGGGAATAGTCCGCATTGGAGCAGAAGTGGATTCAGGTGATATTTTAGTAGGAAAAGTTACCCCTAAAGGTGAAACTGATTTAGGACCTGAAGAGAGATTGCTAAGAGCTATTTTTGGAGAAAAAGCTCGAGAGGTGAGAGATACATCTCTTAGGGTACCTCATGGTGAAAAAGGGAAAGTTATCGATGTAAAAATATTTTCCCGGGAAAATAATGACGAGCTTCCCCCAGGTGTAAATAAATTAGTAAGGGTGTTTATCGCTCAAATAAGGAAGATTTCAGAAGGCGATAAAATTTCAGGGAGACATGGCAACAAAGGAGTTATTGCTAAGATTCTACCGGAGAATGATATGCCCTTTATGTCAGATGGTACCCCAATAGATATAGTGCTAAATCCTTTAGGAGTCCCTTCTCGAATGAATATGGGACAAATTTTAGAAATTCATTTAGGTTGGGTAGCCAAGACATTAGGATTAAGAATTATTACTCCTATTTTTAATGGAGCTACTGAAGAAGAAATCGAAAATGCTTTAGTAGAATCGGGACTACCAAAAGATGGCAAAGCAATACTTTTTGATGGAAGAACAGGTCGACCATTTGATCAAAAGGTAACAGTAGGGTATACTTATATTTTAAAATTGATCCATTTGGTGGATGATAAAATTCACGCTCGGTCTACGGGACCATATTCTTTGGTTACTCAGCAACCTTTAGGTGGAAAAGCTCAATTTGGAGGACAAAGGTTTGGCGAAATGGAAGTATGGGCATTAGAAGGATATGGCGCTGCTTATAATCTTCAGGAACTTTTAACCATAAAGTCAGATGATGTAATGGGAAGAATTAAAACTTATGAATCTATTGTTAAGGGTGAAGATATACCAGTACCTGGAATGCCTGAATCGTTTAAGGTATTGGTGAAAGAATTACGTAGTTTATGTTTGGATGTGAAAGTTTTAAATGAAGAAGGCAAAGAAGTTGAGATTAAAGAAGATATCGAATCTAAAGATGAAATTGGTGAAAATTTAATAAAGGAAATAACTTAAATTAGTATATAGTGAATAGTATTTAGTAATGAAATGAAAAATGAAAAGCAAAGTTGAATTCGTATCTAGTATCTTGTATCTCGTATTTAGTTAGCTCGTTAGTTAGTTACCTAGTTAACTAGTTAAAGAATTAATGCTTAACTAACCAACCAACAAACCAATTAAATAGCTAACCAGATAACTAACTAACGACTATTCACTAATGACTAAAATAGGGGGTAATAATATTGGCAAATTCGGGGAATTTTAACTCGATTAAAATTGGTCTAGCTTCACCAGAGGAAATAAGGAAATGGTCTCATGGTGAAGTAAAAAAACCAGAAACTATTAATTATCGAACTTTGAAACCAGAAAAAGATGGTTTGTTTTGTGAAAAAATATTTGGACCAGTTAAAGATTGGGAATGTAGTTGCGGAAAATATAAAAGAATAAGATATAAAGGCGTAATATGTGATAGGTGTGGTGTTGAAGTAACTAAATCTATCACCAGGAGAGAAAGGATGGGGCATATTGAATTAGCTTCTCCAGTTTCTCATATATGGTATTTTAAAGCTATTCCCAGTCCATTATCTTTGCTCTTAGATATTTCACCTCGCAACTTAGAGAAGATTTTATATTTTGCACCGGAACGAAAGAGAGAGCAACTATATGAAGTTATTGAAACTGATGAATCTGGTTTAGAAAAAGGCGATATAATTTTAGATGTAGAATACCAGATTCATAAAAAATATAATGAAAGATTAGTGGCAGAACCTGTTTATCAAGTTAACAAATTAAAAATATTTCCTTATAAAGTTGGCAATATAATTTCAGAAAAAGATGACCAAAAATTGCGAAAGAAATTTGGTGAAATATTCTACCAGAAGGAGTTAGTATTTCCAGCTACAAAAGAAGAAAATGAAACAGATAAAATAACTGAAGGTGAAGAGGAAGAAGTTAAAAAAAAGATTGTAAAAGATAATGAAAAAAAATACCGAATTATTAAAATAGTTGGGTTAATTTCTGCATCTAATTTGAACAAAATTGAAAATGAAGAGAGTTTATCTTTGCACGCAAAAGCAGCTATTCAAAATATTGAGGAATCTTGTTACATTGTAATAGATCCAGGTAGAACTTTTCATAAAAGAGGAGAAATTATTTTAGAGATAGAGAAGAACCTTTTAGAACGTTATGACCCAGAGTTTAAGGCTGGAATCGGAGCCGCAGCAATTAAAGAACTATTAAAAGGAATAAATTTAGATAAATTAGCCTTAGAACTTAGGGAAGAATTGAAAAGATCCAGTGGCCAAAAAATGAAGAAGATTATCAAAAGATTGCAAATTGTAGAGGCATTTCGTGTATCTAATTGTAAGCCAGAATGGATGATATTAGATATAATTCCAGTTATTCCTCCAGATTTAAGACCTATGGTGCAATTAGAGGGGGGACGTTTTGCTACTTCGGATTTAAATGATTTATATAGAAGAGTAATAAATCGAAATAATAGGTTAAAAAGATTACTGGAATTAGGCGCACCCGAGATTATTATAAAAAATGAGAAGCGAATGTTACAGGAGGCAGTAGATGCCCTGATAGATAACGGGAGAAGAGGAAGAGCAGTATTGGGTGCTGGAAATAGACCTCTTAAATCTTTAAGTGATATGCTAAAAGGCAAGAAGGGAAGGTTTAGACAAAATCTATTGGGTAAAAGGGTAGATTATTCAGGAAGATCAGTAATTGTAGCAGGTCCTGATTTAAAGTTTTATCAATGTGGATTACCGAGAAAAATGGCATTAGAATTATTTAAACCTTATGTAATGAGAGAATTAGTAACCCGAGATTTAGCTCATAATATTAAAACAGCTAAGAAAATAGTAGAGAAAGAAAGACCTGAAGTTTGGAGTATATTAAAGGATATCACTGAAGAACATCCTGTTTTGCTAAACAGAGCTCCTACCTTACATCGTTTAGGTATTCAGGCTTTTAAACCTGTTTTGGTAGAGGGGAATGCAATTCAAATTCATCCCCTGGTTTGTGCTGCCTTTAATGCAGATTTTGACGGGGATCAAATGGCTGTACATATTCCCCTTTCATCAGAGGCACAAGCTGAAGCGGAAATTCTAATGTTGTCCTCAAATAATATACTTTCTCCAGCTAATGGTTTGCCTATAGCTTTACCTAGTCAAGATATAATTTTAGGATGTTATTATCTGACTATGCGAGAAAGTGGTAAAAAGGGTGAAGGTAAAATATTTGCTAATTATGATGAAATAGTAAGGGCTTATGATGAAGGAATTATAGATTTACACGCAAAAGTAAAATGTCGAATACAAAATTCTTTAAAAGATACTACAGTGGGCAGAGTAATTTTCAATGGAGTTTTACCTGATGATATGGATTTTGTTAATTTGACCATAAATAAGAAATCTTTAGAGAAGATCATATCTTTTATATATCGTAAATATGGAAAGAAAGTAACAGTTGAAACTTTAGATAAAATTAAAAAATTAGGTTTTAATTTTGCTACTTCTTCTGGAATTTCCATAGGGGTAGTAGACCTAGAAATTCCTTCCGAGAAAGTTAAAATATTAGAAAAAGCTGAAAAAGAAGTCGATAAAATTCAGGAGCAATATAATTATGGTCTGATTATGGAGGATGAGAGAGAACAGAAAATTATAAATGCCTGGACTAAAGCATCCAATGAAGTTGTTGATGCAATTTTAAAAAATTTAAGTAAGTTTAATCCTTTATATATTATGGCTGATTCTGGGGCTCGAGGTAGTAAGCGGCAAATTGGTCAACTAGCGGGTATGAGAGGGTTAATGGCTGATCCATCAGGAAAAATAATTGAATTTCCAATTAGATCTAATTTTAGAGATGGATTATCTGTGTTAGAGTATTTTATTTCTACTCACGGAGCCCGAAAGGGATTAGCAGATACGGCTCTTAGGACTTCGAAATCAGGGTATTTAACCAGAAGATTAGTTGATGTAGCCCAAGATGTAATAGTAAGAGAGGTAGATTGTGGTACTACTGATGGAATAATAATCCGTGCTTTCCAGGAAGATGGTAATATAATTGAAAGCCTATCAGAAAGATTGGTAGGTCGGATTGTTCAGGAAGATGTGATAGAACCGAAGACTGGAAAAGTGTTAGCTAAAATAGGAGAAGAAATTGATGAAGAAAAGGCTAAGAAAATTTCGGAAGCTGGAATAAAAGAAGTAAAAGTTAGGTCGGTTTTAACTTGTATGGCAGAACATGGAGTATGTGCTAAATGTTATGGGAAAGATATGGCTACTGGGGAACTAGTAAATATTGGAGAAGCGGTTGGAGTTATTGCTGCTCAATCAATTGGGGAGCCGGGAACCCAGTTAACTTTAAGAACTTTTCATACTGGAGGAATTAAAATAACTGGTGAAGATATTACCTTAGGCCTTCCTCGAGTAGAACAACTTTTTGAAGTAAGAAAACCAAGAAAACAAGCTGTAATCAGCGAGATAAATGGAAGGGTAGATGAAATTGTTAAAGAAAATGATGACCGGAAGAAAGTAGTGATTAGCCCTGAATCTTCAAAAGTGAATCTAAACAGTAGCGATGAAAAAAAGAAAATATATTATATTCCTCCTGATTTAAGAATAATAGTGGAAAAGGGACAAAAAGTAAAGGCTGGAGAGAAACTAACAGTAGGATTTATTGACCCACATGAAATTTTGAAAATTCAAGGGATTAAAGCTGTTCAAGAATACTTGTTAAAAGAAATACAGGCAGTTTATAGATCGCAAGGAGTTAATATTAATGACAAACATATCGAGACAATAATTCGTCAGATTGCACGATTGAATATGATTTATATCAGATCGGCTCGTGATTCTGAATTATTATCTGGAGAATTAGTTTATGTATCTGATTTTGAGAAAGCTAACAAAAAGGTAATAGAGGATAATAAAAAAATTATTGATAAAAATAAAGAAATATTAGAAAATAGAAAAGTTATTTCTCCGCTGATAAATATCAAAACAGGAGAAGTAATAGTAAAAGAAGGAGAAGTTATCGATAGCAAAATTATCCCTAAAATTGAAGTTGCAGAGTTTAATGAGCTTCATATCATAGATCAAGAAAATAAAAAATATACCATTTTAAAGGGAGAAAATTCTTTTATCGAAAGAATAATGGGTAATATTTTGGTAGATGAAATTAAGGAACATATTCAGGACGAGTCAGTTATAAGTGACCAAAATAGTTATAATATTAAAACTAATGAGGTTATTAATAATGAAATTGCAGTAAGTATTGTTAATAATGATATTAGATTAATAAATTGCATCAGACCAGATATTTATGAAAAGTTAGAAGGAAGAATAGTTGCAGAAGATATTAATAATCCTGAAAATGGTCAAGTTATAGTAAGTAAGAATAAGCAACTGTATTCTTCAGATATCGATAAAATTATACAAGCCAAAATAAATGAAATAAAAGTATGGGAGGAAATTAAGGAAATATCTATCAGAGATGGTCTTATTAAACTACTTAAAGATGAGATTATTGGCCAACCAATTGGTGAGGATTTTATTGACCCAGTAAGCGGGAATGTAATTGCAACCAAAGGCCAACCTATAAGTAAGAATTTAATTAAAAAGGCATTATCGGCTAAAATAAGTGATATACCTTTAGAAGACGGAAGATATTTTTCTTTGGAAGGTAGAATTTTAGAATTTATTTATAAGAACATAGTGGGTAAAGTTGCAGCCCTGGATATTATAGATCCAGATTCAGGTAATGTCATTGTAAATGCAGGTAAAAAAATAAACCAAAATGATGCTACAGAAATTTGTGAAAAACATATAAATTTGATAAATGTTAGGGAAGACGATAAAAAAATATCTATAAATATAATTGAGAATATTGGATTTATTAGAAGGAAAAAACTTCCGGCTATAGGAATGCCTATAATTCAGGGAATTACACAAGCTTCTCTTTCTACGGAAAGTTTTCTTTCTGCAGCATCGTTCCAAAGAACTACCCATGTGTTAACTAATGCTTCTATTAAGGGGAAAGAGGACAAGCTTTATGGTTTAAAGGAGAATGTTATAATTGGTAATATTATTCCTGCAGGTACAGGATTAAATATGTATAATAAAATAGATATTGATTTTCCTCAAGAAGAAGAAAAAGTGGAAGAAATTTTTAAAGATATAGATAAAGGACAGAAGGAAAAAGAAGTGGATATCTTCGAAAAAGAAAAGGAAGACAGAGAGACGCTTACAACCGATAAATCAGATAAAAAATCGGAGTCTAAATTGGAAAATAATGAAATAAAAAATGAAAAATCTATAGATTAATTAGTCGTTAGTGAATAGTTAGCGTAGAGCGGGTAGTGTTTAGCGTATAGTTTTGAGCATCGGGATTTCAAAAAATTCCGATGCTCTTACAGGGATACTTTTACCCGTTTTCACGGGCACAAGTTTAAAAAACAATATATTCTAACAAGATTGTTAGGAAAAGTTTTATATAAAATTGAAATGGAGTAAAAAGTAGATAGAGAGAGGTTTTGCGGGGAGTTCACTCCTCTGACCATCTTGAAAAATAATATAACCCTATAATCTAAAATAATTCTGAATGTTGGATTCTTTCTTCCGGCTTCTATCTCATTTGCGAGATACTATTCACGAGATACGAGATACGAATATAGTTTTGGGCTTTTAATTTTGCGTTTTTTTTATTGCTATATATTATTTACTTATATACTAAATTTAACTTGACATCGAATGTTGATGCTGTTAGAATATAAAAGCATTTTTATAGAAAATGTGTAAAATATTAATAAATTTAGGTAAAGGATGGTTAAATATGCCTACCATAAATCAATTGGTTAGAAAAGGTAGAGAGAAGGTATTTAAAAAATCTAATACTCCAGCACTACAAGGCAGTCCATTAAAAAGAGGAGTTTGTACGAGGGTGTGGACTATAACTCCCAAGAAACCAAATTCCGCTTTGAGAAAAGTTGCACGTGTAAGATTAACTAATAATATGGAAGTAACTGCTTATATTCCTGGGATAGGACATAATCTTCAGGAACATTCAATTGTCCTCTTAAGAGGTGGTCGAGTAAAAGATTTGCCTGGAGTACGATATCATATCGTAAGAGGAGTTATGGATGCTACTGGAGTAGAAAAAAGGGCACAAGGACGTTCAAAATATGGTGCTAAGGCGCCAAAAAAGACAGTTAAATAGTAGTTATTAGTACTAATGAATAGCAATTCGTATCGCGTATTGCGTATTAAATATCGCGTGAAGCGAAACAGAATTCAGGAATTAGTAGCCAGGAGTCAGAAGAAAATAATTTCGAATACTGGATTCTGTCTACCGGTTTCTATCTCATTTGCGAGATACAATTCACGAGATACGAATGTAGTTTTGTGCTTTTCATTTTTGTTTTATTAATAAATATTATTCGCTATATATTAAACATTAATTTAAACAGATAAGAGAGGGATAGATGATGTCCAGAAGGAGAAGAGCCGAAAAAAGAGAAATTATGCCAGACCCAATATATCATGACAAGAATGTTTCTGCTTTTATAAATAAACTTATGTATGATGGGAAAAAAAGCAAGGCCGAAAAGATATTTTATCAAGCTATAAATAAAGCAGCCGAAAAAACTAAAAAAGAGCCATTAGAAGTATTTAATCAAGCATTAAAAAATGTTATGCCTGTATTGGAAGTAAAATCAAGAAGAGTAGGGGGAGCAAGCTACCAAGTACCAGTTGAGGTAAGCCCTGATAGAAGAATTACTCTGGGAATGAGATGGATAATTAGTTTTGCAAGAAAAAGAACTGGTAAACCAATGTATGAAAAATTAGCTTTAGAATTAATAGATGCAGCTAATGGTATGGGGATGGCGGTTAAAAAGAAAGAAGATACACATAAAATGGCAGAAGCAAATAAAGCATTTGCCCATTATAGATGGTAAATAAAATAGTCGTTAATTAGTTATCTGGTTAGCAAGTTAACCGGTTTGTTGGTTAGTTAAGCATTAATTCTTTAACCAGCTAACGATATAACTACGAGATACGAATTCAATTTTGATTTTCTTTTTTCGTTTTGTTAGTCATATAACTATGAAGTTTTAAAATAAAAAATGTGTTTAAAGAAGTAAAATTAGGTTTTTAAATTATGGATACGAAAATTGCCCTAAATAAAATTAGAAATATTGGAATAATGGCCCATATAGATGCTGGAAAGACCACGGTTACCGAGAGAATTTTATACTATACGGGAAGAGTTCACAGGATGGGTGAAGTACATGAGGGGTCTGCAGCTATGGATTGGATGCCTCAAGAAAAAGAAAGAGGTATCACCATTACTTCAGCAGCAACTACTCTATATTGGAAAAATCATCGTATTAATCTTATTGATACGCCTGGACACGTAGATTTTACAGTAGAAGTAGAACGTTGCTTAAGAGTACTTGATGGGGCAGTGGCGATTTTCTGTGCAGTTGGAGGAGTTGAACCGCAATCAGAAACTGTATGGCATCAAGCAGATAAATATGGTATTCCTCGGGTAATTTTCATTAATAAAATGGATAGAATGGGAGCAGATTTTTATTATGTGGTAAAAATGATTCAGGATAGATTAGCTGCAAACCCAATCATTATTCAATTGCCCTGGGGAAAGGAAGATAACTTTAAGGGTATTATTGACTTGATAAAAATGAAGGCTTATTCTTATACCCTGGATAATTTAGGAACAAACTATAAAGAAATACATATTCCTGAAGGTTTTCAAGAATTAGCTAATAAATATCATCATGAAATGATAGAAAAATTAGCTGAAATTGACGAAAACATTACAGATAAATATCTTGAAGGTAAAGAAATTACTATTAATGAAATAAAATCAGCAATTCGTAAATTGACTTTAAAAAATATGGTAACTCCAGTATTGTGTGGGACAGCTTTAAAGAATAAGGGCATTCAATTGCTTTTAGACACAATAATCGACTATTTACCATCTCCTTTAGATGTTCCGCCAGTTAAAGGAATAGATCCTTTAACCAATAAAGGAATATATAGATTAGCTGAAGATAAAGAACCTTTAGCTTCTTTAGTTTTTAAAATTATGACTGATCCTTATATAGGAAAATTAAGTTTTGTTAGAGTTTATTCTGGAACATTAAAATCTGGTTCTTATGTGTATAATCCACTTAAAGGCATTAAAGAAAGAATAAATAGATTAGTTTTGATTCATGCTGATCACAAGAAGGATGTTTCTGAAATACAGACGGGGAATTTAGGAGCAATTATAGGTTTAAAAAAATCGGTGACCGGTGATACTTTGTGTGACCCACAACATCCTATAATTTTGGAATCGATGGAATTTCCAGAGCCAGTAATTTCTATAGCCATAGAACCAAAAAGTCAAGCTGAACAAGATAAGATGGCTTTGGCTTTAGATAAATTATCGGAAGAAGATCCTACTTTTAAGAGGACATTTAATTCTGAAACTGGCCAAACTATTATATCAGGTATGGGAGAACTTCATTTGGAAATAATTATAGATCGTTTACTTAGAGAATTTAAAGTAGAAGCAAATATTGGAAGACCACAAGTAGCTTATAGAGAAGCAATTGAAAAATCTGCTCAGGCTAGAGGGAAATTTATTAGACAAACTGGGGGTAGAGGACAATATGGGGATGTTTTGTTAGAAATAGAGCCCTATAAAGAAAATAAATTTAAATTTATTAACCGAATAGTTGGGGGTGTAATTCCGAAAGAATATATCCCGGCAATAGAAGAGGGCATAAAAGAAGCTATGTCAAGAGGAGTATTGGCTAATTATCCAGTTACTAATATAAAAGTAACTTTATTGGATGGTTCTTATCATCCGGTGGATTCATCAGAGATTGCTTTTAAAATTGCTGCTTCAATGGCCTTTCAAGAATGTATGAGGAAGGCTAAACCAGTGCTTTTAGAACCGATAATGGAAGTGGAAATTGTAACGCCGGAAGAATATCTTGGGAATTTAGTAAGTGATATAAGTAGTAGAAGAGCAAAAATAGAAGGCATTGAAACAAAAGCTAAAACAAAAGTTATCATTGCTTATGTACCATTGGTGGAAATGTTTGGTTATGCCACTAGTTTAAGGTCAATTTCTCAAGGTAGAGCAACTTATACTATGCAATTTTTATATTATGATAAAATACCAGATAATATTACTAAAGAAATATTAGGAAAATTTTAAAAATATAAAAAATTGATTCATTATAAAAAACTTAAAAAGACAAGATATCCAAGGGCAATATTTGCCATTCAGCCAAATAAAAAGGACAAGGCTGAGACAGAAATAAGGGGATTTTCAAAGGGAAAGAAATTCTATTTTAGATAAGAAATGAATTTTAACAAATTTGTCAGGAAAAGTATTGTATAAAACCGAAATAAAATAATAAAAAGTATAGGGGTTTCAGGGGAATTCACCCCCCTGACAATCTTGTATTATATTTTTTATTCCAAGGAGGAAAATAAAAAATGGCAAAAGAAAAATTTGTAAGAACTAAACCACATATAAATGTAGGTACAATCGGTCATGTAGATCATGGTAAGACTACCCTTACCTCGGCTATCACCAAGATCTTAGCCAAAAGGAATTTAGCTGAGGCCAGGGAGTTTGATGATATAGATCGAGCTCCTGAAGAAAAGGAGAGAGGGATTACTATCTCCATCTACCATGCCGAGTACGAGACCGAAAA
>DOTB01000032.1 GCA_003513845.1 Candidatus Atribacteria bacterium | reverse complement strand
TTAACCAGATAACCAGCTAACCAGCTAACTAAATATGAGATATGAGAAGAGAGGGAGGAAAAATAAACACTATATGCAAAAGATAAGAATTCGCATACAAGCATACGACCATAGAATATTAGATAACTCTATTTTAAAAATTATTGACACTGTAAAAAGAATAGGGGGAAAATATTCTGGACCTATACCTTTACCAACTGAGATAAATAGATATTGCGTGTTACGTTCACCACATGTGGATAAAAAGTCGAGAGAAGAGTTTGAAATGAGGACCCATAAAAGATTAGTCGATATCCTTGAACCCTCAACTAAAACTATCGAAGCATTGATGCATCTTGATTTACCTTCCGGAGTGGATATCGAGATAAAAACTTTAGAATAATTGAAACAATTACTAAAGGTGAAATTAAACAAGATATGCAATTTTAGATTATCTAAACTGTTCTATGAAGTGTAAAATATTGGTAATAATAAGTTAATATTTTTTAAAAAATAGACAAAGAATAAATTACAAAATATTTGTACATTGTTAAATAAATGTTGCAATAAAGTATTTGGTGCTATTGTACTATCGGAATTTCAAAAAGGAGTAAGGGTTTAAGGATAATCTTGGGGAAAAATAATTTAAGATTTTAGCGATTAGATCTGGAGGTGAAGAAAGTAAAAATGGCTTTAGGATTAATAGGAGAAAAGCTAGGAATGACGAAAATATTTAATAAGGATGGAGATTCTATTCCAGTGACTGTAATTCTTGCAGGTCCCTGTCGAGTAATACAGTTAAAAAATGAAGAGAAAGATGGCTATAATGCTGTACAATTAGGATTTAAAGATATAGACAAGAAAAAAGTTTCTAAGCCTTTATTAGGTCATTTTAATAAAGCAAAAATAGAACCTTTAAAATATATAAAAGAATTTAAAGTGGATGCCCCCAATAAAGTATCTTCTAATACAGAGATAAAAGTAGATATTTTTAAAGAAGGTGAGAAGGTAGATATTACTGGAATATCGAAAGGAAAGGGATTTGCTGGCGCGATTAAGAGACATAAATTTTCAGGTGGACCGAAAACACACGGCCAAAAAGAATATTATAGGTCAGTAGGTTCCATTGGTTCCACAGATGCTGCTCGGGTCTTTAAAGGACAAAAATTACCTGGTCATATGGGAAGCAACAAAGTGAAAATAAAGAATTTAGAAGTAGTGAAAGTAGATATTCAGCGAAATTTAATTTTAGTAAAAGGTGCTGTACCTGGAGCAAAGGGAACAATACTTATAATTAATAAAACTATGTAATAGTCAAGGTATATTTATCAGGGAAGGAGGATTAGCTATGATTGATCTATCTATACATAATATTAAAGGAGAAGAAATTGGAGAGATTTCCCTAAATGAGAATATTTTTAACGCTAAAATAAACAAATACCTTGTTCATCAAGTTGTAAAACGTTATTTAGCAGATAAGAGAAGGGGGACCGCTTCAACAAAAAATAGAAGTGAAGTAAGAGGAGGAGGGGCTAAACCCTGGCGACAAAAAGGAACTGGAAGGGCTAGAGCAGGAACTAATTGTTCTCCTATTTGGGTCGGGGGCGGAACAGTATTTGGACCTACTCCAAGAGATTATTCCTATTCTTTACCTAAAAAGATGAAAATTGTTGCTTTAAAATCAGTTCTTTCAGATAAAGCAAAGAATAACGAAATTGTAATTTTAGATAAATTATCCTTAAATGAAAATAAGACTAAAAAAATGGTTGAAATTTTAAAAAATCTAAAAGCACTTGAAAAACCATTAGTAATAATTGGGAAAGAGGATAAAAATATAGAACAAGCAATAAGAAATATCGAAGGTGCAATAGCACTGCCCGTATCTAAACTTAATACTTACGATCTTTTAAATCACGGGAAAGTGATATTTACCAAAGAAGCAATAAAACAGATTGAGGAGGTTTTATCGTAATGCCTTCTGATAGAGATATTATATTACACCCAATAATTTCTGAAAAAAGTGTTAGATTAAAAGAAGAAAATAAATATGTATTTAAAGTTGATTGGGAAGCCAATAGTTCCGAAATTGGAAAAGCTATTGAAGAAAAATTCAAGACTAAAGTAGCAAAGGTTAATATTGTGAAAGTACCCGGGAAAAAGAAGAGATTAGGTAGGTACTCAGGGAAGACATCACATTGGAAGAAAGCAATAGTGACTTTAAAAACAGGCGAGAAGATTAGGGAACTAGAAAATATTTAAAAATTAAAAAGATTTTTAAGAAAGGTGTAGATTAAAGTGGCAGAGATAAAAAAGTTTAAACCGACCTCTCCAGGTAGAAGATTTATGTCTATCTCATCTTTTGATGAAATAACTACTGAAAGACCTGAAAAATCTTTGACCAAAGGTATAAATAGAAAAGGTGGGAGAAATAATCAAGGTAGACTAACCGTAAGACATCAGGGAGGAGGAAATAAAAGAAAATACAGAATAATTGATTTCAAAAGAAACAAAGATGGGATTCCAGCTAAGGTTGCAAGTATTGAATATGATCCCAATCGTTCGGCTCGTATTGCTCTTTTAAAATATTATGATGGCGAGAAAAGGTATATCCTGTGCCCTGAAAAATTGAATGTGGGAGATATAGTTATTTCTGGCAAAGAATCAGATATAAAAGCAGGAAACACAAGACCCCTAAAGGATATTCCTGTTGGTACCTTAGTTCATAATATAGAATTAAATCCTGGGCAAGGTGGCAAATTGGTTCGGTCGGCTGGGACAACAGCTCAACTTATGGCTAAAGAAGGTAAATATGCGCACATTAAATTACCTTCTGGAGAAGTAAGATTAATAAATTTAGAATGTATGGCTACTATAGGGCAAGTAAGTAACCTTACTCATGAAAATTTATCATATGGTAAAGCAGGTAAAAAACGGTGGTTAGGTATAAGACCTACGGTCCGAGGTGTAGCTATGAATCCTATTGATCACCCCTTGGGTGGGGGAGAAGGAAAAAGTGCAGGTGGAAGACATCCAGTTTCTCCAAATGGTATACCTGCTAAGGGATACCGAACCAGGAAGAAGAATAAAATATCAGATAAATATATTGTTAAAAACCGGATAAAAAAAATATAGTTAAGGGAGGTAGTTTTTTAAATGTCTAGATCTTTAAAAAAAGGACCTTATATTGACGAAAAATTATTAAACAAAATACGAGAATTAAATCAAAAGAGGAAGAAAGCGATAATCAAGACTTGGTCTAGAAATTCAACTATTTTCCCGATAATGGTTGGACATACTATTGCTGTCCACAATGGTAAAAGGCATATACCAGTATATATTACTGAAAATATGGTAGGCCACAAACTGGGAGAATTTGCTCCAACTCGAATTTTTAAAGGACACAGTGCTCATACAGAGAGATCAACTTCACTAAAATAATATCGGAATTTCTTTAAAATTATGACGTTAAAAAGAAAATTATTTTGCCCCTTTTTACGGGCATAAGTTTGAATAAGGAATAGATTTTAGTAAGATTGTCAGGGAAGTTTTATATAAAATCGAAATGGAGTAAAAAAAGAGATAGAGAGAGATTTTGCGGGGAGTTCACTCCCCTGACAATCTTGTTAAAAGATGAAAAGATGAGTTCATTCTAATTTAATAAAATCGGTAAAGGTAAATTAACAAAAAAGTTAATAATTAGGAGGAAAGCAATGGGTGTAAAGGCGGAAGGAAAATACTTACCAATCTCTGCTCGTAAGGGAAGACAAGCTATAGATATAATTCGCGGTAAAGATGCAGGCGAAGCTCTTTTAGTATTAAAGTTTCTTCCTAACCGTTCAGCTAAGATTGTTTATAATGTTTTAAAATCAGCAATATATAATGCTCAAAATAATAATAGTATAGATGTAGAAGATTTGTATGTCTCTGAAGCTTTTGTAAATGAAGGACCTACTTTGAAAAGATATAGACCAAGAGCAATGGGGAGAGCTAGCAGAATAAGAAAGAGAACCAGCCATATTACTATTATAGTTGATACCAAAAGGGAGGGGAGATAATTGGGACAAAAAGTACATCCAAAAGGATTAAGGGTTGGAATTATAAGAGATTGGGATGTTAAATGGTTTGCTAAAAAAAGTTATGCGAAGTATATATATGAAGATTATGAGATAAAAAAATTTATTAAAACGCATTTAAAACGTGCTGGCATATCTGATATAGAAATTGAGCGCATAGCTGATCGGGTGAGAGTGACTATAAAATGTTCAAGACCCGGAATTGTTATTGGAAGAAAAGGAGCAGAAGTAACTAAATTAAGGGATGAATTAGCAAAGTTTGTAAAGGGTGAATTGCAAATTAAAATTACTGAAGTAAAAATTCCCGAATTAGATTCTCAATTAGTTGCTGAGACGATTGCTGAACAATTAGAAAGAAAAGGTTCAGTTAAAAGAGCTATGAAACAAGCAGCAAGCCGCTCTATGAGGGCGGGGGCTGAAGGGATCAAGATATCTTGTTCTGGAAGAATAGGAGGAGCAGAAATAGCTAGGACAGAGTGGCATTTAGAAGGAAGATTACCTCTTCATACCTTGAGAGCAGATATAGATTATGGATTTGCTGAAGCTAATACTACTTATGGAAAAATTGGAGTTAAAGTTTGGATTTTTAAAGGAGAGATATTACCTTCAAAAAATGATAAACTGGTAGAAAAAATAATCCAGAAACAAGAAGCTGGTGCTTTAGTTAATGAAGGTACTGAAGAATTAGGTGTAGAAGGAGAACAAAAAAATGTTACAACCAACTAGAACAAAATACCGTAAACCTCATAGGGGGAAGATAAAGAGTTGTGCTAATAAAGGAAATTTGCTTGCTTTTGGAGAATTTGGTTTACAAGCATTAGAACCTCATTGGATAACTAGTGCTCAAATCGAAGCGGCAAGAATTAGTATTACTCATGCTGTAAAAAGAGGTGGAAAGGTTTGGATACGGATATTTCCTGATAAAGCAGTAACTAAAAAACCAGCAGAAACTAGAATGGGTAAAGGAAAAGGAGCACCAGATCATTGGGTAGCTGTAGTGAAACCTGGAAAGATATTGTTTGAGTTAGGGGGAGTAGATAAAAGTTTAGCTAAAGAAGCAATGCGTTTAGCTGCACATAAATTACCCATAAAAACTCGGTTTCTTTCCAGAGAAGAACAGGTGGTGGAATAAATGAAATCTAATGAATTGAGAGATTTATCAATAGAAGAACTTCAAAAAAAGTTAGTTGATTTTAAGGATGAGTTATTTAGTTTAAGATTCCAAATGGTAACGGGACAATTGGGTAATCCCATGAGGATAAGAGAAGTAAAACGTAATATTGCTCGGGTAAAGACAATTTTAAGAGAAATTGAGATGCTAAAAAAATAAAATATGAGTTAACGAAGGAGGGTTAAATGTTGTCCGGGGGGAAAATAAAAACGAAAGTTGGTAGAGTTGTAAGTGATAAAATGGAAAAGAGTGTGGTAGTAAAAGTAGAATACCTGGTATCACATCCTCTTTATGGAAAACGAATAAAAAAATCATCAAAATTTATAGCTCATGATGAAAAAAATAATTGTAACATTGGAGATAAGGTAAAGATTGCAGAAACTCGACCTTTAAGCAAAAGAAAAAAGTGGAGAGTTGTAGAGATACTAGAAAAATCTAAATAAGATATTTTGATGACATAAAATGATTAGGGAGAGAGGGTAGCGAAAATGATACAAATGCAAACACGATTATTTGTAGCAGATAATTCAGGTGCTAAAGAAATACAATGTATAAAAGTCTTAGGTGGTTCTCGAAGAAGATACGCTAAAATTGGGGATATTATTATTGCCTCAGTCAAGGAAGCAGCAGTAGGAGGAACATGTAAAAAAGGTGAAGTAGTAAGGGCAGTTATTGTCCGGACCAAGAAAGAACATAGTCGCCCCGATGGTTCTTATGTTCGATTTGATGACAATGCAGCAGTAGTAATAAATAATCAGAATGAACCAGTAGGAACAAGAATATTCGGACCTGTCGCTCGTGAATTGAGAAATAAAAATTTTATGAAAATAATATCACTAGCTTCAGAAGTGGTATAGAGTGAATGGAGGGATAGTGGTGTGATTAATAAAGTAAATTTTAAAAAGGGAGATAATGTATTAGTTATAAGTGGAGATGATAAAGGAAAAAGTGGGAAAATTGTTAGTATTTTTCCTGAGAAGATGAGGGTAATAATTGAAGGCGTAAATTTTTTAAAAAAACATAATAAACCTTCCCAAAAAGTTCCACAGGGAGGAGTAATTAAAAAAGAGGGTACCTTGCATATTTCTAATATAAAATTAATTTGTAACAAATGCAATAAACCTACAAATATAAAGAGAGAAAGAACTAAAGAGGGCAAGAGAGTTAGAGTGTGTAAAAAATGCGGAGAAATAATAGATAAGGTTTAGGAGGTTAATTATGCCCCGATTAAAAGATAAATATTTTGAACAAGTTGTTCCAGAAATGATGAAAAAATTTAAATATAAAAGTGTAATGGCAGTACCTAGATTAAAGAAGGTGGTGATTAACATGGGTTTAGGAAGTTCCATTAAAGATTCTAAGATTATGGATGAAGCTGTCAAGGAATTAGCTATTATCAGTGGTCAAAAACCCATCATTACCAGAGCAAAAAAATCTATTTCCAATTTCGGAGTTAGAAAAGGCATGCCTGTAGGTTGTAAAGTTACTTTACGAAATGACAGAATGTATGACTTTTTAGACAAATTTATTAACGTAGCTATTGCTAGAATTCGAGATTTTAGAGGTGTTCCATCTGACTCCTTTGATGGAAGAGGGAATTATACTATAGGAATAAAAGAACAGTTGATTTTCCCTGAAATAGATTTTGATCAAGCTACTAATACTTTAGGAATGAATGTTACTATCATAACTAATGCTAGAAACGATGAAGAAGGCAGAGCTCTTTTAGAGTATATGGGTATGCCTTTTAAAAAATAATTTATTTCGGATTACATATTGTATCGAGTGATACGTATTGTGGAAAGTTTTATATAAAATTGAAATGGAGTAAAAAGGAGATAGAAAGAGGGTTTGCGGGGAGTTCACTCCCCTGACAATCTTGTTGCTTAGTTAGATTTTTGGCTAATATGATAGTTTACCAGCCAATTTGATTAGATAGTTAATTAGTTTAAAATTAAATTCATCAATTAACTAACTAAGTATTAAAAAGGAGGAAATAGTGTGGCAAAAAAAGCCCTAATAGTAAAAGCAAAGAGAGAGCCTAAATATAAAGTAAGGAAATATTTTCGATGTAGCATCTGTGGGAGACCAAGAGGTTACTTTAGAAAATTTGGTATATGTAGAATATGTTTTAGAACAATGGCTCACAGAGGAGAATTGCCAGGTGTAACTAAATCAAGCTGGTAAAAACTTATATAAAGTGAGATAAATAAAAAGTTGAAGTTGAAAGAGGGGAGGACATTATTAATGAGTGTTATATCAGATCCTGTTGCTGATTTATTAACTCGAATAAGAAATGCAAATAAAATGCGACATAAATCTTTATCAGTACCAGCGTCAAAACTGAAATTAGAAATTGTTCGTATACTAAAAGATGAAGGATTTATCAGAGACTATAAATATAAAGAAGATAATAAGCAGGGTCAATTGATTATTTATTTAAAATATATAAATAAAGAAAAGGCTATTAATAATCTTAAGAGAATTAGTAAACCAGGATTAAAAGTTTATGTTAAAAAAGATGAAATACCTGAAGTATTAGGTGGTTTAGGAATTGCTATATTATCTACTTCAAGGGGTATTATGACTGGGAAAGAGGCTTTACGAAGGCATCTTGGCGGAGAAGTGATTTGCTATATTTGGTAAATAAATTAGTATGTAGCATATCATATATCGTATATCGTGAAGAAAAAGAAGTCAGGAGTTAGAAGTCAGAAGTCGGAACAAAAAACAAAAATGTCATTACGAGCGGCCGCAGGGAGTATGGCAATCTCGGGAATGAGATTTCTTCTCCTACTTTTCTTAGGGGTAGGCTTGTTATTCTCTTCTTAATGATATTTACTGGGAGAAAGGCAGAATCGCAATACGATATACGCAATACGATATGCGAAATTCGAAAAAGAGGAGGTTCAATATGTCCAGGATAGGGAAGAAACCAATAATCATTCCTAAGGGAGTTAAGGTTGAGTTTAATGATAATAAGATAAAAATAATAGGAGAAAAAGGAATCTTAGAAAAAACCATTCATCCTAGCATTGAAGTAAAAATAGATGAAGATAAAATATATGTTTCCAGACATTCTGAAAGTAAATTTCATAGGTCTTTACATGGATTAAGTAGAAGTTTAATAGATAATATGATAAAAGGGGTATCAGCAGGATTTGAAAAAGTCTTAGAAATTAATGGCGTAGGTTACCGGGCTGCCATAGAAGATAGCAAATTAATGATTCAGATAGGCTATTCTCATCCAGTGAAAGTCGATCCTCCAGAAAGAATCGAATTTGAAGTGGAAAAGCAAAAGATAATTAAGGTAAAGGGTATTGATAAAAAAGAAGTAGGAGAAATTGCCGCAAAAATAAGAGAAATACGAAAACCTGAACCATATAAAGGAAAAGGAATAAGATATATCGATGAAATAGTGAGAAGAAAAGTTGGGAAGACTGGTGCAAAGTAATCAATCAAGATAATATTATAATGATGACTCAAAACTGTATTTGAAACTAACGACTATTCACTAACGAATAATTTATAGGAAAGGAGTGCAAATATTGGCTGAAGTAAATAAGAAATTAGCAAGGTTGAAGAGACATAAAAGGATACGTAAAGCAATCTGGGGCAGAAATGAAAAACCACGGTTATGTATTTTTAGAAGTTTAAAACATATCTATGCGCAAGTAATTGATGATGAAAGAGGGAGCACCTTAGTTTCTGCATCAACGCTTGACCCAGAAATAAAAAATAAAGTAAAATACACAGGAAATATAAAAGCAGCAGAAATGCTTGGGATTTTATTGGCTAAAAAAATGAAAGAAAAAGGTATTAAGAAAGTTGTATTTGATCGAGGTGGTTATTTGTACCATGGTAGAGTGAGGGCGGTTGCTGAAAATACAAGAAAAGGTAATATAGATTTTTAAATTATTTATTGGTTATTTAATATTTTTAGAACATCGGAATTTTTAAAATTCGATGTTCTAAGATGAATTCTTTTTAAAAAACAATAGATTCTAACAAGATTGTCAGGAAAAGTTTTATATAAAATCGAAATGGAGTAAAAAAGGATGAAGAGAGGTTTCAGGGGAGTGGACTTCTCTGACAATCTTATATAAGAATAAAAAATTATGAAAATAGTATAAGTAGGAAAAAGGGAGGAGGTGGATACGTGCTAAAAATCAACCCCGAAGGTTTAGAATTGAATGAAACAGTTGTTTTTGTAAATAGAGTAAGCAAAGTTGTAAAAGGTGGAAGAAGATTTGGTTTTGCTGCTATGGTTGTAGTAGGAAACGGCGAAGGAATTGTAGGTATAGGATATGGAAAAGCTAAAGATGTTCCAGAAGCAATTAGAAAAGGAGTAGCAAAAGCAAAAAAGAGTTTGATAAAAGTTAGAATGAAAAAAAAGACTATACCATATACAGTTGTGGGGCATTATGGAGCTGCTACAGTAATTATGAAACCGGCATCTCCTGGAACAGGTGTAATTGCTGGTGGAGCAGTCAGGACAATATTAGAAGCTGCGGGATTTCAAGAT
Source organism: Candidatus Atribacteria bacterium (assembly GCA_003513845.1). Lineage (GTDB taxonomy): Bacteria > Atribacterota > Phoenicimicrobiia > Phoenicimicrobiales > Phoenicimicrobiaceae > Phoenicimicrobium > Phoenicimicrobium oleiphilum. The sequence goes on along the minus strand of DOTB01000032.1, from coordinate 11,696 downwards.
ATATTAACCAAATCTTTAGGAAGTAGTAATAATTTAAATATTGCAAAAGCTACTATGAATGGCCTTATGAGTTTAAAAAATGTTAAGGATATAGAAAAATTAAGAGGTAAAAGTATATTGGAGATATATAGTCGACCATTTCAAACAATGGAGGTAACAAACAATGAAATTAGATAATTTAAGACCAGCTCCAAAGTCAGTTAAAAAATCTAAAAGAGTAGGTAGAGGTTGTAGTTCGGGCCATGGTTTTACTTCCTGCAGAGGATCAAAAGGACAAAATTCTCGCTCAGGTGGCGGAGTTAGACCGGGTTTTGAAGGAGGCCAAATGCCTTTATATAGAAGAATCCCGAAAAGAGGTTTTACTAATATATTTAAGAAAAATATTAACATTGTAAATCTCGAAAAATTAAATGTTTTTAAAGATGGAGATATTGTCACTCCGCAAAAGTTAATCGAGGAAGGAATTATTAAAAAAGTAGGTGATGGAGTAAAAATATTAGCTAAAGGTAAACTTAGTAAAAAATTAACTATCAGAGCCAATAGATTTAGTCAAAAAGCAATAGAAGAGATAAAATTAGCTGGTGGGAAGATTGAGGTGATATAATTGTTAGAAACCGTACGCAATTTATTTAAGATTCCTGACTTAAAGAAGAGACTAATTTTTACTGCTAGTATGATAATTGTGGTTAGGTTGGGTAGTCATTTGCCCTTACCAGGTATAGATAAAGAAGCAATGGCTAATCTATTTACTCAAGGTGGAATATTAGGTTTTTTTGATCTATTCGCTGGAGGAGCATTAAGTCGTTTTTCTATTTTTGCTTTAGGAATAATGCCCTATATTAATGCATCCATTATTATGAGTCTTTTGCAATCTGTAGTTCCCATTTTGGAACAATGGTCTAAAGAGGGAGAAGAGGGTAGAAATAAAATTACCAAAATAACCCGTTACTTTACTGTTGTTTTAGCTGTTGTTCAAGCTTTTGGGATAAGCTTTTGGCTACAAAATATGGGGGTATTAATGATTACGGGTTTAAGTTATAGATTTTTATTGGTAATTACTCTCACTGCTGGAACTTGTTTTTTAATGTGGTTAGGTGAACAAATTACTGACTTCGGTATTGGTAATGGTATATCTATAATAATTTTTGTTGGAATTATTGCTCGAATTCCAACTCAAATTATTAAAACTATTAAACTTGTGAGTATTGGGGAAATTGGTCTAGTTGCTTTATTAGGATTACTTGCGATATTTGTATTGGTTATTGGAGGAGTTGTGGCTATCCAACAAGGACAGAGAAGAATACCAGTCCAATATGCCAAAAGAGTAATAGGTCGGAGAATGTATGGGGGGCAAGGAACCCATATTCCTTTGCGGGTAAACCAGGCTGGTGTTATTCCCATAATATTTGCTTCAGCAATATTACTTTTTCCAGCTACTATAGCACAATTTTTTCAAAATATAACTTTTATGAAAAGTTTATCTGAAGCTCTTTCGCCTGGGAAACCACTTTATTTAACTTTATATGCTATTTTAATAATAATATTTACTTTCTTTTATTCAGCAATTACTTTTAACCCCGCTAATTTAGCGGATAATATGAAAAAGTACGGAGGTTTTGTTCCTGGGATAAGACCAGGGAAAAACACAGCTAATTATATTGATCATATAATGACCCGAATAACTTTAAGTGGAGCATTGTTTTTAGCAGTAATTGCAATTATCCCCAACATTTTAATAAAAGTTACAGGGATTACTACTTTTTATTTTGGTGGAACCTCTATATTAATTATGGTAGGGGTTGCTTTAGAAACTGTTCAGCAGATTGAATCACACCTGTTAATGAGGCATTATGAAGGATTTATTAAAAAGTAATTTTAGAGCATCGGAATTTTAAAAAATTCCGATGCTCTTACAGGGATACTTTTACCCGTTTTCGCGGGCATAAGTTTTAAAAACAGTATATTCTAGCAAGATTGTCAGGGAATGTTTTATATAACACCGAAATAGAGTAAAAAAAGAAGAAGAGGGGTTTCAGGGGAGTTTACTCCCCTGACAATATTGTAATAATAAGGGTAATTTAAAAGAAGAAATTTGACATAGTAAGAAGGGAAATAATATGAGATTAATCTTATTAGGCCCTCCTGGTGGGGGGAAGGGAACAGTAGCTAAGAAGTTACAGGAAGAATTTAAATTACCAGTTATTTCAACAGGAGTAATATTGAGAGAGGAAGTTAATAAAAAAACTAAATTGGGTCAGAAGGTAAAGGAAATTATGGGTAAAGGAGACTTGGTGCCTGATAATATTATTTTAGAAATAATAAAAGAAAGAATAAAACAAAAAGATTGTGAAAATGGTTATATTTTTGATGGCTTTCCTCGAAATGTAGAACAAGCAAAATCTCTGGAAAAACTAAATAAAGAACTTAACAAACATATTAACTATGTGTTTTATTTTGAAATACCTTTTAATCAGATAATTGATAGGCTAACTAGTCGTAGAGTATGTAAAAAATGTGGCACAAACTATAATTTATCATTTAATCCCCCGCAAAAGGAGAATGTTTGTGATCTTTGTGGTGGAGAATTATATCAAAGGGAAGATGATAAAGAAGAAACGATAAAAAATAGATTGCAAGTGTTCATCAAACAGACGTCACCGCTAAAAAAATATTATCAGGAAAAAAATTTATTAACTATAGTGAATGCTAATACAAGTAGAAGTGCCTTTTTAGAAATTAAAAATATTTTAAAGGAAGAGTTGCAGAAATAGATAGGTGGTTATTATAAGGTCTCCTGAAGAAATTAAATATATCAGAGATAGTTGTAAAATAGCAGCAAATGCCCTAAAAAGGGTACAAGAAAATGTAAGTGTGGGAATTACTACTTTAGAACTCGATAAAATTGCTGAAGATTTTATAATAAAACAGGGAGCAAAACCCGCATTTAAGGGTTACGGGACAGATGACAATAAATTTAAATATTCTATCTGTGTTTCAATAAACGAAGAAGTAGTTCATGGCATACCTGGCAAGAGAAGATTAAGAGAAGGAGATATTATAAGTATAGATATTGGAACAAATTTAAGAGGTTACTTTGGTGATACTGCTGCAACAGTACCTGTAGGAAAGGTAGACTCAAAAGTTCAGAAACTACTAACAGTCACCAAAGAATCGCTATTTAAAGGGATTAAAAAGGCAAAACCTGGAAATAGATTGGGAGATATTTCTTATGCCATTCAGGAATCTGTAGAGAAAAATAATTTTTCAGTAGTAAGAGAATATGTGGGACATGGAATAGGTTCTAATCTCCACGAAGATCCACAGATACCTAATTATGGTATTCCCCATACAGGTATAATGTTGGAGGCGGGAATGGTATTAGCAATTGAACCTATGGTAAATATGGGTGACTATAAAACAAGAATTTGCGATAATGGTTGGACAGTGGTGACCGAAGATAAAAGCTGGTCAGCACACTTTGAACATACAATAGTTATTACTAAAAATGGTAATGAAATATTAACTATTCCTTCTTAAATGATTAGATTTTAATGATAAGATATTTTTGTTTTTTATCAGAGGAATTTTAAGGAAATTCCAATGTTAAAAGGTAAATTCTTTTTTAAAGGAATAGATTTTAATAAGATTGCCTGTTCCTTGTTCCCCGTTTTCACGAGGACGAGTTTCACGAGGATAAGTTTCACAAGTGCATGCTTGCTCGATTAAAAGGACAGGCCTGAGATGGAAATAAAAGGAATTTCCAGGGAAAACTCTTTCCCCTGAACTATCTTATATGGAGGAAGCATTAATGGTGAAAGAAAAGTATATAGAAATGCAAGGAAAAGTTATCCAAGCCTTACCTAACGCTACTTTTCGAGTTGAATTAGAAAATGGCTGTGAAATATTAGCTCATATTTCTGGCAAGATTAGAATGCATTTTATCAGGATTTTACCGGGAGATAGAGTAAAGGTTGAAATATCACCTTATGATTTAACTCAGGGTAGAATCGTATATAGAATGTAATAAGCTAGTATCTTGTATCTCGTGAATCGTACCTCGTAAGAAATAAGGGCGTATTGCAATACGCCCCTGTATTAGAGATTAAAGCTATCTTTCTAAAAAATTAGAAATTTTAAAAATCTTGAGTATTTTCTGACGAGATACAATATACGAGATACGAACAACGAAATACGACATACTATTTATGAAGGAGATAAATAAATGAAAGTAAGATCATCTATTAAAAAAATATGTATGAAATGTAAAATAATAAAGAGAAAAGGTAAATTGAGAGTAATTTGTGATAATCCAAAACATAAACAAAGGCAGGGAAAATAATTTTAAGGGAGGAAATATAAAAATATGGCAAGAATAGCTGGAGTAGACTTACCTAAAAATAAAAGAATAGAAATTGGTTTAACTTATATTTATGGGATAGGTCTTACAAGTGCACAGTCAATATTAAAAGAGGCGGGAGTTAATGCGGATACTCGGGTGAAAGACTTAACCGAAGATGAGATAAATAGAATAAAAGAAATTATCGATAAAAAATTTAAAGTAGAAGGAGAACTTCGTAGTGATATTACTTCCTCAATAAAGAGGCTTATGGATATAGGTTCGTATAGAGGGCTAAGACATCGGAGAGGATTACCAGTTAGGGGTCAGAGAACTAAGACTAATGCAAGAACCAGGAAAGGGCCCAAGAAGACAGTAGGAGCAAAAAGAAAAAAGACTAAATAATTCTAAAAAGTAAGGAAGGGGAATTTAATTGGCAAATAAAAAAAAGGTAAAAAAAACCAAGAAAAAGGTCAAAAAAAATATAGCAACAGGAATTGTCCATATCCAATCAACTTTTAACAATACCATAGTTTCGATTACAGATAAGCAGGGCAATGTAATTGCATGGTCAAGTGCAGGAAATATTGGTTATAAAGGGAGCAAAAAGAGCACGTCGTTTGCTGCTCAAATTACTGCTGAAACAGCAGCTAAAAAAGCAATGGATCAAGGGATGAAAGAAGTAGATGTTTTAGTAAAAGGACCTGGTCCCGGGAGAGAAACCGCAATTAGATCTTTGCAAACAGTTGGATTAAAGGTAAATATGATTAAAGATGTTACTCCTATTCCACATAATGGTTGTAGACCACCAAAACAGAGGAGAATATAAATTAAGTCGTTAGTTAATCTTGTTCCCTGCTTTCGCAGGAGCAGGCTCTGTGGAAACGGAGGAGTGAATAGTTATTAGTTTCAAATGTAAAGCGCAAGATAAATTAGTTTACCGGTTAATTGGTTAAAAAATTATTAGTATAAACTAGTTAACTACCTAACCAGAGAATTAATTAACCAATTTAAACTAAGATTTTCTAGTACAAAATTTTAAGAAAATGAGGAGGTTTAATATATATGGCAAGATATACTGGAGCAGTGTGCAAATTATGCCGTAGAGAGGAGACGAAGCTTTTTTTAAAAGGGAATAGATGTTATTCTAATAAATGTTCAATAGAAAGAGGAGCTTCATTGCCAGGTAAAAATGTAAAAACAGCAAGAATAAAAAAACTTTCAACTTATGGTATAAGATTAAGAGAAAAACAGAAATTGAGAAAGTATTATGGATTATTGGAAAGACAATTTAAAAATTATTTTCAAAAAGCTGAAAGAAAAAAAGGTATTACTGGTGAAAATTTATTAGAATTGTTAGAGAGAAGATTAGATAATATGGTGTATCGTTTTGGAATAACTAAGTCAAGAGCTCAGGCAAGACAATTAATTTTACATTCACACATATTAGTTAACGGGAAAAAAGTAAATATTCCTTCTTATCAGGTGAATGTTAATGATATTATAGAAATTAAAGAGAAGAGCAAGAATATTGAGGAGTTTAAAGAAATCAAAGAGGGGAAAATAGAGATTAATGTTCCTTCTTGGTTAGAATTTGATACCGAGAAACTTAAAGGTAAAATTTTAAGATTTCCTTCTAAGGAAGAATTAAATTTACCGATTGAGGAAAAATTGGTAGTTGAATATTATTCCCGTTAAAATATTTTGGGTTTCTATACCTAAAGAAGGAGAGTATTAAGAGTGATGGATGTTAATAATATAAAAATTAAAGTCGAAGAATTATCTGACAGTTATGGTAGATTTATTATTGAACCGTTAGAAAAGGGATATGGTGTGACCTTAGGTAACTCTCTTAGAAGAGTACTATTATCTTCTATGCCAGGTGCAGCAGCGACTGCAATTAGGATTGAAGGAATTACTCATGAATATACTACTATTCCAGGAGTAAAGGAAGATATCATTGAAATAATTTTAAATATTAAAGAATTAGTAGTTAAAATTTATTCTGATGAACCTCAAATTTTAAAACTAAATGTAAAAGGCAAAAGAAAGGTGACTGCAGCAGATATAGTTCCTAATATCAATGTGGAAATACTTAATCCAGATTTAACAATTGCCACGTTAAATGAAGATGCTAAATTGAATATGGAGATATTTGTGGAAAAGGGAATGGGTTATTTAACAGCTGAAAAGAACAAGAAACCCAATCAACCAGTAGATACTATTTTTATAGATTCATTTTTTTCACCTATTAAAAAAGTAAGTTATAATGTAGAAAGTTCTGGCTTGAGTCAATTTTCAAACTCTGATAAATTAATATTAGAAATATTTACTAACAAAAGTATTTTGCCTGACGAAGCCTTAAGTAAATCAGCAAATATACTAATTAAATATTTAAAAATATTTACAAAATTTTCTCCTGTAGATATTGAATCAACCGAGGAATTTATATCAGAAGAAGGAAAAGAAAAAAGTGAAAAGGAAAAAATTTTAAATAAAACTATAGAGGAATTGGATTTTTCAGTTCGTTCGTATAACTGTTTAAAAAAATCAGGTATAAATACTCTAAGAGATTTAATTAATTATACTCCAGAAGAGGTTATAAAAATAAAAAATTTAGGCAAAAAATCTTTGAATGAAATAAATGAGAAATTAAGTAAATTTGGATTTATCTTAGGGGAAAAAAAGCAGCAGGAGGATTGTTAGAATGAGACATAAAAAACTAAAAGGAAAATTAGGTCGAAATAGTAGTCATAGAAGTTCATTGTTAGCTAATTTATCTATTTCACTTATTAATCATAAAAAAATTGAAACTACTTATGCTAAAGCTAAGGAAGTTCGAAGATATATAGAAAAATTAATAACCATAGCAAAGAATAATAATTTGCAAGCTCAGAGAGAAGTTCAAAAGACAATAAAAAATAAGCAAGCTTCTAAGATATTATTTGAAGAGATTAGCCCTAAGTTTTTGGAGAGGAGCGGGGGTTATACTAGAGTTGTAAAGATAGGGTTTCGCAAGGGGGATTCCGCACCTTTAGCAATAATTGAATTTGTAGAATAGTAAAATATAAAATGGCAGTATAGTAGTATAGATATAAATAAAGAATTATAAGCAAAAGGTTAAAAAGTTAGTTATCAAATTTAATGTAAAACTTTTTAACCTTTTGATTTTTAATAATTTAGTTAGCTGGTTACTTTAGTCGTTAGTTCTAGATACAAGTTTTCAGTTAGCGGCATATAACTAAAAATTTAAAGCGAAAAGCGAAAAACCATAATTCAAAACTCAAAACCATTTTCGTATATCGTATATTTTATTGCATATTGCGACTATGTCCCGCTCCCTTTAAAAGTCATTGCAAGGGAGTAAAACAACCGAAGCAATCTCAACAGTATCGAGATTGCCACGCTCCCTATGGTGACTCGCAATGACACTTTCTATCCGCTATAATGCAAGATACGATTCACGAGATACGAGATACGGATTTAGTTCTGCGCTTTTTGATTTTCGCTATCTACTATATACTATACTCCCTACACTGCACGCTATATGCTAGTTTACACGAGATACGATTAATAAGTGGTGAGTACTTTGATTAAAATAGAAAATTTATATCATATTTATAATCAATATAAAAAAAATCAAATAGTGGCTTTAGACAATATAAATTTGGAGATAAAAAAAGGTGAATTTGTTTCTATTATAGGGTCTAACGGTTCAGGGAAATCAACCTTAGCAAGACATTTAAATTGTCTATTACTCCCTACTTCTGGAAATGTTTGGGTAGATGGAATAAACACTAAAGATAAAGACAAAGTATGGGAAATAAGACAAAAAGTAGGGATGGTTTTCCAAAATCCAGATAATCAAATTATAGCTACAACAGTAGAAGACGATGTTGCATTTGGATTAGAAAATATTGGGATAAGCAGAACAATGATGCAAGAGAGGGTCAATTGGGCATTACAAGTTGTAGAGATGGAAGAATATAAAAAATGTGAACCTCACTTACTATCTGGGGGACAAAAACAGAGAGTAGCTATTGCTGGAGTAATTGCAATGCATTCTGCTTTTTTGGTTTTAGATGAGCCTACCGCTATGCTTGATCCTCGTGGTCGAAAAGAGGTAGTAGATATTGTTAAAAAATTGAATAGAGAAGAAAATATTACTGTGATTTATATAACTCACTTAATGGAAGAAGCGGTAGAATCTGATAAAATAGTTGTTTTAGATAAAGGGAAAATTGCCTTGATGGGAAGACCAGAAGAAGTTTTTTCTAAAGCCGAAACTTTAAAAAATTTAAGTTTGGATGTTCCTCAAATAACCGAATTAGCTATAAGGCTAAATAAAAAAGGGTTAGATGTATCTCCTTATACCTTGAAAGTTGAGGAAATGGTGGATCAGTTATGTTTATTCGTTTAGAAAATGTGTATTATACTTATAATTTGCATATGCCCTTTGAAACCAAGGCGTTGAAAAATATTAATTTAGATATCAAAAAAGGCGAATTTATTGGACTAATTGGACATACTGGTTGTGGTAAAACTACTCTAATCCAACATTTTAATGGCTTGCTCACACCTACTTCTGGAAAAGTGTATGTAGAAGAAATGGATATAAGTAAAAAAGGGATTGATCTTAAATTAATTAGGCAAAAGGTAGGTTTAGTATTTCAGTACCCCGAGAATCAAATATTTGAAGAAACTATTTTTCAAGAAATTGCATTTGGCCCTAAAAAATTAGGTTTACCAAAAGATGAGATTGAAAAAAGGGTTCGCGAAGCCTTAAAAATGGTTGATCTTGATTATAATCTCTATGCTGAACGTTCCCCCTTCACTCTTAGTGGAGGAGAAATGCGTCGAGTAGCTTTAGCTAGTATATTATCAATTAGACCAAAAATGTTAATTTTAGATGAACCTACAGCTAATCTGGACCCTCAAGGTAGAAATAAAATATTATCTGAAATAAAAGCAATTCATGATAATTTTGGAATTACTGTTGTATTAGTTTCACATAATATGGAAAAAGTTGCAGAAATGGTTGATCGACTTTTGGTAATGAACAAGGGGGAAATAATTATGGATGGTCCTCCACGAGAGATCTTTGCAAAGCGCGCTAATGATTTGTTAAAAGTAGGGTTAGGACTCCCCCAGGTCACCCAGTGTATGTATGAATTAAAGATACGCGGGAAAGATTTATATACAGGAGTACTAAATGTAAATGAAGCGGAGAAAGAAATCTTGAATAATATAAAAAAATTAAATAGCCAGTTAAAAAAATATGAAAGGTTATAATAGATTATAGGAAAGATGAATTAGAATGAAAATATTAAGGAATATTAGTTTTGGACAATACATTCCACGTGAATCATTAATACATAATTTAGATCCTCGAATAAAAATATTAAGTTGTTTAGCAATAATTATCAGCCTATTTCTTTTAACAGAATTTTGGGGATATTTAATTTTGGGCACTTTTGTAATGATTGGTATTATTATTTCTCAAATACATCCTAAATTTGTTTTTAAAGGATTACGATCCATATTATTTATTATAATGTTCACTTTAATAATTCACCTTTTTATGACCGAGGGAGAGGTACTTTATCAATTAAGTTTTTTAAAAATAACAAAAGAAGGGTTAATTAAGGGTTTATTCATTTCTTGTCGACTATTTATCTTAATTTTGGCCACCTCTTTGCTTACTCTTACTACTTCTCCCATATCTTTAACTGACGGTATAGAAAAATTGTTGTCTTTTTTTAAATTTATAGGTATGCCTGCCCACGAAATTGCTATGATGATGACTATTGCCCTGAGATTTATCCCAACTTTATTGGAGGAGACTGAGAAGATAATGAAGGCTCAAATATCTCGAGGGGCAGATTTTGATACTGGCAATATTTTTAATAGAACTAAAAATTTAATTCCTATTTTAATACCACTATTTGTTAATGCTTTTCGGCGTGCTGATGAATTAGCAATTGCAATGGAAGCTAAATGTTATCGGGGAGGAGAAGGGAGAACTCATTTTAGACAGTTAAAGATTAGAGTAATTGACATTTTAACCCTTATACTAACTAGTATTATAACTATTATAGCAAGTGTACTGTTTTAAGAATAGCATTTCGTATTGCATATGTAGTATATCGTATTATAGCGTGGAGCACATATAATTAGTTAATTAGTTAGCTGGTTACCTGGTTAGTTAGTTAAAAAATAGAAGAAGAAAGTCAGGAGACAGAATTCAGAATAAAAACGTATTTAGTATTTCTGGGGTAGCATCTTGTATTTTAACTTAGGGCGGTAAGAGATAGAATTAGTTAATGGGTTAAATAGGTTTACTTAGTTATAAATTAATATTAAACCAACTAACCAGTTAGCCAGCTAACAAAAGGAGAAAAATGATTAATATAAAACTTACTATAGAATATGAAGGAACTCGATATTGTGGTTGGCAAAAACAAAAAAATTTGCCAAGTATTCAAGAAATTTTAGAAAATAAAATATCGCAGATTACTCAAGAAAAGATATCCCTATGCGGCTCTGGAAGAACTGATGCTGGTGTACATGCTTTAGGGCAAGTAGCAAATTTTAGAACTTGCTGTACCACTATCCCCTGTAAGAAATTACCATTAATTCTTAACCATTTACTACCTTCGGATATTAGAATTAAAAAAGCAGAAAAAGTAGAGGATAGTTTTCATGCTCGTTATAGTGCATTAAGCAAAATTTATCACTATTATATTTTTAATAACTATAAAAGTGGTTATACCCCATTTTTTTTAAGAAATTATATATATTGTGTTTATAGGAAAATAGATTTAGAGAAAATTAGAAAAGCCATTTCGTTCTTGTATGGCGAACACGATTTTTCTTCATTTGCCTGTACAGGAAGTAGTATTAAAAATACGGTGAGGACTATTAAGAAAGCAGAAGTAATCAATAAGGGGAATATAATATGTTTTCACTTTGAAGCAAATGCTTTTTTATATAAGATGGTTAGGACCATGGTTGGAACATTGTTAGATGTTGGATATGGTAAGATAGATTATTTAGATGTAAAAAAAATATTGGAAGCGAAAGACAGAAAAATGGGGGGTAGAGTTGTTCCCGCTAAAGGGCTGTTCTTAATGAAAGTCAATTATTAATTGACCAATTAACTAGTCGTTAGTTAGTCGTTAGTATGTGGTAAAGCGGGTAGCGAACAGCGTGTAGTGTATAGAAATACAGTAATTAGTCTGGCAAACCAAGTAACCAACTAACTATCTAATAAATATATTCCCTATACGCTATCCGCCAGGGTGGAATACTAAATACTTGTACTATATGCTAATTTAACTGTTAGCTAAAAGTTAAAAGT
>DOTB01000034.1 GCA_003513845.1 Candidatus Atribacteria bacterium | reverse complement strand
TTTCTGCAATTGTTTTTCCCATATTTTTTCCCCTTTTTTCTAATTATTACTTAAATATAGTAATTGGTAGATTTCTTAATGCCATCTAAACGATTAAACATCGCCTTCTCTGCCTTCACTACATCTTTTTCATTAATTGCTTTAAAAATTTCGTAATGCTGCGCTAAGGCAATCTTGGGCCAATTCCCTCTTTCCAATACTATTCTCCCGCTTTTAATCAGTAATATTTTAAGCTGGTATATAAGCCTAAAGAATAGTGCATTATTAGTTGCTTGGCTACAAAAAGGTTTTAAATTCCCCTCTTTAATTAATCCTTTAATCTGCTCAACAATCTTCTAATAAAGTTTTTCTGATTTAACCGGTTCTAACATAATAAATCTATCCTCATTTTATGGGTCTTATTATCAAAATACATCTATAATTTCAAATTTCAATTAATGTTAAAGTGGTAAATTGGCTAAGTGGCGATATCAATTATAAGTTTATTGATTATATTATACAATATAAATTTAAAAAATCCTTTTTTTTTTTTTTAAAATTTTTCATATTTTTCAAATAGATATAAAGCAAATAAAAAATAGGAGGCTTAAAAGCTCCTATTTTTTATTTCTCTATAATAGAATTATCAAATTTAAAACTTTTAATCTTGGGAAATTTTTATTACCCCCCAGCAATTGAATGGATGACCTGAACATCATCATTATCCTTAATTAAAGTATCTTTGTATTTTTCCTTGGGAATATATTTTCCATTGACCTTTACTATTATTAAGGGAAAAGAATATTTACATTTTTTCAGCAGAAGATCAACGGTTAAATTTTCTTCCCATTCTCTATCTCTTCCATTTACTTTAATCATAACTGATATTTCTTCACCACTTCCAAGACTTCGGGAAAATCTATTTTTAATCTCTTAATAGTTTCTAAAGTAGGTACACCATTGGTATCCCATCCTCGTCGATTATAGACCGCATCGCAAAGTTTCTGATATTGCTCTTCTCTATACTTTCGTAGAGTTTTAATTTTTTCTTCAACTGTTTTCGTCTTAATGTCAAAATCAGCTATCTCTTGAAGTTGTTGATCATAAAACTCCTTGTGTAATTCATATTCTTCCACAGTTACTGGTCCCATTGCTCGATAGGGAATTTTATCATATTCACGGGTACCAAAACCCATCCTTAAGTTGAATAGTCTTTGGAGGTTATGGACTCTTTCTGATTGTAAGATTAATTCTTCGGGAGTAAGACGCTTACCAGTAACTCCTTCAAAAAGCCAACAATAATTTTCTACATGCTCCGGAACTTTTGCTGCCTCTATCCCGTGGTATTTTTGTTTGTTATCTTCGGGCTCGATATCGTTCCAGGGTAATTTACAGAGACCGACAATAGAAAACCAGGTTCGAAATAAAGGAAAATAATGGAGTGCTTCTGCTTTATCCTCAAAAGTAGGAATCTGATTATTCACCTGATCCATAAAGATAAGCCAGGATTCATCATGCTGCGGTCCTTTATTAGCTATTCCATATCCACCCTGTTGGGCTAAAGACTCTTTGGTTACATATTCAGAAAATTCCATCCCTTTACATTCCATGCCGATATCTTGTAAAAATTGTTCATCTGCCCCGTATTTCTCCACTAATATTTTCTTTATCTGCCGAACCCCTAAACCAGCAATTTTACCGAACCCTTTTCCTTCTGCCATCTGGTGAATTAATTCTAAAGCTGCTTTGGTATTTCCAAAGTTAAGTTCTAACCCTTCAGTAATTTCCTTATTTATAATATTATTTTCGTAACATTCCATAAGAAAAGCCATAGTAGTACTGACTCCAATGGTATCTAATCCATAATTATCACAATAAAAATTAGCTTCTAAAACAAAATCAGGGTCAAAGCATCCGCAATTTCCTCCAAATCCGGCAGTGGTTTCATATTCTGGCCCATCTACCAGAACTCTTTCTCCTTTTAGGGGACCAGTTTCCAATTCAAAATTATCTACTCCATGAGAACAGCGTAAGTTACAACCGATCCAGCAGGAATCACCTGCCTGATTCTGGGTCATCCGCTGATGCCACACTTTAGAATCTATTTTAAAAGCATCAGGATGTGAACCAAATTTAAAATTATGAACGGGTAAACAATTATAATTCTGCATATGGTCTAACAGATTAACCGTTCCTATTTCTCTCATCCCATTCTGGATATGATCTAATTTTAATATTTCTCTGGTTATTCTTTGCCCTGCTTTTCTAATAAGCTCGGGATTAGCCACATTATTAGAATTTGCATTTACTCCAGAATATTTAATTACTATGGCCAAAATTTTTTTATTTCGAAATACACTCCCCGTCCCACCTCGACCAGCTTGCTTAACTCGTATATGTTTGCGTCGACTATCATACCAACTAACATTTAAGATCCCTAAATTAGTGTTCTCCGCACCCTTTCCGGAGGAAACAATACTAATGTTTCTTCTATCTTTTTCGTTATCAGCATATCTTTCGATCAGTTTTTCGATAAGTAAATAGGTATCCGAATTCAATCCTGTTGCTTCCTCAATAATAACTTTTCCTTGATTGCCGTCGATAAAAATAATCACATCCTGTTTGGCTTTACCTTGAATCTCTAAAAGGTCCCAACCAGAAAATTTTAAAAAAGGAGCAAAATAACCCCCTACATTATTATCATTAACTGTTGCGGTCTCGGGAGATAGGCTGACTATATGAGTCTTCCCAGTTCCTGAGTATTGGGTAATCCCACAAATTGGGCCGGTACAGAAAATTATTTCGTTTTCCGGGTCATTCCATTTAGTCCTATTAGATACAGCCTGCCACAAATACCATATACCATAACCTCGTCCACCGGTGAAAGCTTCTTTCACCCGGGGATCAATGGGTTTTTCTTTAATCTTATTTTCTGAAAGATTTATATATAAACGCCTATCCGTATACCCTTTTTCTACTTTTCCCGGTTCAAATTTAAAAGAGGTTAATATTTTTTTGCTTTCTTCGTTTTCTTTAAACATTGAGCAATTTCCCCCATTAATCTACTTAATCAAATAAAATATGTTTAAAAAATCTGTTTTCTCTAAACTCCACCAGATAAGGTTAATGAAGCCACCTTATCATCTTAAAAACCAGGATACGATGGCTTCATTTTTGATTTTACCAATTATAAAACTAAATATGCTTTAAACTTCTTTTGCTTCCTTTACCTGAAGCTCAGGTAGAGGGAACGAAATTCCAGCTGATTTTGCTGAAATACTGGAAAATAGGTAAAGCAAAATTCCTACCAATATTATTCCTAAAGGCAACACTAAAGCAACAGACATGCCACTTCCCGCCAAAATATAGCCCACTACAGCAACTCCCGCAGCAGTTAGGGAATAAGGTACCTGAGTCTTAACATGATCTATATGGTCAGAACCAGAAAACATTGAAGACATAATAGTAGTATCAGAAAGTGGTGAACAATGGTCTCCCATAACTGAACCGGTTAATACCGCAGATATGCCTAAAGGTAAAGGAACACCCAAAGCAAGGGCTAAAGGAATAGCAATAGGCATAGCTATAGCCATAGTCCCCCAAGAAGTACCAGTGGAAAAAGAAATTATATTGCAGATTATAAATATAACCATAGGTAGTAAAACGGGAGAGATAACCCCTTTAGCAGCATTTACTACATAAGGAGCAGTTCCAATTTCATCACAAACACTACCAATTGACCAAGCAGAAATTAAGATTAAGTTAGCTAAAACCATCATCTTAGCACCATCTATAAAGGCATCCATCATATCAGCCAGGGTTCCAATCCCCTGGGCTTTATACATTATTATGGCAACGATTACTGCAAATACAGCGCCCCACAAAAGAGCAGTCATAGCATCAGCATCAGCAATTGCAGTAGTAAATGATTCAGCAGAGGTCCCTCCTCCAGTCCACCACATTCCGAAAATACTCACTCCTACCAGAACTATAATGGGAACAACCATATTTATGGTCTTTTGAGGAACGCCTTCTAATACCTTTAATTTACTCCCCCCAGAAAGTGGAGTTGCTCCATCTGCAAAGACTTTACCAGTTGTCCTTGTTCGATGTTCAGCTTTTAACATAGGACCATAATCTCTTTGAGATAAGGCAACAAATAAGACTAATAATATTGCAAAGATACTGTAGAAACGATAAGGTATAGATTGTAAAAAGATGGTATAAGGAGTCAGGGATACCGAAGTACCTTCGATAGCATCACCGATAAGTCCCACCTCATAGCCAATCCAGGTAGAAATCAGAGCTAGAGAAGCAACTGGTGCTGCAGTAGAATCGACAATGTAAGAAAACTTTTCTCGAGAAATACCCAATTTGTCGGTCACTGGTCTAAAAGCATTTCCCACTATAGCAGTATTAGCATAATCATCAAAGAAAATTATTAACCCAAAGAGCCAAGCAGTAAATTGGCCGCCGCGAGCGGTTTTTACTTTATCGGTAATGCTTTTTACAAAGGCATAAGCCCCACCAGATAGGTAGATTAAACCGATAAGTCCTCCAACTACAAAGTCAAACAATAAAATAGTAGCATTCCAACTGTCAGCAGTATTATCTACCAGGTAACCTAGGGTTTGAGTAACCCCAGCTAAAGGATTCCAACCCGTCAGTATAGTAGCACCTATCCAGATACCAATAAAGAGTGAGGCTAAAACTTGCTTGGTGATAAAGCATAAAACTATGGCTACCAATGGTGGTAATAGAGATAAGAAACCATAACTTGCTGCAGTTTCTTCTTCTGCAGCCCAGGCAATTTCAGATAAGATAAAGAAAATTACTATCGAAAAAATTAAAAGCAATCCAATTCTATTCTTGTGCCATTGATACATTCTGAATTCACTCTCCTTTCTTTGTTTTAAGAATAAAAATTCACATAATTCAATTGCAAGCTAGACTTTTAAATATTTAAGCATTTTTAAACCTTCTAAATCACCTCCTATCTTTAATTTTTTCGTTCAGGATTTCTTCTAAATCTGGTCTGCCAATTTCCTGTAATTCATATCTTACTCTTACTGATTTCTTGTTGATCTTAATAATTCGAGTTAGGTCTATAGGGGTACCAACGATCACTATATCGCAATCAGTAGAATTTATAGTATCTTCCAGTTCCTGAATCTGTTTTTTGCCATACCCCATTGCCGGTAATAATGTCCCTATCCCCGGATATTTAATATAAGTATCTTTAATACTGCCTACTGCATAAGGTCGAGGATCTATAATCTCTTTTGCCCCAAACTTTTGAGCAGCTACTATACCTGCACCATACTTCATTTCTCCATGGGTTAATGTAGGCCCATCTTCAACTACCAGCACCCTTTTACCCCTAATAAGTTCGGGATAATCCACAGTAAGAGGGGAGGCAGCTTCAACTAAAATAGCATTAGGAGCAAGTTGATAGATATTTTCTCTGAGTAAATTTATTTTATCTGGTACAGCAGTATCTATTTTATTCATTACTACCACATCTGCCATTCTGAGATTTGCCTCTCCAGGATAGTAAGTCATTTCATGACCGGCTCGATGGGGGTCAGTAACAACAATATGCAAATCTGGTTTATAAAAGGGAATATCATTATTACCTCCATCCCAGATGATTATATCTGCATCTTTTTCAGCTCTGGTTAATATCTCTTGATAATCGACTCCAGCATAAAGGATATTTCCTCTATCCAGATGAGGTTCATATTCTTCCCTTTCTTCAATAGTACAGTTGTAGCGGTCTAAATCGGAATAATTTTCATATCTTTGACAGATCTGTTCTTTTAGATCACCATAGGGCATTGGATGCCTGATTACAGCTATTTTATAACCTTTCTTCTTCAAAATATCTGTAACTTTGCGAGTAGTCTGACTCTTGCCGCAACCAGTTCTAACTGCACAAATAGATACCACGGGCAGATTGGACTTTAACATAGTACTCTTGGGTCCCATTAATCTAAAGTCCGCCCCACTGGCTAAAACTATTGAAGCTTTATCCATAACATATTGATGCGAAAGATCGCTATAAGCTAAAATTACCTGGTCAATCTGCTTCTCCCTTATTAGTGCAGGCAATTCTTCTTCGGGATATATAGGTATACCTTCGGGATATAAAGACCCAGAAAGTTCAGCGGGATATTTTCTACCGGCAATATCCGGAATTTGAGTAGCGGTAAAGGCAACTACCTCATAACCAGAATTATTTCTAAAATACACATTAAAATTATGGAAATCTCTTCCAGCAGCTCCCATAATTAAAACTTTAATTTTACTCATTAAAATTCCTCCGTTTTATATTATATAATAATTATTCGACAAAACTTTTTAAATTCCTCTTTTTTTTACCTATTTTTTCAATTTTTTATCAAACTTTAGCTATTGCCTTCTCTAACACCTCTAAGGCCTCATCCAACTGCTCATCAGTAATCTCTAAAGAGACCAACATTCTCAAAACATTCTTGTTAATCCCTGCGCCAGCAATAAGTACTCCATTTTTTACACATTCCTGTATAACTTGAGCTGTCTCTTGGGTGGCTGGTTCTTTAGTCTTTCGGTCTTTTACCAGTTCTATAGCCATCATCGCCCCTATACCACGCACATCACCTACTATAGAATATCTATCTTTCATCTTAAGAAAACGCTCTTTCAATCTTTCCCCAATCTTCAAGGCTCTTTCTAAGAGTTGTTCTTCTTCGATAATTTTTATCACCTCCAGGGCTGCCCGGCAGGCTAATGGATTACCTACATAGGTTCCACCAATACACCCGCCAGGAAGGGTATCGGTAATCTCTTTTTTGGTAATTACTGCCGAAAGAGGAAGGCCAGAAGCTAAAGACTTGCCCAGACAGATAAGGTCTGGCTCTATATTCCAGTTTTCTATGGCATAAAACTTTCCAGTCCGACCTATACCACTCTGAATCTCATCGGTGATAAGTAACATACCGTATTTCTCGGTCAATTCTCTTAAATATTCTAAAAATCCCTCCTGAGGGACATTAAATCCTCCTTCTCCCTGGATAGGTTCAACCACTATAGCAGCGACAGAGTCAGGGATTACAGTATTTACCAGTATCTTTTCAAAATCTTCTATATCAGCCATAGGATGAGAAGAACTGGGGAAAGGTAAGCGATATATCTCGGGGGCAAAGGGTCCGAAGTGGTATTTATAAGGCATAGCCTTGTGGGTCATAGTCATAGTAAGCAAAGTGCGACCATGGAAGGCATTTTCGAAGACAATAATAGCTGGTCTTTTGGTATGTGCCCTGGCAATCTTTACCGCATTTTCTATTGCCTCTGCTCCGGAGTTAAAAAAGGCGGCTGACTTGGGAGTGCTCCCGGGGGCCAACTTAACTAATTTTTCAGCCAGTTCTACCAGAGGCTCGTAAGGGACAGCAGTAAAATCGGTATGCAGATATTTTTCTGCCTGGTCTTTAATAGCAGCTACCACTTTCTTGTGGGTATGGCCTACGGCCAGACATCCCCAGCCTCCAGTAAGATCGATTAATTGATTACCATCTACGTCAGTGACTAAAGCCCCCTCTCCATAGGCAATATAACAGGGGGAAAGAGAACCGCTCATAGGTTTGGCTACATACTTTTCTCTTTTTTTAGCAATTTCTTGAGATTTTGTTCCAGGTAGACTGGTTTTAAGAGAAATAAATTTACTCATTTAATCATTCTCCTTTAATCTAAATTTTTAATTAGTTAATAGTAAATAATCGCTGGTCGTTAGTTTAAAAATCAAAACTTTTTTCGTATAAATTATTGCTTTTTTACTCCATTTCGATTTTATATAAATCTTTTCCTGACAATCTTGTTAGAATAAATATACTGTCTTTTAAACTTGTGCCCGTGAAAACGGGTAAAAGTATCCTTGTAAGAGCATCGGAATTTTAGAAATTCCGATGCTCTTAAATTATCTTTTAGTACCTTATTATATCTTTTGAGAAACCTCAAGTATATTTATCTTTCTTCTTTTCAATTCTTCCAAGAAGTTCTGATAGACTTTTCCTTCTATAGCATCCTCAGGAGCAACTATGCCCTTCTTGGTTATCTCTCCTTTTCCTAACATCACAGTAGTGATAGCCTCTGGAAAAGCAGTAACTCTTGCCATTGCTGAAATACCATTCTCAGTATCTGCCTCCTCCCACATATAATAATCAATTCTCATTTTTTGGCTATCTTTTATCCCGGTAACTGTATTCCACATTACACATACATCAGTTTCACCTTCTAATGGTTTAAGTTTAGGTGTCATTATAAAGGACAAAAACTCACGGGGAGTAATTTTCATACTTTTAAATTCTACCGGAGTAGAATCTAACATTCCACATTCCTTCAATACCTTCGCCCCCTCCCAGTGACCTGGCCAACGAATGGTCTTCTCTGCACATTCTTTAAGTTGTGGTCTGGTATAAAGAAAGCTGGGCATCCCCGGAGTAATGGCGCAGGTTAATTCTTCATCTTTACCTAATTGATTAAATCGAAACTTTTCAAGATCATCCATTGCATTTGCTTCTACGATTTTACCATTCTTGATTACATCTACCTTGATCATATATTCTCTTAAAACATGCTCAAATGCCCAGGTAATCATATATTTTAAAGGATGATTGTTAGCATATTCTTTTGCCGGAATACCCCCACATCTGGCTATGGCTGATTCTGCCTGGCTCATTTTTTTGATTCCTTCACCTAAAGTAATATTAGTTAACCCTGGAGCAAAACCTGCTCCATCAACAATAGTCACTCCATTCTTTATTGCTCTTTGGTGGAGTGATTCACCATATTCATCCAGGGTCATCCCATCAGGAATTTCTAATCCTTCAACCTCATATTTATCTGGTCTTCTATGATACTCTTCCAAAATATCAACAATATTAAGTCCAGCCTCCACAGCCATATTTACTACTTTGTAGCTACTTCTTCTATCTGGCAGAGCAATTGCGCCTACATCATATTTTTCCATTAATTTCATAGTCTCTTTTCGATTGTTTACGTCAACAATATGTAATACTACCTTATCACTGCCTATCCATTTTTTAGTCTTTTCCAGGGTATTCTCTCTCCTACCAGTAATTCCTATAATTCCTACTTCTCCAACTTTGCTGTTTTTAGCCAAATCCCAGGCAACTGCTGAACCCATTTTGCCTGAGCCTCCAAAAACTAAAACCTTCATATATTTTTCCTCCTTCTTTGGTTATTTAGTTATTAAAACAGTCGATAGTGAATAGTCGTTAGTCGTTAGTTTAAAACTCAAAACTTTTTCGTATAAGATATTGCTCTTAAAGTAGGGGTCGGATTTATTCGACCTGTTTTTATTGCGGGTTCGATTAATGAGCACTTACGATAACAGGAAATTCCTATACCATTTAGTTAACTAGCTATCTTTAAGATGACATTTGCTAATAAAAAATCTACCAAATAAAAAAGGCAATTAATGATAGAGCCTTCATTAATTGCCTAACTTTGTTCCCCCTAATTTAGATGAAGTACTCTATCTTGAGGTAGCGCTCCATCTAAATCGGGGGACAGATTTGATGACAGTCTTATAGTTATTCACTATAAGCCCAGCAAGAAGATTTTATCTGATCTTTCTTGCTTCGGCGGAAATACCTTTCTGGGCAAAGTTCTAAACTATTCACCCTTACTCATTATTATCCGCGCCTCTACCTTGTATTATTTTAAATACAAGTAAATATTAATTTGTGAAACTTATTTTAGTAGACTTAAATTCTTAAATTACCACCTCCTCATTTAATCTACCAATTATACAATTGACCAATTTACCAATCAAATTAATGTAATCACACTTTAATTATATTTTCTTTATAGAACACATTTCTTTTTTCTAATTCTTTCATTACCCTCTGATATACTTTATGTTCCCTGCCTATATATTCTGGAGGAGAAATCCCTTTACGGGAATATTCTCCCTGAGCTACCAGGCGAGCCATAATTGCACAGGGAAAACCAGTCGTACGTGACATAGAGGTAGCTTCCTCATTCTCGTCATAATAATCTAATAAATCATAGATATAACATAGTCTTTTTTCTTCTTTCTTACCTTGAACAATTACCCTCATCACTGTTAACTCTCTTTCTCCTTCTTTTAATCCCCATTTGGAAAAAAGCAATTTAGAGGCAACATCTATAGGGCTGACTTTTACCCCTCCTGCTTCTATAGGTTTTTCATTAAAAAATCCTGTCTCTCTTAACATCCGCATCTTTTCCGCATACCCTGGATAACGCAAGGTCTTCTCTCTCATAGAGGGAATTTTAATGGTGTAAAGTAGACTACGAAGTCCATCAGTATTAAAAGCTTCTAAAGTACCAATTCCTGGTAAATCAACCAATTCAAGATCAGAAAGCGCGGGTTTTTCTACAATTTTTCCGCATTCAATTAATCTTGCCGGTCTTATATATTCTTCTATAACATCTTTAGGAGACCAGGCAATTTTATATTCATAAGGCCATTCTCTTATTACTGGAAGCCCTCCTACTAAAATAGTAGCACTCTCGGTTTTATCCAACAGGCTATAGACATAACCTACAATCATATGACTCATCCCCGGAGCTACTCCCATATCCACCACAGCAGTTACTCCTCTACTTTTAGCAAGCCCATCCAGGCTTAAAGTATCTTCAGCCATAAATGATATATCAACTATGTTCTTACCAGCTTCAATAACCGACCGCAACATATTAAATCCTAAAAACCCTGGAACAGCACCAATTACAATATCTTGATCAGCAACTATCTTTTTAATATCACTCGAAACAGATAAATCTGCTTTTACACCTCTTATTCCTGCATCTTTTGTTAACTTATCCAATCTTTTTTCATCAATATCTGCTACAGTTACTTGAATATTTTTATCTTTTGCTAAATCTTTGGCAATTAATCCGCCTACCAAACCACAACCCAGTACTATTGCTTTCATACTTTTATTGTTTCCTTTCCTTATTTTCTATTTATCGCTTACTAAAAGTTTCATATATTCTCCGATTTCATTGATATTCTCTAATTCCTTAGTGGCTTTTATAATATCCTCCATTCTGGAAGGAGAGATTTTTTTCTCAGAGTTGGCTTTAAATTTAGAAATAAGTTCTTCTTCGCTTAGAGGCCGCTCCGATTGGCCTTTGGCGAAATCTTCCTGTTTTTTATATTCTCCCTTGGAAGTTTTAATGGTCACAATAGCTCGTTTTACTTTGGGGAAGAGGGCATCTATTTCAGGGTTGGCTATTACCTTAATCTTTTCGAGCAATGACCAGACAAAAGGGTCTCGTAAGGCATCTTCTTCAAAATCAGAAGGAAGGACATTGCCCTTAGCTACTGCAACTGCTATACAGTAGGGTAGTGAATGGTCAGCAGTCTCTTTAGTAGTAGGTTTATATTTACTGGGGTCAGAAAGAATATCTGCCCCCCGAGTTGTAGTCTCTACTAAAACTTCTTTTACTTCTTTTGGGTCAATACTATTTTCTTGCATAACTTCTAAAGCAGCAGTAATGGGCTGATGAGTTAAAGCTTCAGTGGGAAAAGCTTTATAACCACATTGATTAATCAGAAATTTTTCTCCTAATCCTTTGGTTAAAACATCTCTATCCCATTTTACTTTATCCAATACTTCAAACAATCCTTCTTTACCTTCAAATACTTCTACCGGACCGGTATAACCTCTGCTGGCCAGTAAGGCAGCCCGTACACCCGCCTCCACAGCGAAAGGATCGGCCGCATTTTTCATATTAGTAAGATGACCGGCTACTACTCCTCCTAAAGTAAAATGAGAAGAACCGCTAATCCCGAGGGCAGCGACTATCTCATCTTCGCTTAGTTCCAACATCCTTCCGGCTACTACAGGACTTACCAATTGAGTTAGGGTTGCATGATGCCAGCCTATCTCCCGAACTCCCGGGGAAGCAGCCTGACATAGACGCATCTCTAATTCATAAGCAATCACTATCCCCAACAGTACTTCTTCCCCATTTTTCTTCATAAATTCTCCAGTACTAAGGACGGCAGGGATAATATCTGAAGGATGGGAGGGATCTTGTTCCCAGTAGATGTCATTATAATCCAAAGCCCTAATAAGTAAGGAATTCAACAAAGTAGCTAGTGGCAAATTGGTTTTCTCTCCCCACCCAATAACAGTACTTTGTTTCTTTCCACCTAAATCTCGAATGTAATTATAAGCTGCTTGGGTATCTTTATTATTCAAAGCAGAAAAGGCACACCCCACACTATCTAAAAGAAACCTTTTAGCCTCTTTTATAGCTACAAAAGGAATATCTTTATAATTTAATCCGAGGGTAAACTTAGCCCATTTTTGACTTATGGTCTCCATTTTTTCACCTTCCTTTTAATTTGGTTAGTTGATTACCTAGTTACCTGGTTCGCTAGTTAACCGGTCTTCTAGTCATTTCAGTCGTTAACCTCTACTGTATAGGTTTGAATTTATTCGACCAAAATTATTTGGTAATCTTTTTAGCGGGCTCGATGAATCGAGCCCCTACTTCTGGCTTCTGGATCTTTAACTCGTAACCTGTAATTTATAACCCATTACTTATTACTCATTACTAATTACTTTGTATTTTTCTGGCTACTTCCCTGGCTACATCTAAAGTTGAGGCTGTTCCGCCTAAATCATAGGTCCTGACTTTTCCTTCCTCAATGACCTGAGCAATAGCATTTTCTAATCTTTGAGCCAATTCTTTTTCCCTTAAGTAATCCAACATTAATTTAACTGTTAAAAGCATGGCCATAGGATTTACTTTATACTGCCCTGCATACTTAGGAGCAGAGCCATGAGTAGGCTCAAAGACGGCATAGTCATCACCAATGTTAGCACTAGAGGCAAAACCTAAACCTCCTACCAATTGTGCACATAAGTCAGAAATTATATCGCCGAACATATTAGAAGAAACCAAGACACTATAATTTTGAGGGTTCTTAACCAACCACATACACATTGCATCTACATTGGTTTCCCACAATTCAATCCCGGGATATTCTTGAGCAATCTTACGAGCTTCTCTTATCATTAATCCACTGGTTTCTCTGATTACATTAGGTTTTTCCACAACTGTAACTGAATTCCTTTTAAACTTCTTAGCATATTCGAAGGCTTGTCGAACAATTGATTGGCAAGCTTTTCTGGTAAAAATTCGGCAGGATAGAGCAATATCTTCTAAAGGAGTATCTTTGAATCTTTTCATTTTAGGATGATTTTTTAAAAGAGAATCCATTACTTCTTTAGGTAGAGGATGAAATTCTATCCCACTGTATAACCCTTCGGTATTTTCTCGAAAAACTACCAAATCTATATCGTCTCTATAATTCAAAGGATTTCCTTTGTAGGCTTTGCAGGGTCTCAGGTTAGTATGTAACTTAAATTCCTGGCGTAATCTTACAATAGGGCTCGAATAGACATAACCCTTTCCTTTAACTTCAGGAGCAAGTTCCTTTTCTGCTTCCTCTTTAGGTTTAGAGGTTATTGCTCCAAAGAGACAACAATCAGTTTCTTTAAGAATTTTTATGGTCCTATCAGGTAAAGGGTTTCCTTCTTTTTTCCAAAATTTCCAACCAACATCGCCGGGTATATAATCAGCATCCAGTTTTAGCACATCTAATACGATCTTCGCTGCCTCCATTACATCATTTCCGATTCCATCACCCGGCAGCCAGGCTATCTTATATTTTGCCATTTTTTATTCTCCCTTCTCTGCTCTCAATATTTTTTTAATATGAGGAATAAGCCCCCCATCTTTAAGAATTCCTAATACCGATTCCGGTAAAGGAGGGAAATTAAAAACTCCCTTTTTACAAGATAATTCGCCTTTCTCGAAATCAATAGTAATCTCCTCACCCGGAGATACATTTTCCGCTGCTTCTTTACACTGAACCAGGGGAAGTCCCTGATTAATAGCATTTCGAAAAAATATTCGAGAAAATGATTTGGCAACAATTGCTCCTACACCGGCATATTTTAGGCAGGTTGCGGCTTGTTCCCGAGAACTACCACAGCCAAAGTTCCTTCCCGCGACAATAATATCTTCCTTTTTAACTTCTTTGGCAAACTTCGGATCAAGGTCTTCTAGGGCATGAAGAGCCATCTCTTTGGGGTCTGTTATGGTATAAGTATATTTCCCCGGAAAAATAACATCGGTATTTACATCATCGCCATATTTCCATACTTTTCCTTTAATACTCATTTTAAATCCCCCCTTATATCAGTAATTTCACCGTAAAGGGAAGAGATAGCGACGGTTGCCGGACTAGCTAAGTAAACTTCTGCCTCTTTACAGCCCATCCTTCCTTTAAAATTTCTATTAGCTGTACTCAAGCAAACTTCTCCCGGAGCTAAGGCCCCTTCGTGAGCTCCTAAACAAGGGCCACATCCCGGATTCATTATTACTGCCCCACTTTTAACTAATTCCTGAAGGATTCCTAATTCCATCGCCCGGGCAAAGACCTCCATCGAGGCCGGAAAGACTAAAAGTCTAACTCCGTTAGAAATCTTTTTACCACGAAGAATCTCGCTGGTAATTTTTAAATCTTCTATCCTTCCGTTGGTACAGGTCCCAATTAATGCTTGGTTAATCTTGGTCCCTGCCACTTCCGAAACAGGTTTTACATTGTCTACTGTGTGAGGGCAGGCAATTTGAGGTTCTAAACTACTTATATCGTAATCTATGATTTTTTCATACTCAGCATCAGTATCTGACTTTATTATTTCGTATTTTTTATTGGTTCTTGCGGTAAGCCACTGTATGGTTTTTTCATCCGGTTCTACATAGCCGATCTTTGCTCCCATCTCCACCGCCATATTGCATAGAGTCATCCTGCCCCCGATATCCATATCCCTAATTACTTTTCCGCTAAATTCTACTGCCCTATACAATGCTCCATCCGCACCTAAATCCCCAATAATGTGGAGGATTATGTCCTTGGGATATATTCCGGGGGGAATTTCCCCTTTAATATTTATTTTAATAGTCTCCGGCACTCTAAGCCAGATTTCATCTGTAGCCCATATAGAAGCTACTTCACTTCTGCCAATCCCAGTTGAAAAAGCACCAAATGCTCCATAAGTAGTGGTATGTGAGTCGGCTCCTAAAATTAAAGTCCCTGGAAGTACATAACCCTTTTCCGGTAAAACCTGATGGCAGACTCCGGTATTAATATCATAAAAATTTTCAATTTTCTGTTCCTGGATAAATTCTCTTATCTCTTTATGATTAGTAGCATATTTCTCTGTTGCTGCCGGAACACAATGATCTAGAGGTATTACTATTTTTTCAGGATGTTTTACCTTATCAATTCCAATCTGATTGAATTTTTTGGCTATAGCAGCAGTATTATCGTGAGACATTACTATATCCGGAGATACAGTTACAATTTCTCCAGCAATTACACTTCCCTTACCCGATTTAAGAGCTAATATTTTCTCTGCAAAGGTTTTTCCCATTTTTACCCTTCTCCTTATCTAAATTGTTCGAAGTTAGTAAAATCAGCATGATGAACAATAATGGCTTCCGGGATTCTCTTAGAACGATCTCCTTCCCAGGAATGAGAGGCAATAATATGCATTACTTCTTCCGGAATTCCTTGACTGTAACAAAGACCTACTCCGGATATAGGATGACGTACCAGCTTCCCCAAATTACTCTGAATAAATTTTCCGTTCTTCTCTTTATATTCTACTAACTTCCCAATATCGTGAAGCAATGCCCCGGCAATAAGATAATCCTCATTTATTTTCACTTTATCTTCATAGATGCTTTGAAGAGCTTTCGCCGCCCCTATCGAAACATTTACTACTCCCCTAATATGTTCAATCATACTACAAGGACAGGGATCAATTAATAAAGTAAAAGGCATTCTCTGCAGGTCACTCACTTTCCATCCCCCAGCAGCAAGAGCAATCTCCCAAACTTTCAAAACCTTTTCCTTCAAATCTGAATCTTTGATTAAATTAAATTCCGGAATAAATTTTAATAAATCATCTCTCATCTTTTCCCTCCTTATTCCTCGTAAGGTATTTTGATCTCCAAAAGTGGAGCGTGTTGTTGAGCACCATAAACATCAGTCTCCCCGATGCTGCCTGAATCTACTGGCCTTACAATAGTTGCTTTTATAGCATTAGCGGGGTCAAATTCTACAAAATAAAGAACTTTTTCGATGGGAACATGGTAAAGTTTGGCAATAAGTTCTTTGGTAATTACTTTGGTTTTCTTGACTTTTTCGTAAGTTTCCTTGTCTTTAAAAATTATATCAAAGGTCAACTCAAAGGGGCCAGCATTTTTACTTCTGATTACGCTTGCTAAGTCTATAATAGAAACCTCTTTAGTCATTTATATACTCTCCTTTTTAAATTCCTTATTATTTTAAAATTCCACTATTTCTATAGAAAAAAGTTCATCAGGGTTATCGACTTCTACTAAGTGATGAATATTAAATTTATATACCGCTCCGGTAGGTATATCTGAAGGAGCATAAGGAAAAGCTAAATTACCGGCAGTAGCAACGCGCCCCCTGTAAGAATAATGCATTAAAGTAGAACGAGCAAAAGCACAAATAGTATTGGCCAGCTCCTGGTCTTTAGCCACAACTTCCAGGATCAGACAAAGTTCATGAGAGGCAATCTCTTTTCGAGGCTCTAATTCTCCCATCACTCCGTTCTTCCCATAAATATGGAAGATTAATTGGTAATCTTCCGGAGAAATATCATTAAAGTAAGTAAGTACGGTATTACGGACATGTTTTTCACATTCATCAATCTGTTTAATCATAATAGGATCTCTTACGCCAGCAATACATATAGTCCGATAAGCCACTTTGCTGGCACCTTCAAGTTTTATATTAATGGCTTCACTCTTATTTAGTTTAGAACCCGATACCTTTACCGCTCTTTCGCTATACTGTTCGAATTTACATCCGCTAACATCAACCATCCCTTCCGGACCAATAATATGTAACGGGCTGGATTTTTCATAAAGAGTGTGAGCAGCTACTGTGCTGGGGATACATTTTCGCAGGGCATTAGTAGGTTCTACTATAAAACAATCCTCTCTTAAATATGCCATCATACAATCAGAGGTAGTCCCGGGAGTGGAAGCCATAGCTCCACATTCTAAAATTTTTCCCATATGCAAAGCCAGTCCGGGGTTATATCCTTCCTTAATGGGAAGAGCGGCAAACATAGCCGGATCATTGGAACGACCGGCAATAATAACCTCCGCCCCCATCTCTAAGGCTTTTATATAAGAGTGCACTCCCATTACCGCCACAATTCGAGTAGCTTCTTCTATATCTTTAGAAGTTAAGTCGGGGACGGGACCTAAGGGTTTTATCTTTCCTTGAGCTAACTTCTTTTGAAGATAATCTTTTTCAACTTCTGCATGAATTAAAGCCATCTTAAAGTGTAGATTTTTTTCTTTAGCAATTTCTTTTACTATTTCTAAAGTCCAATTAAGATGGACTTCTGCACCAGAACCTCCAGCAGAACCGATAATAACCGGGATTTTATGTTCGCAACCCGCTGTTAACATTAAAGTAAGGTCTTTTTTGGTTGCTTCTTTGCTTACAATACCCACTCCTGCTCCTAATTTATGGGGGCCGGCATCAGTGGAGCCGGCATCAGCAGCAATAACATGAGGTTTCTTTTCTAAACCCTTTTGAAAAGATTCTGCCGGGAAACCATATCCTAACATCCCTACCGGTGATAGAACTCTTATCTCTTTCATAATATATATCTCCTCACTTCTACAAGATTGTCAGGGGAGTGAGCTCCCCTCCCATTCTTAATACATTTTTCAATCTAATTTTATATCTTACCCAAAACTTCTCTTATGTTTCTTAAATGTTTTAGCATAGCTTCTCCAGCTTTTTTAGCATTATGTTCTTTGATGGCCTGTAATATTGCCTGATGTTCTTGATATTGTTTTTCTCGTCTTCCTGGTATTTGCCAGGTCTTTCCTCGAGTCTCTTTTAATAGGTCTAAATGTAATTTTATTATATTTACAAAGACAAAATTATGAGAAGCGCTGGCAATAGCTAAATGAAATTCGGTATCTGATTCTGTTTCTTTGCCATATTTTAATTCTTCTTCTTCTTCGTTTATTTTATTTAAAGCCTTTTCAATTAATTCTATATCCTCGATAGTGGCTTTCTGAGCAGCAATTTTAGCAATTTTAACCTCAAATACCTCTCTTGCCTCTAAAAGTTCTAAAATGGAAGATTTTTTTAAACTTGAGATAATATTTTCTGTACTGTCGTGGCCATTTTCCCTTATCTCTCGAATAAATCTTCCTCCGCCCGGTTTGCTTTTAATTAAACCTCTTGATTCTAAAACTCGGAAGGCTTCCCTTAGAGATCCTCTACTTATAGACAATTTTTCAGCTATTTCTCTCTCTGGAGGAAGTTTATCACCTGGTTTTAATTTATTATTTTTTACCAAATCCATAATTTGCTCTATTACACTTTCATATAAACGAACAGGAGTAATTTCTTTAAATTCCATATTTTCCTCTCTTTGGGTAATTGGGTAACTGGTCGACCCACTTTTATATTCATTATATAACATAAATTTAAAAAATCAATCTTTTTCTGAAAAAAATTTTAAAAATATTTTCGGAAGTAATACCATAAATATGATGTAAGAATAAAGATGTGAGAATAAAATTGAAGATAAACAGTTAGTTTATACAAGATTATGCATATAGTGTGCTGTAGACAATTTTATAGTAAATTATAATTCTTGTTATAATTGAATTGTAGGGGCACAATGAATTGTGCCCCCTGTTTCATCGTTTTTCATTTATATTGTGGGAACAAGGAATCGTACCCTTATATTAACATTTTGTTTTCCGTTTAGATTACATTCATGCATCTAAAAACTTAAAAGGTGAAATTATATCTTCTCCAAATTTTGCTCTGGTTTCTTTTAACCTTTCAGTCTGTGCTTCTAATTCTTTAGTAAAGGCGGTAGGCATCTTAATATTTTTAAATATCTTGTTCATCCTTTCCATCTTCTCTATGTATTTTGTCACTCTTAAGGAGAACTGCTGAATATATTCGTCCATAGTGTAATCTTTGTCCAGCTCACTGATAAATAAACTTTTTAAATCTTCATATTTGGGTATTCGGCCTACCGGAGTTTCGATGGCTTCAAATTCGTGGTGCACTCTCCCTTCAGCCCAGAGTACCCAGACTTTCTTATCAAGTTTACCGTTCAGGTAATTACCAGACTCATCTTTTAAGAAATAATTGGTAGCATAAATTTTGGGGACCTCTTTGAGGCCATCGGCAAATTTCAGGTGATTCTCTATGTAGGTATTAAACGGTACCGAGATAAAGTCAAGATTGGCCATCGGGTTATGTTTCCTTATCCCCTGGGCACCGATAGTAGCAGAGGTAGTCTCTGATTCTACGGTAGCCCCAAGAAAGACTCCTTGGAACCAACTGAGAGATTCTACTATTGGCATAGTGGTATCAGAATCTCTTCCTCCATAGATAATGGCCTGCACAGGTACACCTGCCGGGTCATCAGCCTTGGGGTCAATATTTTCTAAGGCATTTAGTCTTATGGTGTATCTGGCATTTTTATGGGAACAATCGATAACATTACCTTTCTTATCTTTTTTACCTTTATACCACTCTCCTGAATGATTAATGCCTTTATCCGGTATATCTTTACCCATACCCAACCAATAAGGGACACCATCATTAACAAGTACATTAGAAAAAATAAGTTCTCTCGGAGTGGTTAGGGCTTTATATATCAAGGGATCATCCTGGGGATTTACATCCTGAATGATACCAAATATACCATTTTCCACATTTACTGCTTTTATTATCCCGTTAATTTTTTTGAGGTAGGCGATATCATCACCAACTACGGTCTGCCCAGGAATCATGGCAGTGCTGGTCTTCCCACAGGCACTGGGGAAGGCACCAGTAAAATAGGTAATACGGCCTTTTGGACCATGGACACCCATTATAAACATATGCTCAGCTAACCACCCTTCTTCATTGGCCTTCTTGATAGCTAATCGGAAGGCTAACTTTTTTAGTCCCAGAGAGTTACCAGCATATTGATTATTCACTGAATAGACCTTATTCTCTTCCAGGTCGATGTAGATCCTCCGTTTATCTATATCTTTACTCACACCATTTTCTAATCTTCCCGCTGAATGAAGAAAGAAAAAGAAATCAGGAGATCCATCAAGTTTTTTAAATTGTTCATAGGCTGGCCGATAGAGGATATCTTCACTATGGGCGACATAAGCCGAATCAGTAATCTGTAAGGCTAAAATCGAGAACATAGAATTAGTAGGACCAAGAGAAAAGAACCTTACTAACATCTCTTTCCCAGCCATACTTCCGTCAAGAAGAGAATATATTTCTTTTAGGCCTTTATCTTTTTCTATCGAATTTACCTTTATCCCCCAATCTACATCTTTAGATAATAAATATCTGGTATTGGCTTTATCTCTGGCCTGATCATAATAACCATCAAAGTGAATGGTATGTCCTCCCATCTTTAACTTCTTTTCTTCACCATTGATTAAAGCCAATTCTCTTACATAGGTAATATCTTCTTTTGAGTCAGTTATCACAGTTACCTTTTCCGGTTTACAGAGCTGGATGGCCTCTTGAACCACCTTTGTAACATATTGATTATTTAGTTCTTCTAACTTCCGTAAATAATTTTTATCCATTTATCCTTCCTCACTTTTCCTTAAAGTCTGCCTACAATTTTATTAAAAAAACATCAGCTTCTATATACTTTTACAATCTCTCCATATCCCGGAGAGACAGTTATTTCACCATCATCAAAGACCACTTTCCCTCTAACAATAGTCTTTTCCGGCTTTCCATATACTCCCCATCCGTCATATACCAGGGCGCTGTCTCTACATTTGGTAAACATTTTATCTTTGGAAATAATGTCTTTTTTGTTAGGATCAAAAATTACAAAATCTGCATCTGAACCAAGAGCAATTACCCCTTTTTTGGGATACAAACCAAACACTTTTGCCGGATTTTCACAGATAAGCTCAACCATTCTTTCTAATTTAATCTTTCCTTCTTTTACTGCAGTAAAAAGTAAAGGTAATCTGGTTGATAAACCTGGAAATCCTGCAGGCGGAACAAAGATATCTTCACTCCCTCTTTCTTTTTCTTCTTTAGTATAAGGAGCATGGTCACTTCCGATAATATCGACACTTCCGTTATTTACCATTTCCCACATTCCCTGCCGCTTTTCTTCGCTCCTTAAGGGAGGATTAACCTTGGCAAATACTCCCAATTTATTAAGAACATCCTCATTAAGAAACAAATAATGGGGACAAGTCTCTGCAATAGCATATACCCCTTTATATTTTGCTTCATTTACTAATTCTACTACTTCCGGAGTGGTAATATGACATATTTCAACTTTCGCCCCAGTCTTTTCGGCAAAGAGTAAAATCTTAGAAGCAGTTTCTATTTCTACGACTGGTGGGCGAGATCTACCATGGTAAATTGGAGAAGTTTTTCCTTCGCTTCTTAGCTTAGCTATATTCTTATTAACCATATCATTATTTTCTGCATGAAAACCGATCATCACACCGGTTTGGGCTACTTTTTCCATAAGCTCATATTGGTCTCCGGTGTTAGGAGCAGTTAGACCGATAAATTCTTCTCTTCTCCCTGGAGGAGCCTCATGTAAAAAAGTTTTAAAGGCAACAATCCCTGACTTTGCACAGGGGAT
This sequence comes from Candidatus Atribacteria bacterium, assembly GCA_003513845.1. Classification (GTDB taxonomy): domain Bacteria; phylum Atribacterota; class Phoenicimicrobiia; order Phoenicimicrobiales; family Phoenicimicrobiaceae; genus Phoenicimicrobium; species Phoenicimicrobium oleiphilum. The sequence goes on along the minus strand of DOTB01000034.1, from coordinate 43,466 downwards.
AATATCATCTAGACAATCTGTCCCCGCTGCTCCAAAAAAAGCTATATCGACTACAGTTTCTTTATCCGCAATATCCATTCTTCTTTTTACTATTTCGGGAGAATGTGGTGGAGGAACAGAGATGGGCATTTCAATTATAGTGGTAACCCCGCCCAAGGCTGCATCTTTTGAACCGCTTTCAAAGGTCTCTCTTTCATCATGTCCGGGAGCTCGGATATGTACATGAGGATCAACGGTTCCGGGTAAAACCATTTTTCCTTCTGCATCGATAAATTTTTTAGCCTCTAATTTTTCTTTACTTATTGTGGCAATTATTCCATCTTTCACTCCTACATAACAATCTATTAATCTGTCATCTATAAATATCTTGTCCGACTTTATTACGAGGTCAAATTTGTTCATATTTTATCCTCCGCATCGTTACTTTTCAACATTCCAGTTTATATTATGCCTAATATCTCTTGGGGGCACGATGCATTGTGTCTCTACACTACTGTTTTATTTACATTATAAGTTATAATTATATTATAGCTTAATACTGCTTCGTGGAAAAATTATTATTGGATTATGCTTTACCAGTAACCAATGCCAAAAGTGCCATTCTAATGTAAAGGCCATTGTGGGCCTGTCTAAAATATGCAGCCCCTTCATAATCATCAACATCAGTAGATATTTCATCTACTCTCGGTAGGGGATGAAGAATAGTAATTCCCTCTTTAGCCTGATCAATCAGGGCTCTATTGATAACATATGAACCTTTAAGTTTTTCATATTCAGCAGGATCTTCAAACCGTTCTCTTTGTATCCGGGTTACATAAACAATATCACTTATCGCTAAAGCTTCTCTTAAATCTTCAGTCTCTTCAATTTCTGCTCCTCGACTTCTTAGGTCAGCAGTTATCTTTTCAGGCATTTGTAAAGCTTTTGGGGAAACAAAGATCATCTTATTCTTATAGAGAGCCATAAAATAACCTAAAGAATGAACAGTTCGGCCATATTTTAAGTCACCAACAAAGGCAACTGTATGTCCTCCCAAAGCTCCCTTTTCTTTGCGTATGGTGTATATATCTAAAAGAGCCTGGGTAGGATGTTGACCACTTCCGTCTCCAGCATTAATAAAAGGGTGAACAGCATTGTCAGCAGCAATCTGGGCAGAGCCCTTCATAGGATGACGCATAACAATGACATCAGCATAACCATCTACTGTCCTAATAGTATCGGCTAAAGACTCTCCCTTAGCTACTGAAGAACTAGCTGGATTAGCTACAGTAATTACTCGTGCTCCTAATCTATTGGCAGCAGTTTCAAAGGAAAGTCGAGTTCTGGTACTCGGTTCGAAAAATAAAGTAGCCACTACTTGCCCTTCCATATTTCTGATTATATTTCCATCCTTAACTTGTTTTTCAAAATTTGCTGCAGTATTCATAATTATATTAAGCTCCTGAGTTGAAAACTGAGCAGTGTTTAATATATCTTTTCCTTTAAGCATATTATCATCTCCTTTTAATTTAATTTTTATAACTCTTACCCTAATCTTTTTCTATAATTGTTCCACTCTGCCCCCGAAAAGCTTCCAAAGCCTTATCAAGTGAGGCAATTATAGCTTTTTCCCCTCCATTTTCTAAAAATCGTAAGCAAGCTTTGACTTTTGGACCCATACTTCCCGCCATAAAATGCCCTTCATCAAAATATTGTTTTGCTTCTTTAAAATTTATTCTGCTTAAGCCTTTCTCATCAGGTCTACCATAATTAATTTTTGCTTCTTCTACATCGGTAAGAATTAAAAATATATTAGCACCTACTATTTCTGCTAATCTTTCTCCTGCAAGATCTTTGTCTATTACTGCCTCAATTCCTTGATAATTTCCTTCTTCATCTTCTAAAACGGGTATACCTCCCCCACCTGAAGCAATAACAATTACCCCCACATCAACTAATTTTTTAATAACCTCGGCTTCTAAATTTGATATAGGATCAGGGGAAGGAACAGTTCTCCTCCAACATCTCTCACCATTTGGTTTAACCTTTTTGATTATATATTGTGGATTATTCTTTTTTATCTCTTTTGCTTCTTCTTCGGTTAAAAAATTCCCTACCGGCTTGGAAGCTTTATCCCCGAAAAACTCTGGATCATTTTTATCTACCAAGACTTGATTAATTATAGCACACACTGGTATCTCAAGATCCATTTTTTTAAGATGATTCCTTAATGTTTGTTGTAACATATAACCAATTTGCCCCTGAGTCATTGCCCCTACTACATCCATAGGATGAGCGGGAACAACATCTTCTGCTAATTTTTGCTGTACCATTAAATTGCCAACCTGGGGGCCATTCCCGTGAGTTATTATTAGTCGATCTTCTTTGCCAAGATTCTTTACAATTTCAGCAATGTACTTTGTTGTTTTCCAACAATTCCTGAATTGTTCTTCTGAAGTTCCTTTTTCATCTGCCTGTTTTATTGCATTTCCACCTAAGGCTATTAAAACTACTTTCGACATTTTCTTGCTACTCTCCTCCTAAATTTATTCTTGTATTAGTATTATACAAAATTATGAATTGCCTTACTGTTAATTAACCTTCTTTAAAATACTTTCCTCTTTATATCCTAACTTTTTTGATATTTCCTGTGCTGAATCGGTAACGATTTTAATAAATCTTTCCATATTGCTCGAAGACATTCTTTTAGATAATCCTGTTATAGTAATGCTAGCTATTGTTTTTCCGTTAATATTCTTTATAGGGGCAGCAACTGCTTTTATTCCTTCTTCAAGTTCCTCGTCGCAAATTGCATAACCCTTATTTTTTATATCTAATAAGTGCATTATTAATCTTTTGGGCTTTGTAATTGTCTTTGAGGTATATTTTAAGAATTGTTTTTTATTAATAATTCTTCTTATATCTTCTAGTGGTTGATTAGCTAAAAGAATTTTTGAACTAGCGGCACAATGAAAAGGCATTCCCCTGCCAATTTCAACAAAAAGTTGAGTGTTTGTGTTTCTACTCGAAGAAATTGAATCAATACAAATCCCCTGGTCTTTTCTCCAAATAGTTAAGAAAGTAGTTTCTTGAGTTTCATTACAAACTTTTCTTAAAATAGGTTTGGCAATTTGTCTAATATCGAAGGATCTTAAAAGGGAATTAGAGTATTTGAGTAAGCGTAACCCGATTTTATACCTTGAAGTATCATTTTCTTTTTCTACTATTGAATATTTTAATAAATCCTTTAATATTCGATGAACTGTACTTTTTGGTAAATCTAATGCCAAGCTCAATTCTGTTATTCCCACATCTTTCTTTACATCGCTTAAATGATCCAAAATTTTTATTATTTTTTCTAATGATTTCATTTATTCCTTATTATTTTTGTTCCGTAATGTAGAATGCTGTTCCATTTTATAACCCTAATTATATTATATATTATTATAATACATAATATTAAAAAATCAATCTTTTTAAAAAAATTTTAAAATTTTTGTATTTTTTTTATTAAAGTACGTTAAATCATTAACAATTGTAGGCTTTCAAAATGAATTTATTTTTCTAATTAAAAAATTACTCACCACCAGTAATAATTTTTAACTTTCGGGGAGCTAAAATTAACCATACTTCGTCGCCAGAACTTAAACTCATACCGACAAATATTTCCTTAGGCAGTTTTACTTTTAAAGAATTTTTCCCTGTTGTAACAGTACAACAGACTGTTGAAGATGATTCCTCAATTTCACTTAATCTTCCTATGACCCTGTTTACATCAGGTCCGGGAGGTCTGGCATCAGAAAGATAAATATCTTCCGGTAAAATTGCTACTTTTTTTATTTTCTCTCTTTCACTGTAAACCACTAGAGTAATATCACCACACTTTACCTCTACTAACCCAAAACCCAATCTATTACAATAATCACAGTTTAAAATATTGGGTGCTCCAATAAAATCATTAACCGCTTCTGTAGGATGAAAAAATATTTCCTTAGGGGATCCTATTTGCTCTACTCTGCCTTTGTCAAGTACCGCAATTCTTTCTGCCATTTCTTCTGCCTCATAAAAATTATGAGTAACATAAATAGTGGTAATACCCAATCTTTTCTGTAACATTTTAAACTCTGTCCTGAGATATTTAGAAGTACGATAATCCAAACTGTTCATCGGTTCATCAAGAAGTAAAATGAGAGGAGAATTGGCTAAAGCCCGGGCCAAAGCTACCCTCTGTTTCTCGCCCCCGCTTAATTCTTTAGGATAACGAGAAGATAAATGTTTTATCTTCATTATTTGAAGGAGTTCTTCAACTCTCGCTTTTATTTCATTTTTAGGTCTTTTTTGCATCTTCAAACCATAAGCAATATTAGCAGATACATCAAGGTGAGGAAATAAATTCAACTCTTGAAATAAGTAACCTATTCTTCTCTGATTAGCGGGCAACATATCTACCGGTTTATTGTCAAACAATACAGAACCTTCGTAGTCAATTAAACCAGCGATGATATTTAATAAGGTGCTTTTCCCTGCCCCATTGGGCCCCAACAACACTAACAATTCTTTATCAAATATTTCCAAGTTAACATCTTTACAAACATATTTAGAAATGTTTTTAAGCGTGATAGATGACATATTACCTCCATCGATTAGTTAACTTATTTTCTAAGAAAGCAAAAAATTTCTCAAAAGAAAGACACATTACTCCCAAAACTATTAGACAGACTATAATAATATCTATACGAATAAGACTCTCAGCCTTCATCATCAAGGCACCAATCCCGGTAGGAATAGCTACCATCTCAGCTGCTATTATCACTCGCCAGGCCATCCCTGATTCTAATCTTAATCCGGTAAAAATATTAGGCAAAGCAAGAGGAATGACCACTGTACTTAAAATTTTTAGGTCAGACGCACCTAATATCCTGGCCACAAAGATATAATTTTTGTCCACATTTTTAATTCCGGTAACTGTATTGTAAAGAATGGGAAAGAAGGAACAGATAAATATTATGGTAATCGGTAAGATTTCACCAATACCAAACCACAACATCAATAAAGGAAGCCAACCCAGAGCAGGAATAGGATAAATTAAGCTTATTATAGGGTTTAATGACCTATTAACCAGATTATTCCACCCCATTATAATTCCGATAAATAGCCCGGTAATAGAACCCGCAAAAAAACCTATGAGGACTCGAATTAAACTGCTCACGAAATTACTCCCCAATACCCCGCTGATTGTTAAATGCCAAAATTCTGTTAACACAACAGAAAAAGGAGGAAAAAAGAATTGACCAGGGATTAAATTCAATCGGGCAATTATCTCCCATATTCCCAGAAATGTGATAATGGGGATTATCTCCCATTTTAATTTAAATATTTTATATCTTTTCATTGTTTTATAAAACTCAAATCTAAAATATCTTCAGCCTTAAAGCTACTCCTAATGTAACCTAATTCGGCAACATAATCTATTGCTTCCTGAACTACTGCAAGATCGATATCGGTAGTATATTCCAACCTGCTCATAGACCTTAATAAAACTTTGGGAGTAATCTTTGTCTTGGTAGCTATATCGGCTATTTGCACCGGAAAAAGACTTCCCCCGGCTTCCCGTAATTGTCGAGTCACAATTTCTGCTGCTTCCTGAGGATGCTGATTAATCCAATCGTTCGCCCTTTGTGATATCTTTACTAATTTTTTAACGACTTCGGGATGGTCTCTTATCAATTCTTCCTTAACCACTAAAATACTCCCCTGCATTTCAGGCCAAACATCTTGACTCATCAGCAACATCTTAAAACCAAATTCCTCGGCCATAGTAGCCCATTGCTCAGGGAGAAAGGCAGCATCCAATTGCCCTGTTTTAATAGCCAAAACCTGTTTTGGTGGATTTATGCGCTGAATATTATTTGATATTTTCTTCTCATTCAAATTATATTTGTCTATCGTTTTGTGGAGAAGCACATCTACTGCCCCACCTTCCCTAACACATCCAATACGAACCCCTGGTTCTTCTAAGTCTTTAACACTTTTTATCTTCTCAGGATTAACTACCAAGCCATAACCATACTTATGAGTTCCGGCAACTATTTTTATAGGAACTTTGGCATTAGCATAAACATTTATGGCTGGGATTAAACACATATAGGCCACTTGAATATCCCCTCGAGCTAAAGCAGAAGCCAAAGCCATTCCAGTTACATAACTCTCATAGGAAGTTAAATTAAGCCCCTCTTCTTCAAACCAACCCTTATCCTGGCTTATATAAGCACAGGCAGCATGATCCATAAATTCTACCGCCATACCGATAGGAGCCTTTTTTGGTGGAGCACATTCACCAAAGGATGCAAAAATCAATAAACTCATTATTAATATTAAAAATATAAAAACTTTTTTCATCAATTTTCCTCCTATAATTAGTGCTCTATTAAATAAAGTATGTTATATTTCTTGAGATTGCTTCCCCTATTTTCGCAGGGGCAGGCTTGCTTTGCTCCACGCAATGACACTTGGTGTTATGTCATTGTGAGGGTTAGCGAAGCAATCTCAAAACTATCCTACCTTAGTTAACTTAGCAGTAGTTATTTTCAATGTCCACAGAAACAATACTGTTCAAACCCTTTAAGATAGGCAATCCCGGCAATGGTAACGCCATAAAATATAATTGGCTTTTCTATTAAAAGTGAAGTTAAAGTATTATTAACTACTGAAGTACCAGTAGCTAAAATTACATCTGCCCAGGATAATATTTCTTTGGTATGGGCAGCATCCTCTATTAATACTCCACACTTTTTTTGACCCACATTATCTGGATCTAAGTCTACTACTCTAATTTCAAATTGAGCTGCTAAAACCTCCACCATAGCTGGCTGCATCCCGATAAAAGCTATACGGGGATTGCCAAATTGCTCTTTGATATAATCTACCAGGTGAGTGGCGCACTCTCTCGGTTCTTTATCTTTGCAGTGAACTGTTTTGGAAATATAATTTAGGTATCGCAACACAGCATTTAAAGTAGCGATAAAAACTGCCCTTTTAAAATTATTATCCAGGGGCATAGTTAAAATTTCCCGTAAACTTCCGCTATAATTCCCAGGCATATCGGTAAAGGCCTGGCCTAAACTCCCTTTAAAATCTGCTTGAAGCATTACTTCCTTCCCTTTTAATAGAGGAAAATCATCCCGTTCTGGTTTTCCGATAACTTCTTGAGGAGTTAATGTCCGGGCACTTACCACTTCTACCCTCGAAGAAATTAAATCTTTTTCTTTAATTAGATTAAAAAACCTTTCTTTTATTTCCTCATAAAAATCCGACATCTTAATCTTAACCTCCTTTTCCCCTTTTATATTTACTTTTAACCAAACTCGTCCATCTTTACTCTTGTTGACTTTGTTAAGATATCAAAACAGAAAAAACATCGAGGGTAACGACAAGCTTCGCAATTTAAACAAAATCCTCCCTCTCCCATCTTTATAAAATCCTCTTTGCTTAGAATTTCCCCTGTAAAAATTCGGGGTAGTATCACATCTAAAATAGTAGTCCTATAATACATAGCACAACCAGGAACTCCTAACAAAACAGTATCCCCCAGATAAGCCATCATAAACATATTCCCAGGTTGAACTGGCACTCCATAAGTTACTACTTTAGCTCCACTCCTTCTTATCGCCCCGGGAGTAAGGTCATCAGGGTCTACGGACATCCCTCCAGTTAGTATTATTAAATCAGCCCCCTTTTGTTTATAATGCAAAATTTCCCTTTTAATCTCTTCTATATCATCGGGACAAAAAGCTTGACCTAGATAATGGACATGAAAAAATTCTAATTTTTTTCTCATTACCGGCCCAAATTTATCCTGAATCCTTTTTTTATATATTTCATTACCGGTAGTTATTAGAGCAACTTTTAATTTTTTATATTTTTTAATTTCAAAGACCTTCCCTTTTTTCTGACATAAATCTTCCATCTGAATTAGATATTTCTCTTTAGTAGTAAGAGGAATAATCCGAACACCAGCTAACTTTTGACCTCGTTCTACAATAAAATTCTGAGGGAGAGAAGCTATGGAGATACCTTTAATAGAGTTTATTTGGTATAAAAGGGTAGAGTTAATCTTTAGCAACCCTCTCTCTTTTGCTTTTAAGATAGATTTCCCTTCCTGGGGTTCATCATAATTTATATTTTCCCCTGAGACTGCCCGCGCTATACGGAGAGCAGCTTCATCTTCATGAATTTCCCCGGCTTTCGGTTCCCATACATATATCTGTTCTTTCCCTAATTCCAATAATTTTTCTATATCTTCTTTCTGGATAATATGTCCCTTCTTAAAAGCCCTCCCTTTAAATTTTCCCGGGATAATTTGGGTAATATCGTGACACAAAATCATCCCTATTGCTTTTTCAACAGGTATCTTTTTCATAATATTTAAAGTTACACCCCCACTTTAATCATCTCCCTTAGGGGAAGAGAAATATAGAGCTTATCCTCTCCCTCAAGGAGAAAATTTAAAAAATATTCTCAGTGGGCACGATTCATCGTGCCCCTACATTACCATTTTGCTTAATTTTTGGGTTACAATCATATTATTTATTATTCATCTTAAAAGATTCAGTAATATTATACTTTTATTAGTATAACGCAAATCAAATAAAAAGTTTAATCTTCTTCCTTAAATTCTTTAAATGTTTCCTGATATAGTGAGATCAAACATTGGTCAGCTTTCTTGCGAAATATCTCAAATTTCATCATCAGCTCTCTGGCTTTATCGGTAATTTCTGATCCTCCTCCTCTTTTCCCTCCAACACTTCTTTTTAATAGATTAAATCCTAATCTTTTTTCCAAATCTTTCATTAAGTTCCAGGCCTGGGAGTAAGACATATTTATTTCCTCTGCAGCCTGTCTTAAAGAACCCGTCCTCTCTACCCGATGAAGAATATCCAGGGGGCCATCACCAAAGACTTTCTCTCCATTTTTTTCCAGCCAAATTTTATATCTTAATTTCAATGTCCTCACTTCCTATAGACATATTCTTTCGTCCCATCAAGTCTCGTTCGCAACTAAACGGGCGTATGCAATACGCCCCTACTTCTGGATTCTGGCTACTGACTTCTATTTCTTTCATTCTTTACTATATACTAATTATCTTATCCGCTATAGTATATACTAATGACTATTCACTATTCGCTAATGACTAAATTGACGGGGCAAATATCTAACCGGTAAACTACTATGTAAGCCAATTGGTAAATTGGTAGATTGGCGAATTGGTCAATTTATTTTTCTTTTTTCGATTCGAAAGTAATTATATTCTATAAATATTTTCATATTCAACTTTCCCATCTTGTAGAATTTTTTCTATCTTTGACTTATCTTCATTATTAAACCGTAAACAGATACCACAATCAGAACTTAAGTGTCGAGGAACCGGAATGAGTTTTATTTTTAAATTTTCTTTTTTGGTTAAACTTTCCGCTCTTATCGCAGCACTGTTAGAATAAAATATTACCACACTAAAATTATCCTTCATTAGTAAAAACTCCTTATCACTTATACACCTTATACACGCTGAGCAATTTTTCTTACAGCTAAAATTGTCTTTTCCACTTCCTCGAAAGTATTAAACCAGCTCAAACTAAAACGAATCGTACCAGTAGGAAAAGTCCCGATAGTTTTATGGGCAGCCGGAGCACAATGCAGGCCAACTCGAGACATAATATTATATTCCTCATCAAGTCTTAATCCTACCTCTGAAGGTAACTGGTCTTTAATATTAAAAGAAACTACTGCCACCCTATCTTTCACCTGGTCTTCTCCATAAACTATAACTCCAGGAATTTCTTTTAGACCCTCAATTAACTTTTGTGTCAGCTCAAGTTCGTATTGGTGAATTTTGTCAATCCCTTTTTTAAGGACAAAACGCACACCCTCTTTTAATCCGATTAGACCTACTATATTGGGAGTTCCACTCTCGTAGATATCAGGCAAAAAATCTGGCTGTTCCTCTGACTCAGACCGACTACCAGTTCCTCCAAATTTTAAAGGTTTTAATTTTTTAATATCCACTCTTTCCCCAACTACCAACCCTCCCGTTCCTGTGGGTCCAAAAAGTGCTTTGTGTCCGGTAAAAGCTAAAAGGTCGAGGTTATCCTTTCTAATATCCAAAGGATAACAACCAGCAGTCTGGGCAGCATCTACTAAAAAAAGAATACTATGTTTTCTGGCAATTTCTCCTACTTCAGCAATAGGCAATAAAGTACCGATAACATTCGAACTATGATTTAATACAATTAATTTTGTATTTTTTTTAATCGATTTCTTTATATCAACAGGGTCAAGGTCTCCCTGAGGAGAGCAAGGAACAACTTTGACTTCAACCCCTCTTTTTTCTAATTCACGAAGAGGCCGCATAACTGAATTGTGTTCCATACTGCTGGTAATTACCTGGTCCTCAGGCTGCAATAACCCTTTTAAGACCAGATTTATTGCCTCGGTTACATTTAAAGTAAAGATAATTCGCAAGGGGTCGGTAACATTAAATAATTCCGCTAAACTTTCTCGCGTCTGATAAAGCAAGCGTCCGGCTTCTATAGAAAGCCGATGACCAGAACGACCAGGACTTGCTCCCACCTTTTCTAAAAAATGTAACATTGCCTTGCCTACCTCTTTGGGTTTGGGATAAGAGGTAGCTGCATTATCCAGATAAATCATAATTTATCCTCTCAAATTTTTCTTTTCTACTTGGAAATAGTAAGCAAATATTCCCCATTTTCTTCTCTTACTACTACTTTCCAGCCTTCATTTACAGCCATCCGAGTAATATTATCTTTGGATGTTCCGGTATCTATTAGAACTTCTAAAATTCCTTTTTCCATCTCCAGTAGCTTATTCCTAACCGCAACTACCGGAAGCGGACAGGAAAGTCCTCGAACATCAATATTTTGATTCATTTCTTATCCCCCATTTGCTTTTTCCCTAAATCACTCATACTAAAACCAATAATAAAACAGACAATTAATCCTGTAATAACTGAAGCTGGTCCCCAAAGACCCGGACCTTTTGGAGAACTGGCAGTAGCAAAATTATGGGCGAAACCTGCGCCCACAACCATCCCTAAAACAAAAATAGCGGCATCGGCATCGCCTTCTCCGGAAAGGAAAAGTTGGCGACCCGGACAACCACCGGCTAAAGTAAAAGCCAATCCTGCTAAGACCATCCCTCCAAAATTCCATAATTGACTGTTATGAGCAATGGGTTGACCTTGAAACCCCGGATGGAATTGTTTTAAGGTTAGATTGCTCACCAAAGCAGCCAATAACAGACTAACAACTCCTGTCAAAAGATAAGTGTCTTTAATAAGGATTGCATCTCGAACAGCTGCTACCGTACAAAACCTGGTTCTTTGAGCCAAAAATCCTATCGCTATAGCTATTATCAGAGAAATAAATATAGGAGCATGTTGGGCTCCCGGCCCCTTACTGCTGAAAAAAACCGCCCCTGAAGATAAGTGGGGCTGAAAAATAAGAAGCAAAAAAATCCCTAACATTATAACCGGCATAATCCAACCGACCAGCTGGTGAGTTCTCTGATTTCGACCTAAATTATAACCAGATTTAATAAAAAATATTCCTATCCAAATTCCTACTATTAACCCAGCCAAACCGAAAAGGGCATTACCATCCCCACCGGCCAATCGAAGTAATGTCCGCCATGGACAACCTAAAAAGACTAATGCACCTACCATAGATAAAAAACCTAAAACAAAACGCACCAGCGGAGCTGAACCAGCTCGTGGTTTAAACTCCTTAAATATTAAAGCGGCTAATAAAGAACCTAAAATAAAACCGATAATCTCGGGACGAATATATTGCGCTACTTCTGCTCTATGCAAACCTAAAGCTCCAGCAATATCCCGTAGCATACAGGCAACACAGATACCCATATTAGGTGGATTCCCTAATTTTTGCAAATACGCTGCAGAAATGCCTATAAATATACCGGTAAAGATAATATTCTTTCGAGAGTTAAAAAAATTTTTCCACATATTATTAAATAATTCCTCTCCTTCCTCTTCTAACCTGAATAATCTCAGCTATAATACTTACTGCAATCTCTTCGGGAGTTTGAGCTCCAATATCTAATCCAATAGGAGCATAAACTTTTTCTAACTCTTTTTCGGCTATTCCCTTTTCTTTTAAATGTTGAAATACTGTCGCATTCTTCTTTCTACTTCCAATCATCCCGATATAGTGAGCCCTTGTTTTAATGACCCCAGTAAGAACTTCTTCATCTTTTAAATGACCCCGCGTTACAATAATGATATAAGTAGAGGGAGTAACCTCCAATAATTTAAGGGCTTCTTCTACTTCTTCAGTCAATATTCTATCGGCCTCTGGGAATCTATCCTGATTGGCAAATTCTTCCCTTTCATCAATTATGGTCACTTTAAATCCTAACATCTTGGCTAATTTAGAAACACAAACTGCAATATGGCCTGCCCCAAAAATTAATACTTCTTCTTTTGGTTGAAGGATTTCTATAAAAACTTTCATCTCTCCACCACAGATAGCCCCTTCATCCAAGGCAGCTTGTTCCTTGGTTAGATGATAATTCAAAAGTTTTCCTTTCCCATCTTTTAAAGCCTGTTTTGCCTCTTCTATTACTCTGGCTTCGGTTATCCCTCCTCCTATAGTGCCAGCTACTAAACCATTTTTAGTTACTAGCATCTTCGCCCCTATTTCTCTCGGGGTGGAACCCTTAGTTTCAACCACAGTAGCCAAAGCGATTGTTTCACCTTTATCGATTCTTCCCAAAGCTTTTTTTAAAATCTCTATCACCTCTCCCCTCTCCCTCCTTGGATAAAATCTCTCTTATACTCTAATCGTTATTCTAATATAAATATAACGAAATGTAAAAATTTTCTCTATTATTTTTTATTCAAATACGCACAGATGGCCTCTAATACTGCTCCGCCTATAGAGCGGGCCTTATCAGAAACGGTAAAACAGTATTCTCTTATCCCTCGGGGGTCAATATCTCCCACCTTCATCCCTTTGGTCACCCAGCTTTCAGGATAAATTAATCCCCGTAGAACGCCAGATATTTCTGTTTTTAAAGAAACTCCCTCCACTTCAGCAATCACTTCTCCTGCCTTAACTAAATCTCCAATTTTGCACAAAGGGAAGATTCTGCCTTGGGCGGGTGCTCGTAATAATCTTTTTTTTGATTCTCTTCCTACTTCCCCAGGCACACCAGTATCTGGCTCTGCTTGACCGTTATAAATAACTCGACCTAAATTATGTCCACGCTTGGTCTCTATTACTACATCAACATCTTCTCCTGCAGTAAAACCTGGGCCCAAACCAATAACTAAGGGAGCCTGATTTATCTTTGTTCCCAAATTACGTTTGGCCATAATAGCATCTACTAAAACATCAGGAGAAAGTTTTTCAATACAATAACCTTCGGGGTCTATTAAAACCGGAATCTTCCACTGTTTAAAGGTATCTCTCGCCTTTTCCCAGGAAGGAATCAAAACAGCTTCTACCTCTTCTACAACTGCCTTGCCTTCATAAACTGCTCGAGCAAAGGAAACAGGTAGACGGATAACTGTAGGATGGTCTATCTCTAAAACTAACACAGAAAATCCAGCTCGAAAGAGTCTCACCGCCACACCGGTTGCTAAATCTCCTCCACCTCGGATAATTACTAATATATTATTCATCTTATTAAATCTTTCCCTTTTTTTTGAAAAGAGTCAAAGATATTTTTCATCCTCTCGTAATCTTCCTCCCGGTCAATATCTACTAATATAGATTCATCTGACATCTTAAGCTTTTTTATTCTCTCAGGATGAGCTTTAATCAAAACTTTCCCTCCCACGTCACCGGAAAGTTTCATCAACTCATCTTTCCAATAACCATCAAAGAGCACAGGATTTCCTTGTCTATCTTTATAAAAGGGAACTACTATCTCTTTTTTACCCGGAGTAAAAGCCATAATCATCTTATGTAATACAGAGGGATTAATCAAAGGTTGGTCCCCTAAAATTATAAAAAATCCCTCTACCCCTTCAGACGGTATCCGGGAAAGACCTTTTCGGATTGAACTGCTCATCCCAGATTTATATTCGGGATTAAGGACAATTTCCGCCCCCCAGTTATTTCCTATTTCAATAATTTCTTTATCTTCAGGGCGAACCACCAAAAAACATCTATCCAGGGGAGTTAACTTTACTGCTTGCAACACCCACTCTATTAACTGCTTATCACCCAAAGGAAGAGTTAATTTTACTTTCCCCATCCTTTTACCTTCCCCTGCCGCTAAAATTATTCCGTAAATCACGATGATTTTATCCTCCTGATTACCTCAGTTACCACTTCCTTCTGACCGGCAGCTCCAACAATTATATTATTAATTCCTCGAGGACAAATCTTTAAAACCTGAAAGGTTAGTTCTTCAGCCATTTTTAGATTTTCTGGATTTTCTACTTTATTAATAAAAAGATGACGACAGCAACCTGGAGGGGCTCCTTTAAATAAACCTTTGGGGTGGCAAATTAAAAGGGCTAAGGTTTCTAACCCAACCTTTTCTCCAAATTCCAATCCGGTTATTTTGGAAAAAATCTCAGAACGAAAAACATTCTCTTCCCGCAAAGAAAGACCCAGGGCGTCTATACCAATTACCCCGATTAAATCTGTAGTCGATAAGGGAATTATCGGCTCATAAGAAGCAGGGGCCTTTACTGGTCTTCCTGCTGCCCCATCGGCTTCTACTAAAAAGTAATCTGCTATTTTATCCTCCCACCAGCTATCCAACCAATCCGGAGGCAGACCGATTAATTTCTCTTTTCCATTAATTTCCTCTATCTCCTCTCCTATAACTACCAATCTTCTTTCTTTACTCTCATACGAAAAATATTTTTCGATAGATTCCCGAACAGGTTTTTCATTGTGCCCTTCAATTAATCTACCTTTTTTTATAAAAGGAGCTATTTGCCAGCTAAACATTTTAGTAGTAGTGGTGAGAATCATCCGCTTATTTTTAAGATCCAGTTCTTCTGCTAATCGGTTAAAAAGAGTACTCTTCCCACCTGCACCTACTAAAGATATAAAAGCTCTCTCTTTTAATTGCAAAACTTCACTGATTAACATTTAGTTTAATCCTTTTTTTCTTTTATCGATTATCAATGATTAAATTTTTTAAAATATCTTTAACTGGCTAAAATTTCTACTTTTCAAAGTACTCTTTTTTTAAGGCTCGAATTATTTTTTCCGGGGTTGCGGGCAAATTCTTAATTCTTACACCGATAGCATCATAAATAGCATTTAAAATAGCCGGGGCTATAATACTACAAGCAGGCTCGCCAATCCCTTTAGCACCATAAGGTCCTAATCCCCCGCCAGACTCTACTAAAATAGCCTTTACATCCGGCACATCTGCTGCAGTAGGAATAATATACTCGGAAAAAGAGGGAGTCATAGTAATCCCCTTTTCTATAATCACTTCTTCCATTAGGGCATACCCCATTCCATATATTGAACCACCTTCCATCTGACCTTCTACACTTAACGGGTTAATGGCTTTACCCACATCATAGCAGGTAATAAGTTTTAAGATTTCTACCTGACCGGTTTCTGTATCTACCGCCACTTCTACCGCCTGGGCACCAAAAGTAAAATCAGGGAAGGTCATTCCTCTAATATTTGATAAATCAGGTACAATAGTAAATGGAGCATTAAACTGTACCTCACAGAATAATTCAATTCCGGCAGTATTACAAGCTTTTATTACTTCAACTAAAGGCAAGTATTGTGATTGGTTATATTTTACAATTACTTTCTCTTCAATAATATCTAATTTATCTGGATTAACATTCAACAATTCTGCAGCTTTACTTATAATTCGTTTTCTTATCTTTCGAGCAGCTTTAAGGGTAGCATTTCCAGACATATAAGTTTGTCTGGTAGCAGTAGTAGTCCCGGCAAGTGGTGTTAGTGCTGTATCACTATAATATATTTTTATCTTAGACATAGGTATGCCTAATTCTTCAGCGACAATCTGACAAAGTAAAGAAACCTGTCCACCTCCTAAATCAGGAATCCCGGATCTGATTAATACACTTCCATCTGACTCTAACCTTACATAACATCGAGAAGAATCATGGAGAAAAGTCATTCGACCATAACTCATTAATCCTATAGCTAATCCTCGACCGACCTTCCTATTCTTATCTTCACATTTAGCAAGTTCACCCAGTGCCTCCCAGGCTTTCTCGGCAACTTCGGGAAGAGCAACATAAGTTTTAAAGACCTGACCAGTTGTAGATAAAGATTTTCCCGTAGTGAGACAATTTCTACGTCTAATTTCTAAGGGGCTTATATTGAGCTTATGAGCTAATTCATCCATTAAACTCTCATACACTACATTTGGCTGAGGAGCCCCAAACCCCCTATTTGCACTGGTAAATGTATTATTAGTTAATACACAATAAGTTCTAACCTTAACATTGGGAATACAATAGGGACCAGCTGCATTAACTGTTGCATATAAATTCACCCAGGGACTTAAATAAGGATAAGCTCCGGCATCAGAAATTAATTCCGCATTTAAAGCAACCAGTTTACCATCTTTTTTAGCCCCTACCTTATATTTCATAACAAAAGGATGCCTTTTGCTATGACATAAAATAGATTCCTCGCGAGTATAGAATAACCTCACGGGCTTCTTGGTTTTCCAGGTAAGAAGAGCTAAATAAGCCTCCACGGTAATATCCTCTTTGCCACCAAAACCTCCGCCCATCATCGTACCTATATAGCGAACCTTATTATGGGATAAGCCCAGAACATCAGCAACATCTCTAAAATGCTCGATTACCTGAGAGCCCACCCTGATATTAATTACTCCATAATCATCTATCCAGGCAATACCCCCCTCAGTTTCCAGATAAGCATGGTCAACAAAAGGCACTTTATAGGTGTCTTCAATTATTATATCAGCTTCAGCAAACCCCTTTATAATATCTCCCTGACTACAGCCAAATTGTCCTATTATATTACTATTATTCTCTCCCACCAAATAGGCTCCAGGTTTCATAGCTTCAACTGGATCAAAGACTCCTGGAAGGGTTTCATAATTTACTTCAATTAAATCTAAAGCTTTCTCGGCAATTTCTTCTGTATCAGCAGCAACCAGAGCTACTGCCTCTCCCATAAATCTAACTTTCTTATCTGCTAAAACCCGGTATAACCCCTCAAATCCCTTACCTACTTCCGAACTCTGGCCAAATCTGGTTACAGTTTCATTATGAGGAACATCTTTAGCAGTTAAAACAGCTCGCACCCCATTTAATTTCTCTGCTTTCGCGGTATTTATAGAAATAATCTTAGCAGCTGGATATTTGCTGCGAAGCACTTTGGCATATAACATCCCGGGTAAAGAAAAATCATCAGCATATTTAAGTTCCCCGGTTACCTTTGCCCAGGCATCATCTCTGGGTATTGGTTTACCTACTATTTTAAATTCAGACATAAGCTTCACCTTCTTCCCGTTTTTCTAAAACTTGACATAGGACGGTTATATGTCGGGTTTTATCCGCCCCGCATTTTGTTCTAATAGATTTTTGTCATTGCGAACGAAGTGATGAAGCAATCTCAATTCCGAGATTGCCACGCTCCCTACGGTCGTTCGCAATGACTTTATAGACAGGCTCTATGAAAACAATGAACGCCTGTCCTACAGAATTTGAATTTATTTTGATCTTTGATTTTCTACAGCTACTGCATAAATGGCATCAACAATCTTTTTATATCCAGTACACCTGCATAGATTTCCAGATATCGCTTTTTTAATTTCCTCTCTATTAGGAATAGGATTTTGGTCAAGATAATTTTTTGCAGTAATTATCATTCCTGGTGTACAAAAGCCACATTGTATTGCCCCATAATTTACAAAACTTTTCTGGAGTTTCCTGCCAAGTTCAAATTTTTCCATACCCTTAACAGTCCATACTTCTTTATGATTAGCTTGAAGAGCTAAGGTGATGCAGGATTTAACGGCTTTCTCATTTAGAATAACTGTGCAAGTACCACACTCCCCTTTTTCACAGCCACATTTCACCTCGGTAAAACCATTTCGACGTAAAAATTTTAATAGAGATTCTTCTGCTTTGGCAGTCGTACTTATTTTCTCACCATTTACGGTTAAATCTATTTTATATTCTTCCATCTACACTCTCCTTTTTAGTAAGTAATAAGTAATGGGCGATGAGTGATAAGTAATTAGTAACAAGTAATAAGTTATATGCAATTCGTGTATCGACTAATTGGTTAATTATTTTCTCTCCTATTAATTGGTAAATTGGTGAATCGATGAATCGGCTAATTTTTTAAAGGCCCGTTTGAATAAGAGCCCGGAGATATATCGGCGATATTCTTCAGATGCTCGAATATCACTAATAGGTTTAACTTCTTCGCGCACTCTATCTATAGCCTCTTCAACCAATTTATCATTTATTTCTTTATTTTTTAAAAAACTCTCTGCACCAGTCAATCTTACGGGCGTAGGAGCTACAGAGCCAGCAGCAATCCGAATTTGATTAATTTTATTTTGTCTAACTTCTAAATTTACTGCTACCGTTGCAATGGAAATAGCCATCGCTTTCCTCTGTCCTATTTTAATAAAATAGCCATTTTTATTTACATCACTTTGTTCAAATTCGATTCCCACAATCATTTCATCATCCTGCAAGATTGTTTCACCTGGGCCCACAAAAAAATCTTTTAGCTTAACTTCTCTCTTATCTCTAGTGCTCTCTATTTTTATAAGAGCATCAAGAGTTAAAAGTGGTATGGCTATATCAGCTGCAGGTGAAGCAGTTACTAAATTTCCACCTATAGTGGCAGTGTTCCTTACCAGTGGGTCAGCAAATTCTTGGGCAGCTTGGGTTAATACCTTATACTCTTTTGATGTAATATCTGAATAAATCAATTCATTAATAGTAGTGAGGGGACCTAAGAATATTTTATCTTCTTTTTGGTAAATACCCTTTAATTGTTCGATATTAGTAATATCTATTAAAACCTTAGCTTTTATTTCTTTATCCCTTATATTGGGTAAAACATTGGAACAACCTGCAACTATACAAGCATTAGACTTCTCTTTTTGTAAAATTTCTAAAACTTCATCTTTTGTCTTAGGAGAAATATATTTAAATAGGCTCATTTTCCCCTCCTTTTATTTGGTCAATCCTTTAATTGTTTTCTCATACTATTTAGTTGATCGGTTTCTTGTATTAATTATATTAATTGGTAAATTGGCTAATCGCTTTTTTGTTCTGCTACGCAAGACTTAATCGCCTTTACTATTTGCACATATCCGGTACAACGACAAAGATTTCCTCTCATATAATCCCTGATCTCGTTTTCGGTAGCATTAGGATTTTCTTTTAATAATGCCGTGGCAGTTAATATCATTCCCGGCGTACAAAAACCACATTGCACAGCTCCATTCTCTAAAAACGCTTTCTGCACGGGATGTAGTTCATCACCCTTTGCCAGTCCTTCAATAGTGGTAATTTCTTTACCATTAACAGTTACCGCTAAAGTAAGACAAGATAAAACTGGTTCACCATCCAACAAAACGGTACAGGCTCCACATTCCCCAATACCACAACCATATTTACTCCCGGTTAGATATAAATCATTTCTTATTATATTAATTAAAAGGTCATTTGGTTTTACAAAAATCCTTCTCTTTTTACCATTAACGATAAACTCTATCTCTATTTTTTTCATACCTTACAACTCACCTCCAGCTCTACCCCAGGCAAGTTTAAGGGCGTCTTCTGTCATTACCCGAGCTAGCTCAGTTCTATACTCAGCAGTAGAGCGAATATCATCGATAGGTTTAATCACCTCTGAGGCTTTCTTCGCAGTTTTGATAATGAGATCATTGTTTATTACTTGCCCTCTTAAGAGCTCTTCTGCCTTTTTAGCCCGAACAGCTTTAATAAAAACTGAACCGAGTACTATTCGGCAATCTTTGCAGATCTCTCCTTCTCTTTTCAGGCAGACAGCTAAATTTATCTTGGCAATATCAGCTTTTACTCGACCTTTTTTTAAAAAAGCACCACCTGAATTTTTAGATATTTCAGGGATAATCACCTGGGTAAGCAGCTCGTCTCTCTTGATAATAGTTTTCCCTACTCCAGTTATAAAATCTTCTACCAGAACTGTGCGTTCCCCCCTCTTACTGACCAATTTTAATTTTGCCTCATAGGCAATTAAGGGCGGAATAGTATCACCGGCTGGAGATGCATTGCAAATATTACCAGGCATTGTAGCCATATTTCTTATAGCAATTGCTGCCATAGACTTAATGCTTTCATATAAGGCAGGGTATTTTTCTCTGACTTTTTCTATCTTTTCAATGTGGGATAAAGGAACAGCTGCTCCTATCCTTAATCCCGCATCTGTATCAATAAATTTAAGTTCAGGAATTTCTTTTATACTTATCAGATAATCAGCATCAAGACCAATAGTCTTCATCTTAACTAAAAGGTCAGTACCCCCGGCTAATATCCTGGTATTCTTATCTTGATATCTATAAAGCAAGTCCAGGGCTCCAGCTAAAGTTTTAGGAGCAAAATATTCAAATTCTTGGGTTAAAATCTTGGTATTGTTAGTCAACCTTATCACCTACCCTTCTCCGACTTTCTTTTTCTTCTTCTTCCTTTCTTTTAAGAGCTTTCAGAACTTTTTCTGGAGTAATAGGCAGGTCATAAAATCTTATCCCTATGGCATTATAAATCGCGTTAGCTACGGCAGAGCCTACAGAACTCAAAGCTGCTTCTCCTATCCCCTTTGCTCCAAATGGACCGGTAGGTTCATAAGTATGAGCAGAACGTACAATAATATTGTCTACTTTGGGCATCTCTACAGTAGTCGGAATCTTATAATCAGTTATCAACCCGTTACATTCTAATCCACCACTATTTAAATCATATTTGGTCTCTTCTAAAAGACTGAATCCCAGTCCCCTACTAAAAGCACCAATTATTTGCCCTTCCCATAAATCAGGGTTGATGATAGTTCCTGAATCACCCATAATTACTGCTCTGGGGACTTTAACTTCTCCTGTTTTCGTATTTACTTCCACCTCCACAAAGTGGGTGATAAAACAGGGAGGACAATTTTTCTGTCTTAGGGTAGATGTATAAGCGATAGCCCCCCAACTGGTAATATGGGCATGTTCTGCTATTTCTCCCAAGGTCATATAATTCTCGGGAATTTCTCGAGGGTAAATTACTGCCTGACCAAGCTTTTTATTACAGGCTAATTTTAAATTTTCCGGTAAATCTTTGAAAAGAGTCGCAGCGTAATTTAAAAGCATCTCTTTGACTTTTTCAGCCACAAATTTTACAGCTCCACATCCGCAATATACCCCGCGAGTGGCATGAGTATTGACGTCAAAGACTGTGG
Organism: Candidatus Atribacteria bacterium; assembly: GCA_003513845.1. Taxonomy (GTDB): domain Bacteria; phylum Atribacterota; class Phoenicimicrobiia; order Phoenicimicrobiales; family Phoenicimicrobiaceae; genus Phoenicimicrobium; species Phoenicimicrobium oleiphilum. The sequence goes on along the minus strand of DOTB01000034.1, from coordinate 22,011 downwards.
TACGAGTATCTACCTCATTATAAATACCAACTTTCTCATACGGTACCTTTAAAACTTCAGCCACCACTTTAGCTACGGCATCCCAGGTACCTCCCCCATGATCCATTAAGGCAGTCAATACATCTACTGAACCATCTTCATTAATTTTAATGGTTGCCCCTGAATAATCAATTACCTCACCAGGATTAGGACCACCAGTACCGGAAGTATGAAACCCTCTGGCTACGCCGATACCTCTCCTTAACTCTCCCTTCTTTTTAGAAGGGGGAGTTCTCTTCTCCCATTCAGCAAGTTTTGCTCCTTCAATCAACATCTCTTCCACTCCGCAACTCCTGATAATGGATCTTACTGTCGGACCCTGACCCCAAAATTCATCCCCTTTTCCTACATAATTTTTAAGACGAAGTTCAATGGGATCTATATCCAATTTTTCAGCCAAAATATCCATTAAACTCTCTACTGCAAAATTTATCTGAGGATTTCCATATCCTTGCATTGCACAAGTAGGTACTTTATTGGTATAGACAGCAGTTCCTTCATATTTTATGTTTTTCCACTTATAGAGAGAGGCGAACCATCCAGCCACACAACCTAAATAAGGATAAGCTTGAATATTATGACCACCAATCTCCACCCAGACCCGACAGTGGGCAGCAGTTAATGTCCCATCTTTCTTAGCGCCGATTTTCAATATAGTTTTTAGAGGATATTTGGAATGATCGTAAATATCATCCTCTCTGGTAGATACCAATTTTACCGGTCTTTTTGCTTTTAAAGCTAAAGCAACACATATTGGAGTAATAGAATTCATCTGGATACTTGAGCCAAAAGAACCGCCCAAAGTAATTCTCTTAACATTCACTTTATTTAAAGGAATATTAAAAATGTTTCCCAGGAGAATACGGACATTATGAATCCCTTGAGAAGTTGTCCAGACGGTTATTCCTCCATCTGCTTCAGGGACACATACTGCAGACTTTGTCTCTAATTGCATATGATAAATTCTTTGAGTGTTAAAGGTTCTCTCTACAACTACCTCTGCCTCTTTAAAACCTTTATCAATATCGCCAACATCGATATTCCTCTCACAAGCTATATTATTCTTAATATCTACTTTTTCTTCACCTAAGTACACACAATCATATATGGAAGGTGCATCATCTTTTATAGCCTCATCAAGATCTATTAGTGGCTTCCATTTTTTACCCCATTCTATTTTTATCTTTTTGAGGGCTGCAAATGCCTCTTCCTCTGTTTCAGCAGCACAGGCAGCAATAGCCTCTCCTATATGACGAACTTTATCTTTGGGTAAGACTGTTCTATCTCGATAGGTCTTTTCTGGTATGCTAACTATCCGCTCATTATATAAATAATCAGGGACATCATCAGGACCGATGCATATTGCCCCCATCTTTTCTGCTTCTGTATAATCAATCTTTTTAATCTCGGCATGAGGGTAAGGGCTACACAGAACTACTGCGTATAGCTGACCAGGAATATTTATATCGGAAGAATACAACTCTTTGCCGGTTACTTTACCAATATTCTTTATGTCGAACTGTTTTCCAATAAATTCATATTGCTGTTTTTCCAATAAGATCACCTTCTTTTTATAGGAATAGACAATCTTTTGGGTATTAATTTAATTCGCTATCTTATAAAATCATCCGGGCATCAATTACCTGTAAACCCCTTTCAAAAACAAATATGGGATTTAGGTCTATTTCCTTAATTTCAGGATTTTCCATAGCAAGCTTAGAAACTTTCATTAAAACTTCTTCTATGGCCTTAATATCTCGGGGAGGTTCACCCCTTATCCCTTTTAGAATTTCATATCCTTTAATCTCGCTAATCATCTCCTGAGCATCTCTTTTTTTTAAAGGAATAATACGGAAGGAAACATCTTTTAGTACCTCTACATATATCCCTCCCATACCAAACATTGCCACGGGGCCAAAATGAGGGTCTTTGATCATCCCTACAATAACTTCTACTTCCTTAGGGATTACCGGGTATGCTATCACCCCTTCAATCCTGGCTACTTTATTATAATTTTTAATATTGCGGATAATCTCTTTATAAGCAAATTTAGCTTCCTCCTCATCTTTTAACCCTATCTTTACTCCTCCGGCATCTGATTTGTGGATAATGTCAGGAGAAACAATCTTCATGGCAATAGGAAAATTTATTTCTCTAGCCAATCCGGAAATTCCTTCTTCACTCTTTATCAATCTAAAATCTGGAACCGGGATATCATATTCCCTCAACAATTCCTTTGCCTCTGTCTCCAATAAAGACCTATCCTCTTTTTTAGCTCTTTGGATAATTCGATTCACCTACTACCTCTTTCTTTAAAACTATCAGTTTATATACCTAAATAATGTTTCTTTATATGTTCACTATTTAAAAGTTCCTTACTCCTCCCCTGCATAACAATTTTGCCATTTTCTAAGACATAAGCCCTTTCTGCAAATTTTAAAGCATAAATTATATTTTGCTCTATCAATAACATAGTAAGACCCTTTTTCTTTAAAATAGATAGCTTTTGATAAATATTATCTACTAATTTCGGAGCTAACCCTTGAGAAGGCTCATCAAGCATTAAAAATCTTGGCTGACTTGCTAAACTCCTACCAATAGAGAGCATCTGCCTTTCACCACCACTTAATGTCTTTGCCAACTGCTTTTCTCTCTCTTTAAGTATAGGAAAAATTTCATAGATCTCTTCCAAAATTTTCAGGTTTATTTTTTTTCTATTTCTATATGTTCCCATAAGAAGATTCTCATAAACAGTCATATTAGAGAAAAGTTTCCCACCTTCTGGTACATGGGCAATTCCAGCTTGAGAAATTAGGTGAGGTGGAAATTTGGTAATGTCTTGTCCTTCAAAAATAATTTCTCCAGCAAAAGGAGAAATTATTTTAGAAATTGTCTTTAAAAGCGTAGTCTTCCCTGCTCCATTTGAGCCAATAACAGCTACAACCTCATCTTCTTCTATTTGGAAATTAATATCTCTTAAAATAGTGACTCTTCCATAACCTGAACTTAAATCTCTAACTTGCAGAACTTGACTCACTATAACCTCTCCTTCCAAGGTAAGCTTCAATAACTCGCTGATTATTACTTATTTCGCTCGGAACACCTTTAGCGATAAGTTCCCCAGCATCCAAGACAAATATTCGCTCACAAAGTCCCATAACCATTTGCATTACATGTTCAACTACACATATTGTAATTTTAGTTTCTTGGTTAAGTCTTTTGATTTCTGACATAAGTCGAAATAGTTCAGTAGAAGTAAGTCCAGCTCCCACCTCATCAAGAAGTAAAAGATCAGGTTCGGTGGCAGTTGCTCTGGCTACTTCCACTTTACGTAAAGATGCTAACCCCAAATCACTGCATTTATAATTTCTGATATCCTCCAGTTCGAAAAATTTAATCACCCAATCTACTTTTTCTTGCACTTCTTTTTCCTTTTTTCTATTATAAGCCCCTACTCTTATAACCTCTTCAACAGACATTTCGGTAAAAGAACGTGCAACTTGAAAGGTACGTGACATTCCCAATTGGCAAATTTTATGTGGGGGTATAGCAGTAATATCAGTACCTTTAAAAACAACTTGGCCTTCGTCAGGAATTTCCAATCCGGTTATCAAATTAAAAAAAGTAGTCTTTCCAGCACCGTTTGGCCCAATAAGGCCAACAACCTCTTCTTTATAAATCTCCAAATTGACATGATTAACTGCAATGAGGTTGCCAAAGCTTTTGGTAAGCTTGGAGGTTTTAAGAATCTGCTCATTAGACATCTTCCTTCTTCACCTCCCGACGTATAAGCTTTTGATAAATACCCTGAAAAATAGTAGCAATCCCCTTAGGTCTAAAAAGAACAACTAATATTAAAATAACTGAATATATTACTAAATATAAACCTGATACTTCTCCGCCAATACTCGCTCTTAAAAATTCTTGGATGCCCACTAACAGCAGAGCAGCCAAAAGGGGACCATAAGCAATACCTCTGCCTCCCACAATTCCCAATATTGCTACTTTAATGCTTTCTTGACCATTAAAAAAACTGGGATGGACATAACCATACATATTGGCATAAATTCCCCCAGCTACACCAATTAAAAAAGAATAGTATACCAATGCTCTCAATTTACAAACCCGAGTATTAACTCCCAGTGCTTCTGCTGCAATCTCATCCTCCCCCAAAGCCTTTAAGTAATAGCCAAGCTTTGTCTTAGTAATTCGGTAGTTTACCAACAATACTATTAATAAAAGACCTAATATAAGATAATAATAAGGAATATAAGAACCAAAACGCATATGATAAAGTGAACCACGATAGTAAGGTAAATATCTTTCTACTGGGCCACCTACTTCTTCCCACATAGTAAAAACTACCTTTAGTATCTCAACGAGGGCACAGGTAGTTAAAGCATACCATACTTCCCGTATTCGGAAGCGAAACAAAGGAATACCAATTAATAGGGCAAATCCAACTGCCACTAAACCCCCTATAACCATTCCAATCCAGGGAGAAAAATTATAACGAATAAACAAGGTACCGGAGGTAAAAGCCCCTAATCCCAGATAAGCAAATGAAGCTAGATCAAGTTGCCCAGCTAGACCACCAATAATATTCCAAGAAGTAGCCATTACCCCATATAGTAATACAGTGGTAACTAAAAGTACATTGTATTGATTTGAACCAATTATCAAAGGTATAATTAAAGCGAAAATCAATAACAATAGTAATAAAAATTTTTCGATAATACGGTCTTTTTTATGTTTCATTACTTCCTCCCAAAAATACCTCGAGGTCGTAACCAAAGAACCAAAATAAAGATAAGATATATTACTAGTGATCTGGCTCTAGGATCCCAAAAGGTCATAGCCAGTGATTCGCCCACCCCTACAATCAAACCAGAGATTAATAACCCTGGGATCGAACCTAATCCTGCAAGAGCAAGAATACACCAGCTAAGTAATCCAAAACGCAGCCCCATAGTAGGATCTACTTGTTGAAAAGTCATTAATAAACTTCCAGCTATAGCGGTTAAGCTTGAACCTAATCCAAAGGCAAGAGCATAAGTCTTTTGGAAATCAACCCCCATAAGGGAAGCTGCATCAAGATCATCAGAAGTTGCCCTAATTGTACGTCCTGGCCAAGTCTTACTTAAGAAAAAAGATATACCTGCAATTATAATTAGACTTATTGTTGCTGAGGTTAATCGGGAAAGAGCGATGACATACCCTCCAAGATGAATATTGCCTTGAATAAAAGAATAAGGAAGAGCTCGTGGTTGGGCATGCCACACCAATTGAGTAATAGCACGTAAAAAGGTCATTAATCCCACTGTTACAGCTATTTGTATAGTATAGTGTTCTCGGAGTGTCCGATTAATCAATCCATAATAAACAATTATACCAAATGAAAATAATAGAGGAAAGGTAATCAAAGGTGTTAGAGCAGCGTCAACTCCCCATATTGAGCCAGCCCAAAAAGTAAAATACATAGAAAGCATCACAAAATCCCCATGCGCAAAATTAACTACATTCATTACTCCAAATATAAGCGATAATCCTAAAGCAATTAGGGCATATGTACAACCCATTAATGCTCCATTAAAAACACCTTGAATAATTGTTTCCATTTTTTATCCTTAATTCCTTCCTTCAGTCTTACACATATTCGCAATTCAATATAAACTTTTGCCTGGCAAAAAATCAAAAAAATTCAAGCTTCGCCAGACAAAAGTTTATAAAGTTCGTTCAATAGTCGACAGTAAATACTGCTTTAATAATTTTACACCCTACTGAAAGTATTGTTCAAAACTCAAGTTGTTAATAAATAAAATTAATAAGTAGCATCTAACCTTGGGAAGACACACTCAGTTTCAGCATCTTCAAAAGGCCAAACTACCTTGGATTCACCATTAATTACTTGTATAATTGTTGCTCTAGCATAAGGATTGTCTCCTTTTCCATCAAAAGTTACACGATTTACTGGAAAAGTTTCCACCGCAGGACCAGAGGTTAAATCGAGTGCTAAAAATGCTTTCCGTAAATTGTCTGGGTTTAGCGGATCATCTGGAGAAAGATTCCCCGAAAGTTCAAGTGCTTCTTTTAATATCCACATGCCATAATAGTTCATTCCCGCAGCTTCAGTAGGTATATGTCCAACTTTAGCGGCATATTCTTCAACAAATTTGTTATTTTGGGGAGTATTTTTAGCCGGGTTATAACTGTAAGTATTGGAATAATGTTCAGATATTTCTCCTAATGATTTTATAGATTCAGGATCCGTGTATCCACATGCGCCCATACCCGAAATAAATTTGGGAATTTTCCCTAATTCTTTAAAGGTCTTGGCAAATATAATTGCATCCATAAAATAAGGGCAGTGAACCACAAAGTCTGATTTGGCTGTAGCAATTCCATGGACAATAGAGGAAGCATCGGTAATATCATAAGGATATTCCTTTTGGTACACAATAGTAAGACCATTATCTAAGGCAGCTTGAACAGCACCTATTGCATTACTTCTTCCAAAAGAAGAGTCCTCATTTAAGATGGCAATTTTTTCGATAGAGACTCCGGCTTTTTCAGCTGCTTCTAAGACAAATTCAACAGCAGATCTGCCATGCATACTCGCTTTCGGTGCAGGTCTAAATAGATATTGACGTCCCATCTCAGTTACACTATCTACTAAAGCATCAGCAACTAGAATAACTCTTTCTCTTTCGGTAATTTCAGATGCTGCTGTAGTTAGTCGGCTAATATAAAGGCCTAAAATAGCTACAGGATGATGTTTACTTATCAGACTTTCCGCTGCTAAGCGAGCACTCATTGCAGTTTCTCCTACATCTTCCGTTACCAATTCTAAAGGAATGTTACCTAATGATTGAATTCCGCCAGATTCATTGATATGCTGTACAGCAAGCTCCATCCCTATTTTCGCTTCGGTGCCAAATACTGCGTGAGCACCAGTAAGGGGTTCGAGACATCCAACTATAATTTTTTCAGGTAATTTCTCAGCTAAAACTGCAGAACTGAATATTAATAAACTCGCCAAAACAATAATTGAAAATTTTCCGACAAAACATAAATTAAATTTCTTCCCCAACATTTTCCTTATTGCCTCCTTTTTTAAATTTTAACCATTTTTAAAAAACTATTATTTTAAATAAGCATCCACCTCCTTAACAAAGTTATCTATTTTTGGTATATTCATTATATTTTAAAAAAATATTCTGGTCAAGAAGGGTGTTTGTAGGGGTATGGCGCATCGTGTCCCTACTTCTGACTCCTGGCTTCTGGATTCCGATTCCTTCTTTTATAACTAAACGTTAAATGCTAAATGCCATAAATTCCTTGTTAGATGTATTTACTAGTAACTATTTTTCAAAGTCTGTAAAACTATCTTTTGGATTACTTTAGCACATCTTTCCCCGGTTTTATAATTAGGAATTCCATATCTTTTTAACTCTTCGATTCCTTCCTTTACCGATCTACCAGCCATAAAGCAAGCAAATATCGGTCTCTTTATGCTCTTTTTTGCTTCCCCTACGGCTTGGGCAATTCTTACAGAATCCATATAAGCAGTAGGAACAAATATAACAATTATGGCATCATATTCAGGAGCAATAGCCTTACATACAGAAGCAAAGGTCTCTGCACTGCCATAAGCTAAAAGGTCAAAAGGATTCCTTAAAGAAACATGGGGAGGAAGTAAATTTTTTAGTCTATTCTTTAAGGTAGATGAAGGTTCTGGGACCTGTAAACCTAAATCTTCTAACTTATCGGTAGTCATAACTGCTGGGCCTCCTGCGTTAGTTACTACAGCAATCCTCTCTCCCTCAATCCGAGGATAATAAATTAACCCTCGACTTAAATCAAACATCTCTTCCACATCATCAACCCGTAAAATTCTAAACTGTTTAAAAGCTGCATCATATATCCTATCCTCTCCAGCTAAAGAGCCAGTATGAGAGGAAGTAGCCCTTATCCCTGCTTCGTATTTGCCAGCTTTAATAGCAATAATAGGTTTCTTGCTCACAGTTTCTCTGGCCTCTTTTAAAAACTTTCTCCCCTCCTGTAACCCTTCAATATATATAGTAATAACTTGAGTTTGAGGGTCCTCTCGCAAATAACTGATTAAATCTGCTTCATCGACATCACATCTATTCCCATAACTTACAAATTTGGAAAAACCGAAACCTAATTCCTCTGCCATCATTAAGACTGCTCCACCCAGAGCACCACTCTGGGTAATAAAACCAGTATTACCTGAAAGAGCACGAACTTCAATACTGGCAAAGAGATTATTTTCAGTATTCATAATACCAGCACAATTAGGACCGATAATCCTCATCTGATATTTTCTGGCAATTTGTTTTATCCTCTCCTCTTCTTCAAAATTCCCTACCTCAGAAAATCCCGCAGATATTATTATTACTGAATCAACCCTTTGGTTACCTAAATCTTCTAAAAGAGGAGGAATTAATTGACTCGGGATGGCAATAACTGCCAAATCAATATCTAATTTTTTAAAGTCCGGATATATATTTAATCCGAAGATTTTGCCGCCACTCTGACTTATGGGATATATATCCCCCTTAAATCCTCCCTCAACCATATTTTTTACTATCTCAAAACCAGTCTTTCCCTCTTTCATAGATCCAAAAATTGCCACCGACTGAGGGTTAAAAAAATTTTTCATCCCTTTCATACTACCGTTCCTTCTGCTACTTCATAGCCTTGTTTAAAAGCAGCAATATTCTTATCTAATTCATAAGGTATATGTTTCTTTAAAACCGCTAACATAACTTCTTTATCAAATGAAGAGAGATAGGTTATCACCCCTAACAAGACAATATTTTCTGCTAAAGGAAGTCCGACTTCCGAAGCAATTTTCCCCGCATCTATCCAGATTATCCTTGCCTTCGACTCTTTAAATAACCTGATTATCTCCTCATCTTGAGGGTATTTTTCGGGATGGGCCATCATATCAATAGGATATATCCTTTTTCTATTTAAAATAACTGTTCCTCCGGGCTTAATAAATTCTAAAGTTTTCAATCCTTCGGATAATTCCATTACTACTATTATATCAGCAGAGAGGGGAGGAATTCTTGACCCAAACACTTCGCCTATCCTGACTTCGCAATGAACTGGACCACCTCTCTGAGCCATCCCTACTTCTTTATAAAATTTAATCTTTTCACCTTTTTCCAGGGCATAACCAGCAATGATTTGTCCCAATCTTATTACTCCCTGTCCACCTACTCCGATTAAATAAAAATTATTTTCCATCTTTTACCACCTCTATCGTCCCTGTCGGACAAGTAAATTCACACAATCCGCAGCCGAAACAAGCAGAAGTAATTTCCATATAAGGTTTACTATTGGCACCTTTGGGATGAAATACCATTGCCGGACAAGCTAAAGAATTCAAGCATACCTGACAGCCTGTACACTGGTCGGTATTTACTTTTCGCTGCGGGAGTCTAACCTTTCTTTTTTTAGCCTGAAGGGCACACTCCCTTCGGGAGACTACTACCGAAACTCCCGGATACTCTATAGACTTCATCATTATTTTTATAGCTTCTTCGGGTCTAAAGGGATCAATGATGTTTACCTGTTCTACCCCGCAACCTCGACATATTTCTATAATATCTATACGTGTATGGTCGCTTCCATTTAAAGGGATGGTCCCGGGGTTCTCTTCAAAACCGGTCATTGCAGTCCAACCATTATCTAAAATAATAATTGTTAAAGGGGCATTTTGATATACAGCATTAATAAGAGGAGGTATACCAGCATGGAAGAAAGTAGAATCTCCTATGGTGGCTATTACCGGTTTTTTAATTCCTGCCCATTTAAATCCCTGGGCTAAACCTATACTTGCCCCCATAGCCACTTCTGTCCAACAAGACTCAAAGGGTTTATTCATCCCTAAAATAGTACATCCGATATCACCAGTGATAATAATTTCATCTTTTCTATACTTCAAATTTTTTATCGCTCTGTTTAAAGCAAAATAAGTTCCTCGATGAGGACAACCTATACAGAAAGAAGTAGGACGTTTAATTTCTAATTCTTTAGCTTTCTCTAAAATTTTAGGGTCTTGCTCAGATTCAAGTCTTGTTTTTAAAAGTACTTCTAGAGCATTTTTTATCTTTTTAAAGGAATAATTTCCGAGTAAAGGCAGGGTTTTATCCAATTTTCCTAAAATTTCCACTTTTTTATCATTAAGAGAAGCAATCCTTAACACTTCTGCTTCTACAAAGGGGTCTAATTCTTCTAAGATAAGCACCTTATCTACTCTTTCTAAAAATCTTCTTATCCTTTCCTCGGGCAAGGGGTGAACCATACCTATCTTTAACCAGGAAAATTTTAAATTATATTTTTTTAAAGCCTCCTTAAAATTTCCTTCCACTGCCCCGGCATAAATTACTCCACATTTACTATCTTGTTCTAAGTGTGTTTCGTTTACTTTTATTCCAGATTCAGTAGTATAATTATCGACAATCTTTGAAGCTTGCACTAATCGATTAAGGGCATCCTGGTGTTGAGCTATACACCAGGTAGCACCTGCCTTAGTATATTTAGCTATATTACGTTCGAAACTTGCTTCCCTTTTTTCTAATTTTAATTTCTTATCTATTTCAACATCAGAAGCAACATGGGAAACATCAGTGGTTGACCTTAGAAAAATGGGACCCCCAATCTTTTCCGAAATTTCAAAGGCAAGTTTTATATAATCTAAACATTCCTGTTGAGAAGCAAGATCAAGCATAGGAATTACCATTGACCTGGCATAATATCGGGAATCTTGTTCTGGCATCCCTGCATTTGCCCCCGGGTCATCAGCCACGAAAATGACAAATCCTCCGCGGCATCCACTATATGCAATAGAAGCTAAAGAATCAGCCGCTACATTCACTCCTGACATCTTCATAGTAACCAGAGATCTTTTCCCTGCCCAGGCTGCACCTGCCGCAATTTCCAAAGCCACTTTTTCATTTATACTCCATTCTATATGAATTCCCAGATCTTTTGCCTCAGATAGTAGAGTAAGAATTACCTCTGTTGAGGGAGTGCCCGGATATCCGCAGATTACTTCTACTCCCGATTCAATTACTCCTTCAGCAATAGCTTCGTTTCCGGTTAATAATTTTTTCAAACCTATTCCTCCTATACACCAGTTTATACTGGTTTAAGATAGTTTTCTTTTTTAAAAACTTTAATAATCTAAATAAATTTCATCTTTCTTTCTACCCCAATCCGGGAATTTCTAATTTTTTCTCTAACATATCAAGAAACTTGGTAACTACAGAAACCATTAATAGATATATTATCCCTACAACCAGAAAAACCTCAGTATACTTAAAATAACGGGTAGCAATAATCTTTCCGGCACCAGTTAATTCTACGCAAGTTACCATAAAAGCCAGGGAAGAATATTTTACTAAATAGATAATTTCGTTGGAACAGCCTGGAATGGCTCTCCTCAAGGCTTGAGGAAGAATTATATATAAAATTGCTTGAACTCTGCTCATCCCCAAGGCCTCAGCAGCCATCATTTGACCACTTTTAATTGACTGTATTGCTCCCCTTATATATTCAGAATGATAGGCACAACTACAAAGAATAAAACCGATAACCGCAGCTACAAAGGGAGAAAAGAAAATACCCACCGAGGGTAGACCATAATAAAGGATAAAAAGTTGAACCAGTAAGGGGGTACCTCGGAAAAAAATTACATAGACAGCACAAAGAAATGAGATAATTCTATTTCCATAAACCCTACCTACTGCTATTAAAACCCCCAAAATTAGACCCAGAGGGATGGAAAAAATTATTAGTTTAATGGTAACTAAAGTCCCCTCAAATAAGGAGGGTAAGAGAATCTCTCGAATAAAATAATAAAATTCATTCATATTTTTTCACTCTATTCTCCGTATAATTCAGTTATCTTTTTAAGAAATCTTTTAGTACGTTCATATTTAGGATTATTAAAAAGTTGATAAGGTGGTCCGCTTTCTAATATTTTACCATCTTCCATAAATATTATTTCGTTTGCCACAGAACGGGCAAAACCCATTTCATGAGTTACCAAGATCATAGTCATCCCTTGTATTGCTAAATTTTTTATAACTTCCAGTACTTCTCCGATTAACTCAGGGTCGAGGGCAGAAGTAGGTTCATCAAAAAGCATAACTTTTGGGTCCATTGCCAAAGCCCTGGCAATAGAAACTCGCTGTTTCTGTCCTCCCGAAAGCTGAGCAGGATATAAATTAGCCTGTTCTTCTAAACCAACCTTCTTCAACTCTTCTATTGCTTTCTGTCTGGCTTCATCTTTGTCCATTCTTTTTACCCTGGTTAATCCTATTTCCACATTCCCCAAAGCAGTTAAATGATCAAACAAATTAAAATCCTGAAAAACCATCCCCATCTTCTGACGGAATTGATTGATATTCTTTTTTGTGTGAATCACTTCTTCCCCCTCTAACCAGATTCGTCCTTTATCTGGTATCGTTAATTGATTTATACAACGAAGAAGGGTACTCTTGCCTGTTCCCGAAGGACCAATAATAACTTTAGTCTCACCCTTTCTCACCTTAAAAGATATGCCTTTCAATATATCTTGACCCCTATATTTTTTATGAATATCTTCAACCTCTAAAACTACAACTTTATCTATACCTTTTTGCATTTAGTTTAAATCTCCCTTCTCCCATATGCATAACCAGGAATTCTTACTTTTTTCTCCAAAAGATTAAGAACTTTTACTCCACCATAAGTTAAAAGGAGAAAAATTAGGGCACAGGTAAGAAAAACTGGCATCGGTTTATAGGTACGAGTAGAAATAAAATTTGCTCTGGTTAAAAGCTCCATTACACCGATAGCATAACTAACTGCTGAATCCTTTAAGATAATTGAATACTCATTTGACCATCCTGGGATAGAAATTCTCAGGGCTTGAGGTAAGATAATATTCCAGATAGCCTGAATCTTACTCATTCCTAAAGATCGAGCAGCTAACATCTGCCCTTCTCCGAGTGACTGTATACTTCCCCTAAAAATCTGCGACTGATAAGCAGCACTTCTTAAACCCAAAACCAGGATAGCAGAGGTAAAAGCAGGTAAATTAAGCCCCATAAGAGAAAATAATCCAAAATAAAAAAGAAAAAGGAGGACCAAAACGGGAAGTCCTCGGAAGAACCAGACATAAAAGAAAATCAGATTAGCAATTAATTTATTACCATAGACCTGTCCCACGGCCATAGGAATACCCATAATAAATCCCAAAAATAAAGCTCCTCCCACTAATCCTATGGTTACCAGGGAACCTCTAAGTAGATAAGGAAGAGCTTGAAAAATCATTAAAAAATTTTCAACCATAACTTTACCTTTTTTATTTTTAAATATAGAGGGATGCTAATGATTAACAAAACATCCCTCTATATTTAGATTTTTATAATTAATTTATTTAATTTTCTCCTTTATTCTATTCAGTGAAATATTTAGCTATTAACTCATCCCATTTTGGCGACTTTTTCAATCTGTTTATTCCTTCATTAAGCATTTCTTTTAATTCTTTATCTTCTTTCCGGACTGCTACTCCATATTCTTCACCAGTCTTAATTATCCCCACAATCTTAATAGGTTGCCCTTTCCTTAAAGCATCTTCAATCATAACATCATCCATCATAGCTGAATCTATTCTTCCATTTATTAAATCTTTTAAGGCTAAAGAAAAACTTTCATACAATTTTAGATTATCTTTTGGAAGTATGCCAGTTTTTATTAGATGTTCTTCAATCCACTCAGCAGCCGTACAACCCCTCTGACTTCCTACAGTATATTTACCGCATAAAGCAGCTATAATATTGAGGTCTGAATCTTCACGAACACAAAGTGCCTGATTGATTTCCCAGTAAGCTATGGAAAAATCTACTACCTTCTTTCTCTCTTCGGTGATAGACATACCTGAATAGATGAGATCTATCTTCCCGGCTAATAAACTGGGTATTATACCATCCCAGGCTGTTGGTTGATGTTTAACCTCAAAGCCCATCTCTTGAGCAATCCAATCTAAACACTCTACATCAAATCCAGCAGGATTACCCTTTTCGTCTACATAGGCAAAGGGAGGATAATCTGGATCAATACCGTTAACATATACTTTCTCTGCTGCCAATAAATTACTCCCCCAAATACCAACAAATAACAAGATGAAAATCACCATTAATATCAATTTATTATTTCTCATTTTTTTCACCTCCTTCCTATTTTTATTTTTTGAAATCAGATATAATTTCTTTTTGACTAAAAGAGTCCCTCTTCTTGTCCTTTATATATATTCCACAAAAACTTTTAAAATCCTGCTTTATTTCAATAAAATTACAAAAAATTTAAATTAATTTTCTTTCTATAATTCCTTTTTAGAATTTTTAAGTCACAAATAACAACATCCTTAAAATTTCAAAATAATTATCGGTTTCAAACACTAAATTGGTAGAAGAAATCTGTTTTATCCCTGGATAAAAAGATGCTTTATAAGCTCTCCCATGATTTCTAAAAGATAATTCCATTTCAAAATGCTCAGGTAGTTTTATTTGGCATTTATTGATGTCTCCTTTTAGTACGGACTCAACCCCTTCTTTTATTTTTTCTACCGCAAGCTTAGGATGAATACTAATTACGGAATTACCCATGCCTTTATTTACTGCCACAGTTTTGATATTTTTATTGACTTTGTTAGCTTCTATACAAATCCCCTCATCTCCACTAATAAAAGTCACCGGAACTCCCTTAGTTGCAGCAGCATAACTATGAATTAAAAATTCACTGGCAAATTCCCCATTTAATTTTATATAATTAAAAGTAGAAGAACTAAGCGTATGAGATAAAGGATTAGAACTTGAACTAGCAAAAGAATGATAACCAATCATTAATAAAGCATCAAATGATTCGTCCAATTCCTGAACCATTAAATAGGGATGTTCACTCCAACCCCGAACCAATTTAATCGTTTGCGGCAAATCATCTGCTAAGATATTTCTTCCGGTACCATGAGCATCTTTAATCCAAATTTCTTTTGCCCCTGCCTTCATTGCCCCTTCACAGGCTGCCTTGACTTCATTAGTCATTTGCTGGGCAAACCTCTGATAATCAGATTTTGATTTTTCAGTTTCATTCCAATGGGTAATTCCAGTAACTCCCTCGATATCTGCACTGATATAAATTTTCATAATTCCCTCCTGTAATGATCAATTTTTAAATAAATATATCTTTTGTATAATATCTTAAAATTACATTAACTATTGTATTTTCCAATCTCGTATTTTATCTTCACACCAGTAGCAAACTTCGAATCGAATAACACTAAACCGGGGAACTGGCAAACCGCTTAACTACTTAATCTAAGGTACATAATTTTTTCGCATATGTTCTGATTTTTGGACTAAATTTTTTATATAAATAACTTTATCTTCTTCTATTTCTAGTGCTGTAACTATATCTGCAAGTTTCCACCCCTTTTCTAAGGCTAATAAAATCAAATCCATCTTTTCATAAGAAATTCTAATTACTTCTTCGTCATCAGCAAGACCTGGCATCACATCGGGTGAGGGAGACTTCTCAATAATTCTTGCTGGAATATTTAAATAGCGGGCAAGTTCCCTTACCTGAGTTTTATATAAATTTCGAAGGGGCATAATGTCAGTGGCATCATCACATCCATATTTTACAAAATATCCAATTTTATATTCAGTTTTATTAGCTGCTCCCACCACCAATCTGTTCTCTAATTCAGCATAAAGGTAGAGTAAAATCATCCTTAAGCGATGCTTTATTCGATAATAAGCATTGCCCCTGGCCAGATAAGAACTGTATTCTTTGTCTTTAAATCCTGAAAGACTTTCTAAAAAAGGGATCTTTCCAGTCTTTCTTTCATAAAAATGATAAGCTTTTTTGACTAAAACACCTTTCAATTTCCCCCAGGATAGAGTTTTATCCCAGGGGAATAGCTTATATACGCCAAGTTTTTCGAGATAAGGAGTTATATCAACTAATTTTGCTTCAATATTTAATTCCCGGGCAAAGTTTAGAGCATTTTTAGTGTGTTCTTTTTTCGAATCTTTCTCGGGCATAACTAAAGCCAAAACTTTCTCTGGGCCAAGTGCTCGCTCACATAATGCAGCTACTACCGCCGAATCAACTCCTCCACTTAAACCAAATATAACTCCTTCTCTTTCTAATTTATCAGTATATTCTCTGATAAAACTTTCCAAAGAAAGAGCCACTTTCTCAGTTTCAATCTGCATTTCTGCCTTCAATTTTTCTAAAAGAATATTATTCAATCTTTCTTACATCCCGTGAGATATTTTTAAAATTTTTCAAGCCTTAGCTTTTTTAATACTGCAAGTATTTTATAAGTTCAATTTGACTTTGTAATTCATCATCCTCAAATATCTTACTCCTAAGAGGTAGGGCTAATTCTGGGTCAATAACCCATTCAGCTACCATTTTATCTTCTTCTTCAGCTGAAAAGAGCTGGCAGATAAATCCTTCTCTTCCGGCAATCTTTTCTTTCCCTATTATCTTTACTATTCCTGCTCCAAAAAAACTCATCTTTTCTCCTTCCTTTAAATCCATCTGGCTAAAGAAGAAGGCATAAGCAGGATTGATAACCAGCATATTTAAGGATATTCCATAAACTCCCCATAGGCCGAAAGCTGTCTCTGGGCCTAACTCATCTTTAGCCAAGGTTCCTTTAGTTGTGTAGGTAACTTCAAAGACATCTTCATCTTTTTCAGATTTCTTGATATCTAAGATATAGATAACTTCACTTTCTTCCTCATCTTCTTCCAATAATATTTTATACTCAAAGCGTTCATTCCCTCTAAATTGGAAAGGTTCCCATTTTCCTGCCCAGACTACCTGTCCTATTCCTGATAAAAATAAGATAATCAACAATACAATTATAAATTTTTTGCCTACCACTCTCATTTTATTGTCCCTCCTTTTTAAAATTTTTCTTTATATTTATTTGTATTCGACAAAAGACCTAAAAATCCTTCCTATTTGAGAAATATATTATGGTAAAAAAGATAACCACCGGGGAGCAGATATGATTAAAATTTTATTCTTTTGATTTGTGACTATTTTCCCGACATGTTTTTTATTTACTAGTTGAATAGCAGGTATGTTGAGTTTATTCTGGAATTTTATCAAGTTATTTGAGATATTTTCACCTGATAACTTACATTCGATCAACAGTATAGGATAATGATCCTTACAAATAAGAAAATCAATCTCTTCTTTTTCTTTATTACGAATATAATGCAGGGAGAAATTTGCTAATCCCAAATCGTTCCAATTCAAAATTGCCCGATATAACTCTAAAGCAATCATATTTTCAAAACGAATACCTCTATCATTTATCTGGGCATAATCAAAAAGATAAATCTTCTTTTCCTTTTTAATTGCCCGAGGAATTTTATGTGTCCATGGTAATATTCGAAATATCAAATAATGGATTTCAAATACTTCAAGCCAGGTTTTGACACTGTCCACGGATACCTGGACATCTGTATTTAATGAACTTAAAGAGAGAGGATTACCCACTTTTAGAGGTAAGAGTGAATATAAAATTTCCAGGGAATCAAACTTTTTAATTTGGGTCAAATCTCGAATATCCTCCCGAATTAACTGGTGCTGATAATTATTGGACCACAATCGGTAAAAATCCTTTTTGCCTTTCAAGAATGGTTCAGGAAATCCACTAAGTTCAAAAAGATCATCCCATAAACTATAATCCGTTTTATTATCTTCTTGAAAATGAAGAGGATGTTTAACGAAAGAAGGTATAGAGTTCTGGTAATGCGTCAATTCCGAATAGGTAAAAGGTAGCAAGTGGAATTTCATATATCTGCCAGCCAAGGAATCTCCACCTTTTTGATACAAATCTAATCTACCGCTGCCGGTAACCAGAAACTTGTATTCCTTGGCAAATCTATCATAAACTCCTTTGAGATAATTCTTCCAATTGCTGTATTTATGAATTTCGTCAAAAATAACCAGCGGGATCGATTCATCCCTCCGGTCGACTTTCTCAAAAAAGTAAGGATTTTGAATCAACTCTCTCTTGCTGGGAATATCATCCCAGTTAAAGTAAACTTGGTTGCTAAAATCCCCGGCTATCATCTTTGCCAGGGTCGTCTTCCCGCTTTGCCTGGGACCAGACAAAAATACCATATTTTTATAAGATGATAGCTTTTGCCATATTTTTTGATAAATGATTCTTTCTTTCATAGTAACTATAATACTAACTAATTCGAAAAAAGTCAAGACTTTTTTCGATAAGACTCGGAAAAAGTCATTCAAGGATTTAAATAAATTTTATATAAGATAGTAAGTCTGAAAGCCTTTTTTTATAAGGGTTTTGGAGGTAGATTGCGAAATAATGCGTATAAGAAAAAATTTTTGCCTTTGCCATACTTTATCCCTCGAAAATTACCTTTTTTTAACCAATTTTTTCATACTCTCAAATGCTGAAAGTGGCTATTTATAAGGGGTTTTAAGATTTTAGAGGAGTAAAAATACCTCAAAATCAGGGTAGTTAAATAGCTACACTTTTCTAAATTTAAACGCTAAAAAAGGCACTTTACGTGTGGTTCTTGTGTCTTTAGTCCAATTTGGGGAAAGCCCTTAAATATCCATACGGTTTTTTCTTAATTTAAAGTTCTATTACATATCGAAACCTAGTCACTCTTACTCACATTATTATATATGGGTAACAGAAATTTTTTTATAACATTCATTACATATGCAAATTCAATATCCTGTTGGCCTATCTTTTTTAGAAACAATTTCCATTGATTTATTCTATTATTATCTTCGATAAAGTCTTTCTTAAAAACCTGATCAAATTTTAAAATATCTGTTCCTCTTCTCTTAAAAGTTTCTACTATGGCCTTCTGTAAAAAATCTCTATTAAATTTTTTTCAGATAGCAAAATAAAAATGTCGTAAAAATCTTTCATTCTGCTGTTCAGCTCTCCCAGAGAAACAATGGCCTCAAATTTTTCTGCTATAACAGATTCAAAAGAATACATTTTTATTTTAGGATAATCCATATCCAGAAATACAGGATAATCAGCTATAATAACTTCCGGCATAACAATATCATTAAAACCTATATCTACCCAAAGCATTTCCTTAGCTTTCCCAAGATGCCCAGTTAATTTTACTCTTACTCCTTCATATTTAGCTTCTTTCCTGATCTCTTCAACTAAAACAGAATTAGAATCAAATACAACGCTATCATCGTATTCAATCTTACATATATTTTTAAATATCTCTTTTATATTCTCCATATCATTTGATATTTGATAAGCCAGAAAATCTATATCTCTGGTCGGCCTACCCGTAAATTCAGACATTGAAAATAATAACAACCCACCTTTTAATATAAAATATCTTTATACTCAGAAACACTTAAACGATATAATAATCTCTCTTGCATGTATAACTGCAGGATAAGATTAAAAGTTTTTTTGTAATCTTTGGCAATATTTTTAAGCCTTGCTATAACTGAAGCCTCCATATTTCTTACTTCATTTCTCATACAAGTACCTCTATATATTTTTGAACGATTTCCTTAACCTTTGCTTTGGCCGCATAATTCATAAGTTTAGAAATATTTTTATCTCTTCTTTTAACATATTCCTTGATACTTTCTATAATAATATCTTTACTGATTTTATCTTCATATCTTAGGCAATCACATATAGTTTTTTCAATATTATATATCTTAATAATATTCCCATTTATATCTATTTTTTCCACTCCATCCATATAATATTTATCAGAAAAATAATAAAGTTTTATCGGCGGGTAATCAGGTAGTTTTATATTATAATTTCTCCTGACCGCTATCGTATATTCCCCCGGGGTATAAGTTGTAAGCTCATGGTAAGCCAGGGCTGATACAAGGCAAATAATTCCATGTTGAACAATTTTGGATACATTAATCAGTTCTTCTTCAACATCAAATTTAGCATCCTTCCATCTATACAAACCCCGCTTTATTCTTTCAATAGCATCCTCATTAATTAAATCTCTCAGGTATTTTCTATTTGTGCCTTTAGAACTTAGGTCTTTTGTTCTAATATAACCATGATTAACATAAAAAACTTCTTTGATTTTCTCTTTAATTTTATTTTTCAATTTCATTCCCTTGCTTTTACAAAACTACGGCATTATGCTTTATTGCCGTAGATTTGTATATTTCTTTCCTTATTATACTTCTCTTCTCTATTTTTTCAAGTATGCATCTAATATTTTAAATATATTTTTATAGGAAGCATCAAGCGACCCCATAATTTAACATTAATAAAATTATAATATAAATAAGCTTTTTGGCAGGGATAAACTTTATATAAGATAGTAAGTCTGAAAGCCTTATTTTATAAGGGTTTTAGGGACAGATTGCGAGATTTTGTTTATATGAAGAAATTTTTACCCTGGCTATAGTTTATCCCTCGAAAATTGCTCTTTTTTAACCAATTTTTTCACCCTTCTAAATACTGAAAGTGGCTATTTATAAGGGTTTTAAGATTTTATAGGAGTAAAAATACCCCAAAATTAGGGTAGTTAAATGGCTAATTTTTCGAAAATTTAAACGCTAAAAAAGGCACTTTCCGTGTGGTTTAAAACTTCCTAAAGGGATTTAATTTTCATTTTCTAAATAACGCTTAAATCCTTATAAATAAAAGCTTACATATACTAAATGAAGCAAGTATGATATGTATTATCGATTCGTTTCTTATTAAAAGGCATCTTCGTGTTTTACTATAGCCAGAATATATACTTCCTCTCTTTCTTTTCTATATATACACCTATAGTTTTTATTGATGCTAAATTCCCATATATTAATAGTGCCTTTTACTGTTTTATTTCGTAAAGAAGGATGCTGCGGATTCTTTATAAGCATTTCTAAACACCAATAAAATTTTCCTTTTATAGGTTCTGACAACTTTTTCTTGTTTTTAAGTTCCTTTATTAGATGATCTGGAATATTTATTTTTTTAATCACTATCTACTTCTTTCTTTAAATCGTCAACTGATGTAAAAGAAGAATACTTTCCTTCTTTAAAATCTTTCTCCGATTTTCTAATTTCCTTCTGGCATCTCTCGCTAAAAAAATATGCCTGGTCTTTATCCACGATAACCCCTGGGGCAATAATTATCTTATTATCTTCTACGGTAAATCTTACAATATCACCATCCTCAATATTTAAAATTTTCCTAATTTTGCTGGGAATAGTAAGATGGCCATTTCTCGCTACTCTGCCAATTAATTCTAACATTTTCCGTCCACCTCTCTTTTCTAATTTTATCCTTAATAATGTTCTGTTAAAAAAATAACACAAATTACAAAATATATCAATATGTAATTAACATATTATAATTTTTAGGAATAATAGAGATAGACACTTATTTATAATTAAAGATATAAAAAGTATCCACTAGAAGAAAAGCTCTGACCAATACCAAACATTAGCGGTAATCAGAAGTATAAACAAAAAACTCGCCCTGTTTTTTCCAACAGGGCGAATGTAATTAGGAGGTAATTAAAAATGAAAAAGTCTATGATTTTTTGTTTTTAAACGGACAAATTATATCATATCTTATTTTAATGTCAAGCCTAATGATGTAGTTTTTTAAATCTGGCGGAGGGGGTGGGATTTGAACCCACGGATACTTTCGTATCGCCGGTTTTCAAGACCGGTGCATTCGGCCGCTCTGCCACCCCTCCATTAAATATATATTATTTTCTTATAAAGAATAACATCTCTTCATCTTATTGGTCAAGTAGAAATCATTCCCCTTACCCTATCCTCTCCCATAAGGATTGAGAGAATATAGATAAAGAAATCTTCTCATCAGTCTAAGGCAGATTTATCTATTTCGGGTCGTTGGCATTTTTTAG
>DOTB01000078.1 GCA_003513845.1 Candidatus Atribacteria bacterium | reverse complement strand
AATTTTTGAATGAAATAAGATAGCAGTCAAAAGTCAAAAGGGGTCAAATCTTTATTATTGACAGAATAGCTGTTTTTTTAATTTTTAGTTTTTCATTCCTGGTAAATAAAGGGGACCTGCTGCTTTTCTTACTGAGATAGGATTTTGCGGGCATATAATGTATGAGATTGCCACACCCTGCGGAAGCAGGGTTCGCAATGACAGAGGATGGGATAAGGCAAATTTCGCTATGACCACTTTCTCTTTTGCCAACAAATGGGGTCTATAATTAAAAAAGTATTTTATAACTATGGACCCCCCGAACTATGCTTGAAAGCTGATATGCTAATTCAAGCAAGTGGACAAATGGGGTCAGATAAATGGGGTCAGGTATCAACATTTGACTTAACTCATTATCGATGCTAATATTTGCCTATGCCCAGGCCATTACATATCTCATATAAAAATGCTTTTTATCATATTACCTCCAGAGGTCATCGCAAAGAAAAAATCTTTTATGATGATAAAGATAAAAAAACATTTATTCAAAAATTGGATGAAGCTTTTCGAAAATATGACATTACCTGTTATGCCTATTGTCTAATGGATAATCATTATCATTTGTTTATCAAAACTGCCAAGCCCAATATTTCTCTGGTCTTGCATTATCTAAATACTTCTTATGCCAACTGGTTTTGCACCCGCTATCAACTTTAGAGCCATTATTTGATTGCTTTTCGGTCTTTTTGGTAGTATTATTTTGTCTATGTGTTTCATATGTAGCATTTTCCTAAGAAATTTGCTACTTAGTAAGTTTTTTGATTTTTAGAAGAGGAGGTGGTATATTGCCCCAGTTATTTTTTCCTGATGTTCAGTCCTTAGAACTTAACTTTGTCCAAGGAGTAGTCATCTTTCTTTGCCTATATGGGATATACCAAGTTTTCATAAGTTTACGCGGCTTTTGGCCAGCAAAACCTCTGCCTTCAGCTTCTTCCTTGCGGCGCTTGGTGATCTTAATTCCTGCTCACAACGAAGAGAAGGTTATTGGTTCTCTATTAGATAGCCTTAATAAACAAACCTATCCCCGAAATTTCTTCGATATTTATGTGGCTTGTGATTCCTGTAGTGATGCTACAGCAGAAATTGTAGAACAACATGGGGGAATGACTTTATGGCGTAACGATCCTCTCAGGCAAGGGAAGACTCAGAATATTCGTTGGGCCTTGAGCCAAATTCCGCTGGATAAATACGAAGCAGTAGTAATCTTTGATGCTGATAACCTAGCCGATCCTCGTTTTCTATCTCGAATGAACGATTATTTAGAAGCTCATCCCCAGGCAGAGGCAGTTCAGGGTTACCTGGATAGCAAAAATTTTTCTGATTCCTGGCTTACCAAGGTTTATACCTTAGCTTATTGGTATAGCAATCGCTTCTGGCAGTTAGCTCGAGCTAATTGGGGATTATCAGCTACCTTGGGTGGAACTGGTTTACTGATTACTGTTCCCTGTATTAAACGTTTGGGTTGGGAACTCCAAAGTTTGACTGAGGACCTAGAATTTAGCAGCAAGCTGGTCCTCTCCGGAGGGAAAGTGCATTGGAATGAGTGGGCAGTAACTTACGATGAAAAACCTTCTTCCTATCTGGCTTCTCATCGCCAGAGATCAAGATGGATGCAGGGACACTACTGGGTGGGCTGGCATTATGGACCTAAATTACTCATCAAATTCTTTACAACTTTTCATTTTGTCTATCTGGATTACTTCCTTTATCTTTTGACTCCTTTTACTATTATTTTGAGCTTTACTTTGGCTATTTTTGAAATTTGGCGTTTGGCGATAAGCCCTTCTAATTTAAATCTTTTCTTTATTGGGTATTGGTGGATGCCTTTTGCCTTTTTGCAGAGTATTTATCAGTTGATTATTGCCCCTTCTTTGCGTGAAGGGAAGCTTAGTCCTAAATACATTGCCTATCTCCTTTATTATGTCTGGTATGGCCTTACCTGGATACCCGTCGTGTTTTACTCCCTCTTTTTATCAAGAAACCAAACACATTGGGTAAAGACCGAGCATATTAGAGATTTAAGTATAGACCAACTTATCAATATCTCTGAATTGAAGGTAGCGAAAAAAAGTAGTTCACCATAAATATGTATTATAATTTTGAATAAATCATTCCAAAGGTAAACCATGAGTAAAAAAGAAATACCTTTAAAAGAAATAGAAGAAGTGCCTGAATCCTTTAACCAGCGGGGGAAAAGAACAAGGAAGAGCAAATGAGCTTAGAAACCAAATGTAGAAATATGTTTCTAAATGTATTTCGGTTAATAAAAAATTTATTTATAGTGTCAGTACCTGAGCAGCACAAAAGAGAATTTAGTTTAGCTGTTAACAAGATTAATATCAGCAGAGAAAAAGCAACCGCAGTCACTTTTATTGTTTTAGAAAGCATACTGATTATCTCCTCTTTCTCTAACAGCAAGAATGGATTCCCCGATCTTTATTATCATGGTATGTATGCTTTAATGCTTACCGCTATGATTGTTTATCTATTGGTATTTAGTAAATGGGGAAAAAATATAGCAGGTAATAAGACTATCATTGAGGTCGGTGGCATATTTTTTGCCTGTATTATATTGTACTGGTGTGTGGGGATATCTTTGTTAGACCAATTAGAACAGGGTAGAACAGGGGACGGCAGACTGTGTGAAAAATCATTTTGAAAATTACTTGCCTCCACTTACCCCAATTATTAACTTCATAATTGGGAATAGGTATCTAGAAATAGGGATAACTATTTTATATTATTGCCTCTAAGAAAGTTTCCTTTTTTTCTAATACTTCTTGAGGAGTGTATCCTAAAGCTTCAATAGGTTCAAAGACATTACCTGCTGCTAGACCCAATATCTCCAATCGTTCTCTCAGATTCATATTTTCAAAATCACTGGAAATTACAACAAGATCAATATCACTATCTTCGCGAGCGTTGCCTTTCGCGTATGAGCCATATAGTATAATTCTTTCAGGATGAATGTTATACTTTTCTAATTCCTTTTTAAACTTTTCAATTATTCGGTTAATTTCTTGGATTCTTTTAACCATCGATGAATCTCCTTAGTGGTAGAAAGATATTCTCTGGCTATATTTTCCGGATAGGCATCTAATATTTTGGAAAAATCTTCAGGATATCTGGTAACGATACTGGCATTATTTATTTTGGCAATAAAATCAATAAATTCTTTAGGTAACTCAATGTTGCTTAACTTAATCAAATAGATTAAATTATGGCTTTTTGGTGGAATATTTTGAGTAACTTCAGTAACTATAGCTTCCAATAGCTTTTCTAAAGAAAGATGGCACATAAAAATTACATAGATATATCTTCCCGTATCAAGCATGAACTGAGCAGTATTTAAATCATATTCCGAAGACTTGATAAAGTTTTTGCTGTCTTTTCTCATTAGTGGACTTTTCCTTCAAATAAAATAAATATAGGAAAAGAATTAAACTATTTCCTTTCTTCATTTCTATCATATTATAGCATAAACCTCAGATAAATTTCACAGAACAGTAGAACAGGGTTCGTGTCAACAACTTGTG
>DOTB01000088.1 GCA_003513845.1 Candidatus Atribacteria bacterium | reverse complement strand
AATTCCACCATTTACATCAGCAATCACTACTTTTTGCCAATTACTCGGCGATACATCTCTTCAGCTATTTTCATATTCTTCCAGTAATCAGCCCTTTCCTCCAGTAAGGCCCAGTTTCTTTTTCTCATTTCTTCAAAGTTATCTTTGTTACTTAACGCTCTTATAATAGCTTCAGCTATGCTATCTGGATCTCGGGGATCAAAAAGATAGCCGTTCCAACCATCAGTGACCCATTCCTGTATAGGGGAATGATTGCTCATAATAGGGATTAGCCCATAAGCCATCCCTTCCAACAACGAG
Source organism: Candidatus Atribacteria bacterium (assembly GCA_003513845.1). Classification (GTDB taxonomy): domain Bacteria; phylum Atribacterota; class Phoenicimicrobiia; order Phoenicimicrobiales; family Phoenicimicrobiaceae; genus Phoenicimicrobium; species Phoenicimicrobium oleiphilum. Next base: position 20,290 of record DOTB01000088.1, on the reverse strand, counting down.
ATTGGCCAACCATCATATAGAGTTACCGAAACCATAATATCTGAAGCAGCAAAATAGTTTAGTAAGTTAGGGCGACTAAGTCTGTTTGTAAAGCGACAATATCTTTCTACTTTTAGATCTTGTGTCTTTTTTTCTAATTGCTGATATACTAAAGAGTTTGTATTACCATCTATAATAAAAATAGTGTTAGGGTAAATTTTAATAATTGCAGGGATTGCTTGAATCAAGGCTGAGGTATTAATATAGAAGTTTTTGAACCCTCGGCTACTGATAATCAAGTTTGCATTCATATTGAATCCCAATTCTCCGCGTGCTGAACAACTATCCTTATGGTGTAAAGGAAATTCGTCCAATCTTAGGCCACCATTCCCTGGTATTATCTGTGACAATTTTGATGGCGAATAACCATAGACTTCAGCAATATATTTGTCTCTTGTATTATCAGGAAAATATAAATCGGCTATTGATAAAGCATGTCTGGTAAAACGTCGTAACACATAATATTCCCTGGCAAAATAAACCAAATCATTACCCCAGGTTGAAATGGCGAAGGGACAGTATCCTACTAGGCCACCAATATAACCCTCAATGGGCAGTCTTAAGCAATGAATTAAATCAGGCTGCAACATTTTAATGATGGCACGAGCTTTTCCCCTGAACTGTAAAACGCTGTAGAGTAACTTAAGCTCATGCAGTTGCTTTCCGTTGTCGACTTGGTATGCAAAGAATTTTCCTAAACTTGTGTTCTTAATATAGCCGATCAATCGCCGTACTAATAGAGGATTATTCGATGGCACATCCTTAACAACTTTAGAAGATGAAGTAATCATCATCGATGTTTTCAAGTCATAGATAATCACACCCCTTATGGGTGAAGGGTTCCGCGTCGTAGACAAGACAAACACCTCATAGTCTGGGCTATTGCAAAAATATTCAATCCATGTTCGTGCATGGATGCTGTTTGCATCGGCAATAAAACAAACTCTCATCATGATTCAGTTCCCCTTATGCTTGAAGAATGTAAGTACTTTTGCTCCCCACCTTCCTATCATAAGTCCTGGCTTGCCCAAGAGAGACAATAAGAACAAGGCATAAACTCTGAAGTCTCTCAAGAGAGAATCATCTATTGCTATTCCCAGAGCAATATTCCTTCGGGCCAATCTTGTTTGGCCATTCTGAATCGTATTCCATGCTCTCCAGAGCATTCTCTTTGCAGTTTGTTTTATGGCTATAGGTTCAAGGTATGAAAGATGTTTTTTTTCTGGTAAAAGATACTCCCAAAACTCTTTGAACATTTTATATTCTTCCATCCCAGCAAGATTCAGATTTATTATACCTGTTGTTCCTGACATCTGATGTCGTCGATAAAGACATAGCACTTTACCAATATAAGCGATCTTCCATTTCAAGCATATCCTTAACCACATTTCCCAATCCGAAACCCAGGGAATTTTTTCATTATAACCCCCAAGTAAATCATAACAACTCTTCCGTACTATAGCTGCTGACATTACTATGTGATTATCTAAAACAAGGTCTTTCATCTCTTCTTCACCATCTTTAATATAGTCCGTAGAGGGGAAAATGCTCTGGGAGAAAGCGACTCCTTGTTCATCGATATAGGAACAATTAGAATGCACCAAACCTACGTCAGAATTTTTATCAAGTATTGCACTTTGTACCTCAAGAAACCTTGGTAAAAGCATATCATCAGAATGAATTATACAAATATAGTCTCCGCGTGCTAATGAGATGCACTTATTGTAATTCCCGATAACACCTAGGTTTCTTTCATTGCAAACATAGCGTAACCTGCCGTCATCAAAGGCTTTCACAATCTCTTGGGTATTGTCCGTAGAACAATTGTCCACTACGATAAGTTCAAAGTCCCTAAACGTCTGCTTTAGGACGCTGTCGATAGCCTCACGAATGAATTTGGCGCGATTGTAAGTCGGGATGCATATGCTTATCTTGGGGGAATTCATGACAAATCCCTTCTTGGCATGAACAGCCTGGCCACCTTCTGCATAATTACCAAACCGCAACAGGGTTCTTGCAAAGTGCTGAGTGATACCAAATTATATTGTTGAGGATAACGCTCAGTAATCCAATCAATAGACCGTGGCACATTAGGTTGATGGTATATGCCTTTCCCATCAGCCGTTGGTACCAAAAGTTCCTTGCCCAATTTGGCCTCCAATTCATGCAAAAGGTTAACCTCTTTCATAGAAAAAGGACCAGTGTCATGGAAAACAACGATGCTGCCAGGAGACAGGAGATGATGGAATGCCTCAAAGTCCCTTCGACACGCCGAAAACGAGTGATCCCCATCAATGAACAAGATATCTGCCCCCCCCTGACCTCAACTTGTCAGCAACTTGGGATATTATTGTCTGTTCATTCGAACTCCCTTTAATAAAGCTTACGAACGGTAATAGTCCATGAAGTTTCAAACGCCGAGTGCACAACTTTATAGAACTTTCACTTATATCAACTGTGACAACATGCCCTCTCCCATTCTCTCTGATCGCCTCGGCAAATGCAATAGTTGATGCGCCACAGCCAATTTCGATAATATAATTTGGCATAAACAGTCTACCTAATGCGTAAAGAAGATGAGCTTCTTTCTTGAAAACAGGCCCGATGTTGCGTGGACCACCTGCGTAACACTCAACAAACGGCGGTACTATGCTATGATATCTTCTGATTACGTCAAAGGCAATAAACTTGAGTCCTTTAATTAACTTATGAGCCAAAGCTGATACATGATTACTCATCTTTTTTCCCTTCTTGAAACATGTTAGATAGCTCAGAGGCTACCCTTTTACCGCTTAACACGGTTTGGTCTGTCCACAAGTAGTCCCACTCCCCAAAGCGGCCACAATAAAAGACCCCATTATCTCTTAAATACTGATGAATAATCGCCAAATTTCTCTCTCTTTCAAAATCAAAGATTACATAGCCATAATCTATATTCATAGTACTCAAAATTCTAACATTATCACCCGGAAGTAAGTCGCCGGTTCCCCTGAGCTTGTTTAATACAACCTCAATAATATCTTCCCGGCTCATTTTCAAGGGCTTAGCCTGAGAATAAGGGATCTCAATTTGGAGGGTCTCGTAACCAAGGGGGGCATTATTCTTGGCAAATCGAGACATAAAGAAAACCCGGCTAAAAGGAATCTGCTCGTCGTAATAGTAATTCCAGTAATGCTGGCCAGTCAACTTTCTACACACAGCTATGTTAATCATAAACAGAGAAGTCCATTTAAGCTTGCCAGTAGTTTGCTTTACCTCTTCGGGTACATCTTTCATTATGCCGATCAATTCAGGCAGAGGTATTGTGGAAATGAGTATCTCATAATGTTCTTTTGTCCCATTCTTGAAGGCCATTACCTTATTCTTTAAGTCAAGCTCTTTTAAGTTATAGCCTAGCTTTAAGTTTTGCCCTTGGAGAAATACCTTCAAGAAAGATTGGAACCCGCCACTTACAGGATATCGGAAGCTATTAATATAATACCTGTTTACAGCTTCTCCTTTCAGTGCGCCTTCGATGACCTCCTCTATATTTGGTTTGTATAATCTCTCGCCGACCCAATCTGTGGTTAACTCCTCCGGCTCCACCGACCAAAACTTTCTGGTATATTTATGAGTAAAATAGGCACAAAATGCCTTGCCAAAAGCCAGATGACACCAATCCCGGTAATTCCTGACCGGAAAATTGTATTCATATTTTGCTTTAATAAAATCAACAAGGCAATCTTTTACAATACTAATTGGTAAGCCATAGAGATTATTCTGAGCCGGATGCTTAATCCAATGCCCTTGAAAATAATTAAGAGATAACGCCCTATGCTCTTCAAATTGGTCATTCACGCTTTGCGCAAACAAGTTCCTGATATATTCATCCTTTGTAAAGGAAATATGGATGCCGTGATCAAAAATGAAACCATCAATATTTTCTGACCGACAAAGTCCACCTGGCTGAGCTTCTTTTTCATAAAGGACGGTTTTATAACCTTTTTCGCGCAGATGATAGGCAGCGCTTAAACCACTTAATCCAGCGCCGAGAATGCTAATTTGAGGTTTTCCCATTACAGACTCCTTAAAAACCTTGCGGAGATATAATCGTGAAGAGCTTCCCTCCAACTTCTCATATCATTTAATCCCATCAGGTTTAGATTATAGTTTTCGAGTGCTTCTGAAGCAGGCACAGGTGCGTAACGAGGAAAGTAGCTTGAATCAACAGGCTTAATTTTAATATTCAGACCTATACACTTTACAATTTCAGATACATACTCAAACCTGGAACACATACCAAAATTTGCAATATGATAGGTACCATAAACCCCCATCTCAACTACTTCTATGATCTTCCTGGCTAAGTCTATTGTATAGGTTGGCGAGCCAAATCTATCCGCAGCGCTAACTAGCTCATCTTTACCTTTAGCCTCGGAATATATCTTAGCGACAAAATTCTTACGATGTTCTATATTACCACCAAAAAGCCAACCCGGGCGTATGATAAAATGGCTCCCCCAAATTGCACGAACTGCTTCTTCTGCCTTAGTCTTTGATTTAGCGTATACTGTTAGTGGCTTAAGTGGGTCATATTCAGTGTAAGGGCTGTCCTTCTTCCCATTGAAAAGCCCACAAGTACTGATGAACACCAAAGGAATATTTAAATTTCGACAGGAAGTAGCAATAAATTGAGTCGACATTGTATTGGTTAAGAATGCATGATGAGGATCTTCTTCGCATAAGTCAGCATTCGCTTCAGCCGCCGTATGGATAATTAAATCTGGCTGGTTTTTCTTAATAGCATTCCACACCTCTTCCCACTTAGTAATGTCCATATCCTTACGGCTAGTAGGAATTATATTATGCATAGTATACGATGTTAGGTACTGACACAAATCTGAACCCAACATGCCTTTTGAACCAGTAATTAAGACTGTCATTTTATCCATACTTCAGCCTCCAATCATAGGGGATCTTATCCGTGAACGGATCCATCCGAATAATCTCTTCGGGATCATGTGGCTGGCTAGCACAATTGGCCACAATTGCTGATCCGGCCCCAATACCTTTAAATCCATTCCAAATGCCAGGGGGAATTCTTACTAACACATAGTTTGACTCTCCTATGAAAAGTTCCATTAATTCGCCACGCGTAGGCGATTCTTTGCGATCATCATACAAGACCAGTTTAATCATACCGACAATAACAGCGTAGTTCAAAGTCGTTTGCTTATGCAAATGCCAGCCCTTTATAACGCCAGGATATATAACTGAGAAATAAATTTCTCCAAATTTTCCAAAATGAGGGTCGTCTGCCCGTAGCATATGCATAATTTTACCGCGTTCATCGGGAATTTGCTTGAGTGGATATATCAATACGCCATCAATCATGACCTGTCATCTCCTTCATATATTCTTTAATCTGCATTTCTGTATATGAACCCATTTCTGTAGAATTACTATAAAATTTTCTATACCAACCAACTGTATGTTCAAGTGCTTTGTTTATTTCCCAAACTGGCTTCCAACCCAGAATCTGTCTTGCTTTGCTGCAGTCAAGCTTGAGGTATTGTGACTCATGTAAAGGATTAGATGACTTTTGGGAAATATCTTGCCAGTTCCCCTTACCCCAATATTTTATTATTCCTTTCACTAAATCTTTAACAGAAATACCATCTTCTTCTCGAGGACCGAAATTCCAGGCACCGGCATATTTTTGACTATCTTTGTACATCTTAGCCGCTAACAGCAGATAACCACTAAGTGGTTCTAATACGTGTTGCCACGGTCGTATTGCTTCCGGGCTTCGAATTTTAATTTCCTGATCGTTTGACAACGCACGAATGCAGTCTGGAACAAGCCTATCTTTTGCCCAATCGCCTCCACCGATTACGTTTCCTGCTCTTACCGATGAAAGAGATATTTTATATTCATTATATTTTTGGGAATCGAAATATGATTTTCTATAAGCAGTAGTTATAATCTCAGCACACCCTTTACTGGAACTGTAGGGATCATATCCTCCTAGGGGGTCGCTCTCTCTATACCCCCAAATCCATTCCTTGTTCTCATAACACTTATCGCTTGTAATATTTAATACAATGCGAACGGAATCAGTACTTCTTGCTGCCTCGAAAACATTCACCGTCCCCATAATATTCGTTTCGTATGTATATCGAGGATTTGCATAGGAATCCCTGACCAGTGCCTGTGCGGCCATATGAAAGACAAACTGTGGTCGGTATTCTCTAAACACATCTTTTAGAGCCTTGACATCTCTTATATCACTAATGATTGATGTAATTCTTTTATCAAGCTTTAAAACTTTAAACAAGTTTGGTTCTGTAAAAGGAGCTAATGCGTATCCGATAACATTTGCCCCAAGTTCCGTAAGCCACAGAGAGAGCCAAGAGCCTTTGAAGCCAGTATGTCCCGTGACTAGCACTATTTTATTTCTAAAGACATCCTTTATTAATTGAAAATTCGCCGCTAGCGGATCTTTATTGATCATTCCCATACCTTCCAGGGTGCTCGTTCCATTCTCCACGTTTTCTGAAGTAATTCAAGGTCTCGATAGGTATCCATGCACTGCCAATAGCCGTGGTGCGGGTACATCATAAGTTCTCCATCCTCAGCCAGGCGCTCTAGTGGCTCTCGTTCTAATATACACTTATCTTCAACAGTTAGGTAATCAAAGAATCTTCGGTTAAAGACGAAAAAACCACCATTTATGTAACCCTGGGAGACTAAAGGCTTTTCGCTGAACTTTGTCACTGTTTCCCCTTCAGTAATTAACTCTCCAAATCGAGATGGAGGACGTACTCCTGTTACCGTTCCAATCTTACCACACTTATGATGAAATCCCAAAAGTTTATTAATATCAATATCTGCTACCCCATCACCATATGTTAGCATCAACTCTTCTCCTGTTATATATTGCTCAATACGTTTTAACCTTGCTCCAGTCATTACCGCCAAACCTGTATCAGCTAAGGTAACCTTCCACCCTTTTTCAGTATGGTTGTTATGGAATTTAATTATGTTAGAAGATCCAAGTTCAATCGTGAAATCGTTGTTCATCACTTCATAATGAAAGAAATAATCTTTGATCATTTCACTTTTGTAACCAAGGCAGAGAATGAATTCATTAAATCCATAGTGGGAGTAAATTTTCATAATATGCCATAAGATTGGTTTACCCCCAATTTCTACCATAGGTTTGGGGCGATAGGCTGTCTCTTCTTGGAGCCTTGTACCTCTACCACCGCATAAAATAACCACTTTAATATCTCGATTTATCATCTTTTAGGTACCTCCTTTTAACCTGATACATTTTCTATTGAAAAAATAATTTAAGCAAACAATACTCAACGCTTGATCACCTTCCTTCTCCAAGCTAACAACGCCTCAATTTCATTTGCTTCAAACCCCTTCAATGCGACGAGCGACAAGAAGTATACCCCAACTCCTGCAGGAATTGAAACGCACAAGTTTATCAAGGGAGATGAAGTAAGGTTATTGCCTAAAGGATATATCGCTGCTCCCATTACTATTGAGGCACAAGCTACCTTAACTAGAGTTTTAAAAGGAAATTTCCAGATGAAAAATTTTCGTGACACGAAAATTCCAAAAAGAAATCCTACCGCACTGGAAATAAAAGTTGTTACTGCTGCAGCCATGTAGCCATACATGGGTATTAAAAGAAAATTCAATCCCACATTTAGGAGACAAGAGACACCAGTACAAGCTGCAAGTAGTTTAGTCTTATTATACCACATAAAAGGCGTAGCATATCGCCCCCCCAAAGCGCTCAGAAAAGCTCCAAAAGAAACCAAGGGAATAATCTGAAACCCTCTGTAATATTCTGGAGCTGCCATTATATTAATGATTGACCTCGCTAGTATACTCAATCCTACTGTTGCCGGAAGCCCAATAATAATCCAATAACGAGTCAGCTTAATAAGAAATTCTTTGCTTTTCTCTACACCTTGTTTTTCCCAGACATTCATTGATAAGGGTCCTGACGCCATAATAAACAAAGAAGAGAGCATGAATATGGTCTGCTCAGCAATTCCATAACTTGCTGAATATATTCCTACCTCCTGGCTACTTCTAAAAAGTCCTAGAATATAACGGTCCGAGAAGCTCATGATCCAAGAAGCTAAAAATGAAACCACTAGTGGGAAACCATATTTTGCCATTTCTGAAACCATTGGTAATGAAATACCTACCTTAACCGACGTACCCTTCCCAACGGAAAACCAGTATAACAGCGGCATTGCAATCACAATGCTAATAACCGATCCCCATAGCAAACCCTCTATTCCCATATTCCACATAAAAATTAGAGTAATCCCCAAACCAACTTTTGCCACGCTGTGCCATAAAGCGAAAGAGGTGTACCACTGAACTTGACGTTTAGCCCGAAGAAATGTCTGTAGAACTTGAAAGAAAGAAGTAACTATAAAGACTAATCCTCCAAGACGCATAAGCGAACACAAGCTTGCACTAATATGCACTTGACCCAAGGATAAAATACCAAGAAAAATAACGAAGATGGCTGCTACGGAAACAAGGGTCATTCCTAACACGGAGTTATAGAAATAACTCAGCTCGCCTCTTAGCTCATAAGCAGGATAGAACCGAATGATTGAATTATCCAACCAGCCAACAGCTATAGTAGTGAGGATCGACACTGTAGCTGTCACCAACACATAATTTCCATAATCGGCGGGTGAGAATAGGCGGGTAACAATGGGAATTGTTATCAACCCCACTAGCGCAGGAACGAACTGAGCTGGGATATATTTCGCAAAGTCCTTGATAAAATCGTTAATCATACTTTCTCCACTAACTTCTTAAATTTTCGCCTTATAACAGCTGCATAACATCTAAGGCAAAAGGGGGAAATAAGCCATCTAATAAACTGCAAAAAATGCTTTATACCATACTTTTTTATTCTAATAACCCAACTCTTAATATTTCCATAGAGATATTCTTCAGAAATTTCCTCAAACCACTTATTTTCATTTAATTGTTTTTTAACTATTGGATCAGAAATTTTAGATATAAATTCCAGTATTCCAGTTTTTTCTTCTCCGCTAACCAAATAAGGAACGAAATCTCTATCTATCTTTACAGGGTTAATATTATAACTTTCCAACTCATTTTTAGTAAGTTCTATAGTAAGTATAAAAGACTGATTATTCGGACTATTAGAAACATAAGGGTCAAATTGAAAATTTCCTAAAGAATAGGCAATTAAACCATGTTTATATCTTTCTATCCCTTGAATCACATGGGGATGATGTCCTAAAATTATAGTAGAATCCGCATCAACTAATTTATGGGCAAATTCAATCTGTTGGGGGGATGGATAAAAAAACATTTTCAATCCTCCAATGCAAAGAAATAATAACAAAATCACATTTTTGTTTTATATATTCAATATCTTTTATAATTGTTTTTAATTCTATCTTATTAATCCATATATTCTTTTCAGGTAAAACTAATCCGCTATTCGAATAACCTAAAAAGCCTAATTTTATTACTTGTTTTTCTAATATTATATAATCTTGTTTAGCGTTATTCCTTGCACCAATAAAATTAATATTATTTTTTGCTAATATATTTAATGTTTCATTAAATCCTTCTATACCTAAATCCATTATATGATTATTAGCCACATTAAGAATATCAAAAGCTGCGTCTTTCAAATAACTTACTTTATCTGGAGAAGTATGCAAAGATACTGCTTTTTCAGTTTCTTTCCCTTGATTTGATAAAACAGTTTCTAAATTACCAAAAAGAATATCTTTGTCCTTTAAAATTTCTTTAACGTTTTCAAAAGGAAATTTATTGTTTTTTGTCTTTAGAAAAATATCGCCTACAGCCATAATTTTTATTGTATTCATATATAATTTTCCTAATAATTTCTAAATTCAATTGGTAATCTTAAAATTAAAACTATATTGACTATTACTTTAAATATAAATTTAGTCCCCTTATCCATTTATAAAATCCTTGGATATTTCTGATATTATCCATTTAAATTTTCCAGAGGGGGAAAGTTCAATTTCATTTACAATTTCGGGAATAATTTTAGTTTTATCTTTTTCTCCTATAATCTTTCCATTTGACTTGTTACTCTTAGAAAGTCAAGGAGTATTTCAAAAAAAGAAGTTAAAATAAATATAATTACACCTATCCACATTAAAAAATATAAACCTGAAGGAATATAAGACTTAGTAAATAAAAGAATGGTTGAAAAAATAAAGGAAATAATCCCTATTGAAATAATAGATAATTTTATTATATTCGCATAGAACTGCTCGAGTTTCTCATCCCGTTTATATATAGGATAAAATCTAATAATAGACATAGATAGCCAACCAACAAGAGTTGAAAACACACTAATACTAGCCATTACTAAAACATAATTTCCATAGTCTCCTGGCGGAAATAAGCGAGTAATAATAAGAATGCTGATAATTCCTACCATTGCAGGGACAATCTGCGAAGGTAAATATTTAATTATATATTTAATAACATTCTTATTTGCATTCTCTTCTTTATTTAACAAATTTCAATAAATCCTTCCCATCCACTTGGAGGTTCAAAATTAAAATATTTATTTTTATTTCTTTTATTGAAAAAATCTTTATAATTATAATTGCTACTTAGTTTTATTTTATCTACATCAACTTTAAATAAACCTTTTTGATTTAAAATATAATTCAACATTTTAATCTTATTACAATCAAATCCCATAATTCTAGCACAAACTAAATCTACTGCACAAAGGTTAAACCCTGCTACGATTACCCCACACTTTTTGCTATCTGGAGTTAAAGGACCTTCTCTCTCTCCTCCAATTATTCCATCAACAAGTGAAAACATCTTACGTATGGGAGTATTGCGTAAATTACCTTCTTTGTCTGCATAAATAAAAATCTTCAGTAAATCTATTGCCATTCTCCAAGCTGAATCATTCCCATACCAATTTCCACAATCTAAAATTATTTTTTTCTTATCCTTTTTAAATCCCAATAGCTTTAAATATTTTCCAATGTTTATAATCAATCTATATAAAATATCAGTTTTTGAATTCTTCTTAGATAACAAGCTGTCATAAAGTCGTCTTTGTAATTTAACTATCATTGTCTCCTTAAAATTAAGAATATGATCTGGAAATTGATCTCCCCCTTTTGAAGGAGTACCCAATGTATAATGAACCAAATAGTTTTTATTAGTACAAATCCCTACTAATCCCTTTATATTTAATGTAACTCCTACTTTTTTATGAACCTTTAGTTTTGGAATAGAAATAATTGTATCAGCAGATAATATAGTTTTAGAAATTAAATATTCTTGTATATCATTATGATGATGTTTTATTGTTTCTTCTCTGTTATAATCAGCTCCGTAAAATTTTTTATATTTTTCTACTTCATAGAATAAACTATCTTTCCCTAAATTGACAACTACTCCACCAAGAGGATCACCTGGTAATTTATGCCTATTTATTGAGTAAATATTTTTTGGATCGCCTTTATTATCAAGCCAAAAGTCCCTTAAATCATAAATTTCTATATCAAAATTGAGTTCCTTTTTATATAGTTCCTGAATTGTTTCGAGTTTGATAATTTTTAATAATTCTTTAAAATCACAGTCCATTTGAGGTGCATCAGCAATAATAATTTTCCCTTTACCTGCAAGTGCAATATAAACATAATCAACCACAGCTCTAATAATGGATGGATGAGTAATAATACTAAACAAGTCTCCTTCTTTATCATGTTTACTTAAAACAAAATTAGGTTTAACAACAACTGTATTACCATGCTTAATTATATCCTTAAAAGGATTCCATTGAGGAGTATTGTAATTTTTTTTATCTAAACCCAATAATAAAAGAGCATTTCTAACAGCATTATAGACATCATTCGCCTCAATACTAACATTATTTAAAAAATATTCGGGATATGCGGTGTGAGGATTATATGGGGGTTTTTCTGGATATACTATATCTGGTTCGTGGTAAATTGATACTTTTAAATTTGAAATAATTTCTTCTATATTTTTCATTTTAATTTCCAAATTCAATTGATAATTCTAAAATTAAAATTATATTTACTACCGTCTCCTGATATTTAATGTAAATTTGATACCCTTATCTATTTATAAAATCCTTTGATATTTCTGATATTATCCATTTAAATTTTCCAGAGGGGGAAAGTTCAATTTCATTCACAATTTCGGGAATAATCGTAATTTTTTCTCCTATAATTTTCTTAAGTTCTTGTGATAAAAATTGAATTTCTTTATTTAATAAATCTTTATTAACGTCTTCCAAAGGGACTATTCTTAAAATAATTTTTTCATGACTTTTTTGCACAATCTGTGTATTTTTAATCGTTTTTAAATCTTTAAATGGATGAGTAATAATTGCCGGAGCAATTAAAAAACCTTCAGGAGATACAATAAAATCTTCCAATCTTCCTTCTATTCCATCAAAAATGGGATAATAGTTGCGATTACATTTTTGACAAGGCTCAAATCTAGGATTTAATGCAACATCTGTCATCTTATATCGAATAAAAGGATTAACTGTATTCAAAAATCCAGTAGCAACTATTTCTTTTGTTTGAAAATCAAATTCTGTAATCCCATATTCAGGTAAACAATGATATATATGAGTTTTTTCACATTCTGCAGCTAAAACAGCTTTTTCTGCACAACCATAATGACTAAAAATTCGACAACCAAAAACTTCTTCTACAATTTTTCTTTCCCATTCATATATAATCTCTGAAGCAAATAAGATTGCTTCCAATTCAAAATTAATATTTAACTTATGTTGTTTTATTAATAATGCAAAAGATGCTATAGCTCCCGGATAACCATGTAAAAATTTTGCTCCAAATTCTTCCATTTTTTTTAAATATAATTTAGCCCTTTCTTTGTTTTCAATAATGGGGGAAAATCTAAGAATATTTCCGAATTTGCTATAAAAAATCGGTTCTTTTTTATTTATTGCTCCCCTCAATTCCATCCTTTTATCTCCTGGTTTGTAACCGATTCTTGACCATTGATGACAAATAAAAGCCCATTCTTTTTCCCCTTCATCTATATTTACATAAAATTGTAAAGGTTTTCCTGTTGTTCCGCTTGTATGAGATATCGGGAGTTTTAGTAAATTAATATTTTTCGATATTATTTCTTTTGTATTAAAATTTTCTCTAAAAATATCTTTTGTCAAATAAGGCAATTTTATAAAATCATCAAAATCCTGGATATCTTTGGGTTTTAATCCCCTTTCATCAAATATCCTTCGGTAATAAGGAACATTTTCATAGGAATGTTTTAGCAATTTTTCTAATTGTCTCATTTGGTATTCTTCTAATTGTTCCTTGCTCCACCATTGTGATTCTTGAAGAAAATTATAGGTATCCCAAAAAACTTTTCCTAATCTTTTCTCATAAGGAATTAATCCATAGACATATCGAATAGGTTTCTTAATCCAAGGGGGTGATTTTCTTATTAAATCTCTCATAACACCAATACATTTTCCTTTATTTTTTTATCTCTTCTTCCACTGCAAAACTAATTTTAGTAGCCTGTTCAATTTGCCACAGAGGGATAGGATATTTTGTACCATCTTTTATTACTTGAGAAAAGGCAATCAATTCTTCATAATGGCCCTTATCCGAAAGTTTACTATTTATATTAGCTATTTTTACTCCATATCCCTCTAATGCTTTATAATCTTTCATCGTAATTATTTTATTATCAAAGTATATCTCTAAAGATTCTTTAGGATAAGTCTTATCTCCTAAAGCAGTATAGGTAAGGGTGCAAATGCTTCCCTCTTTATATTTTAAAGTTACTACCACATTATCTCGAGAAGATATATTTTTTGTCTTTGGATTTATGCTGTTTACTGAAATAGTAGCGATTTCTGCATCGACAAAATAATTAAATAAGTCAAATATATGGCAAGCTTCTCCTATTATCCTTCCCCCACCTTCTTCGGTATGGACCCAATGGTCTAAAGGGATATAACCAGCATTCATCTGATAATTTATAATCATAGGATTTATTCTATCTTTAATATGTTTTTTAATTTCTATAGCATATTTAGAAAATCTCCGATTAAAACCGACCAGATAAGGCATTCCAGTTTTTTGAATAGTTGTAAATATCTCTTCCATCTCTCTTTCGTTTAAAGCCATCGGCTTTTCGACAAATACTGCCTTGCCTTTTTTCATCGCTTCTATAGAATATTGCGCATGCAGATTATGCCTGATACAGATCATTACCAGATTTACATTGGGGTCATCTAATATTCCCTGGTAATTAGTGGTAGCGTATTTTGCTTTATATTGTCGGGCAATAGAGGTAGCATTACTGCCAGTTCGGCTCATAATAGCATAAATATCATAAAAATTATTTAATTTTTCTAAATTGGGGAGATGCGTCCCTTGAGCAAAGCTACCTGCTCCAACTATAGCAACTTTAATTTTATTAGTTTTTAGGTTAAATTGGGGATTAGCTTCTACTCTTCTGTCTATCTTATCTTCTAATTCTTCCTGCTTATATTTCAATAATACTATCAGGGGTCTATTTTCTTCTTTTTCGAATTCCTGGTAGGCTTTTGTAACTTCTTCTATCTCATAAACTTTTTCTATAATATTAGCTAATTTTATCTTATCTTCGGATAACATTTTAAGATATTCCTGCATATTTCTATTTTCGGTCCAACGGACATAAGGATAAGGATAATCTATTCCTTTTTCTTCATAATTAGGGTCATATCTTCCTGGCCCATAGGAAGAAGAGATATAAAAATCTAATTCTTTTTTATACATATCTTCTCTATTTATTTCCATTCCCACTACGCCAACTAAAATTACTCGACCCTTTTTACGACACATCTGAAAGGCTTGAGCTAAAGGCTCATTAGAAGAAGTAGCAGCAGTAATAATTACTGAATCCATTCCATATCCCTCGGTTAGCTTTATGGCTTCCTCCACTATATTCTCTTTGGTGGGATTTAGAATATATTTTGCTCCGTTTTTTTGGGCTATAGTAAGTCTTCGATCATCTAAATCAATAGCTATAACTCGAGCTCCGCCAGCAGTTACCATCTGAGAAGCTAATTGTCCAAGAATTCCCATTCCGATAACGGCAATATTTTCACCTAACTTAACTTCTGCTCTCCTAACTCCTTGCATAGCAATACTTCCTAAGGTAACAGTGGAGGCTTCTTTAAAGTCTAAATCTTGGGGTATTTTAACCAGTAAGTTTCTGGGTACTTCTATACACTCTGCATGATTAGCATATCCTGCCCCCGCACAGGCTACTCGGTCTCCTACCTTTATATTTCTGACCTGAGCACCAACTTCTACTACAGTGCCAGCAGTACTGTATCCAGTAGGGGAACCTGATTCAAAGGTACTTTGCAAAATATTTTTGGTTTTTAATATACCTTTTTCTTTAATCAGATTTAATCCTTTTTTAATGTTTTGTGGTTCTCGAAGGGCTCTTTGAATGATAGTTTGACCTGAAGATTTTATGCTGGCCATTTCTGTTCCGGCACTAATACAAGAATAGGCAACTTTAACTAACACTCTTCCGGGACTTACCATCGGTGCTGGTATATCTTCTACTATAGCTTTGCCTTTTTTGATTAAGACTTGTTTCATATTGCTCTCCAATTATTAGATTATTTCAATGATAGTATTAATTACAGAATCTTTTATCTCGCAATTTATTACCCTGGTTTCCTCTCTTAGGCCATATTCTTTGGCCATCCAAGATTTTTCAATATTATATTCGCTTTTTTGCAAATTAAATAATTTTAATTTTATTTTTTCATTAGTTAAATTAGTTAAGATAAGACAGTCGGCTTGTGGCTCTATTTTTACTTCTCTATCTAAATGAAATCTCATATATTTTTTATAATCCAAACTCCCCGGTATTTTTATAATGAAATCATTTATAATGATTTTATTATCTTCTAATTTGACTTCTCTTTCGGCGATTATCCCAGCTTTTTCCATAAACCCATAATGTCTACCCTTAAAATAATTATAGTTGAAATCTAATAGCTGGGCATTAGTTTCGTTATTTATTCCAAATAATTCTTTCTCTTCAAAATTATTTTGCTCTAAATTGGCAACTTGTAGGGTATTATGCATAGAGGTACTTCTAAATAAATTTCTTAATCTATAATCTGCGGTATAGACATAAGTACCAGGATCAATAACAAAATCTATACCGGATATATTTAATTCGAAACTAAGCTGATCATTATGGGTATGCCCACCATTACCATTCATTCCATTGGGACCACACTTAATAATTATATATATTTTATCATTTCTTAAAATATAATATCCGCTATCTTTATAGGCCTTTGATGCTAAATTAAGGTTTGGCTTCTCGTTTGTTTTTATTTTTATTTGGGGAGTTTTCCCAAAGCACCAAAGGGAAACTGGACAATTATGGTTAGGTGAATAATATTTAAAATCATTACGCTTAAAATATTCCCCTCCTAAAGCAACTAAATGTCTGAAATCTCTTTTATCTAAGTCTCCATAATCAGATAAAATAATAAATCTTCCACTATCCATATCTCCAATAAGAGGGATATGGCCATCAGGTTTAGTAATATCCATTATAAACTCAATCATTTTTTCTAATTTGTCCTTGTATTCTTTGGTGAAAGCAATATTGTTTTTAGAGCAAAGTATGGAGGTGAATAAAAATAATTCGGTAACCAAACAATGATAAGCAGTTGAGGCTTCGTAATCTACCCCATCTGAATTAATTTGATTATTCATCTCCTGTTCAAATTCTTTCAAGCCAAAATCAAGCCATATTTTAGGGTTATTTTGGGCGTCTTCTTGGTCATATTTAAAATTTTTAAAATATAATCCTAACCATATCAGTCCAGCCAAATCCGATAAATAGTGATTACTATTATAATGAGAGGTATTTTCTAAATTATCAAAGATAAATTTCCCGTGTAAATATAGTGCTTTATGATATTCAATCCAAAATTCCTGATTAATCTTATTCTTTTTTTGGTTTTTGAGGTAATCTTTAAAAAAATAATAGCCTATTATCCAATTGCAAGCTCTAATTGCTACCTCCATAGTGCAAGTCCAGTTCACGGACATTTCTATCGGATTCTTGCTAATCCAATTTTCAATTTGGTTTTTAAATTCTAAGGCATATTTAACATTATTGGTGAGCAAATATGCCTGACCAAGGGTTGGGATATGCTGAAAACGAGAGAGTTCCCAGGGAACCTTTACATCAGCATCGTTTTGCAAATTAACTGTTTTAATATTTTTATAAAATTTATTTTCCCAGATAAATCCGGTCTTAAAATCTTCATTCCATTGGATATCTTTTCCTAAATTAATATCTCCTGAACCTAAAAGATTAAAAATATGATTGCATATCCTGTCGGCTTGCTTAATTATTTGTCCTTCTTTTCCTGAGTTTTTGAGTTCCTGAATATAATGTTCTCTTTTATTATTTATATTAAGTAAAGAATTTATGTTGGGTTCAAAATTTTCAAATATATTTGAATCAATATCTATAGGGTTTTTGGTAATTTTTTTTGCTCGGATAAAATAATAAATCTTGTTGTCTATTTTTCGATATACTTTCTTTATTAATATTTTAGGAGGTAACTTTGTCGCTTTTTTAAAATTTATTTTTAAATCACTTATTTTATTTTCTATTTCCATATTATTAATTTGCTTTCCCCAGCAAATAATATTTAAATCCTTTATTTTCTATAATATTTCTATCAAAATAATTTCGAGTATCTAATACAATTTTATTTCGCATCTGGGGAGCAAGGGTATCAAAATCTATTTCTTTAAAATCTTTATGATTTACGGCTAAGACCAGTAAATCACTATCTTTTACTGCTTCTGATATGGTGTCCACTTTATATTTAGATTTTTTAACATAAGGGTCTACCGCCGATATTTTATAATTATGTTCTTCTAAAAGTTTAATTAAAGTAATAATAGGGCTCTCTCTTACATCATCAATATTTGCTTTGTAAGTTATACCCAGTATAGTTATTTTTTTGGGAGGATTAATATTTTTCAGTATGTTCTCAATTTTATTAAAAATAAACTGCGGCATACTATCATTAGTTTCTCGGGCTAATCTTATTATTCGAGCTAATTCTGGATTTTTCTCCACTATAAACCAAGGATCTACTGCTAAGCAATGTCCGCCTACCCCTGGTCCGGGCTGATGAATATTTACCCGCGGATGTTTGTTACATAATTTTATTACTTCCCATACATCTACATCTATTGCCGTATCCTCACAAATTTTGGCTAACTCATTAGCAAAGGCAATATTTACATCCCGATAAGTATTTTCCACTATTTTACACATCTCCGCAGTATCTGTATCAGTTAGATATATCTCACCTTTGACAAAAGTCTGATATAGTTCTTTTATCTCTTCGGCAGATTTTCTATTTATTGTTCCAATAATTCGGTTATTATTTACTAATTCAAATAGAATTTGACCGGGCAAAACCCTTTCAGGACAATAACCCACATACAATTCGTCTCCAATCTTTAGACCACTCTTTTCTAAAATTGGAATAATTAAATTTTTAACTGTTCCGGTGGGAGAAGTGGATTCCAAAACTACTATATTACCTGTTCTCAAATAAGGGACGATACTCTCTGCAGCTTTTTCTACTAAACTCATATCCGCTTTTTTATCTTCAGTGAGAGGAGTAGGGACAGCAATAATAAAAGCATCGGCCTCTTGAGGTTTTTTAGAGGCAATTAGATTACCCGAAGCTACTTCTTGTTCTACCATATTCTTTAGATAAGGTTCTTCGATAATTACTTCTCCTTTCTCTAAAGCATCTATAACCTCGTTGTTTATGTCCACTCCTATTACTTTATGTCCATTGCTGGCAAACATAGCTGCGGTAGGTAAGCCGATATAACCTAAACCAATAACACAAATTTTTTTCATTCTTTCTCTTTATTCTCTTTCCTCTAAGGTATAATTTTCTATTGTTTTATTCTTTTCTTCTCTTTTATTTTACCATTTATTGCTATATCACACTTTATAATATAATATATTATCTTACAAGATATTCAGGGGAGGTATCCCCTGAAACCCCTCATCATCACCCTCACCCTTCCCTCTCCCTTCTAAGGGAGAGGGTTAGAGAGATGGTATAAAATATATTGTTTCTTATCTAAAAAGAGTATTTCATAGTATCAGAATTTTTTTGAAATTCCGATACTATTAAATAATATATTAAAACATATAGCTTTAATTAAATCGATTAAACTAATTAAATTAATTAAAATTTTCTATTGTTATCTCGAAAGTAACGGTTCCGCCCTTTGTTTTATCACAGGGATCTAAACATTGCACATATGCTTGATTATTTTTATCTCCTATATTTAATTCTCTGGGGTCTATCCCTCTACTTAAAGCTATATAATAGGGCATAATTGAGGCAAGAGAGTGCATGCACAGGTTTATATCACTCTCTAAGATATAGCCATTCTTGACATAGAATATCTGGTTTAATTTATATATAGGGCAATTACCTTTAATATCATATACTCTGATTTTAAGTGTTTTAGCTGATAGGTACACTAATTATCACTCCCGGTTTTCATCAGTTGGCGATTAATTTCGAAATTCACGGTGGAGAGATCAGCAAGAGGAACCCGGGTTGAAGCTTCTAATATCTCAATGGCAATGATGCTCCCATCGGCATCGTAGTCCAGAATGAACCCCTCTTGAATCTCGTCACTCTCGTAATATTCCGCTTCCTGCAATTTAATATAAAGAGCATCTGCTTCTTCATCATATCTTATTCTCATTATTTTCCATCCTCATATTTCTCGACCTTTGAAGTTTGTTCACGCCTTACGCACCCTCACCCCTCCCTCTCCCCATTTACTATTCCCATTTACTATTCACGGAAAGCCTTATAATATAAGCCTTTTGAGCCGTATCTAAAATAGGGTCATTTTAAGCATCATTTTAAAGTTTAAAGGGTTTTACCTTAGTTGCCTTAAAAAAATGCGTTATAAACGTTATAAGCGATTCCTGCCTGAAAGCCTTAGGTAGCAAGGGTTTCAAGAGCTAAAAATAGCCTTTTTGGCATTTTTTTGCTTATTTTGCAGCATTTTCCCTTGTCAATTTTTTATTCTTTTTTGAGAGGCCTCTGTAACCCTTATATATT
>DOTB01000011.1 GCA_003513845.1 Candidatus Atribacteria bacterium | reverse complement strand
TATTATTAGAATAAATGGGGATGGAGAGCTTTTTGTTTTTAAAGAGTATTCAGAATTTTTAAAAAACAGAGTAGAGGAAATGGTGAATCTAAAATGAAAGATAAAATATATTATCCTGGCAAAGAGGAATTTATGCAATTGGACAATAGAGCAAATATGCTTACAGTATATCGAAAAATTCTTATCGATACAGAAACAGCAATTAGTATTTTTCAGAAAATGAAGAGTAACAAGTTTAGTTATTTGCTGGAGAATGCAGAGGGAGATGGAAAGTTAGCTCGTTATTCCTTTATCGGTATTGATCCTTTTTTGGTTTTTCAGAACAAAGGTTCCAAGATTGAGATAATAAAAGAAGATAAGAAAATGGTTCTTTATGAAAATCCTTTACTTTATTTACGTAAATTATTTGATGATTTTAAAACAATTTCCATAGATGGTTTGCCTCGTTTTTTCGGCGGTGGAGTTGGCTACTTTGGTTATGATATGGTCAGGTTTATAGAGAAACTGCCTGAGAAAAAGATTAGTGACCTCGAAATACCGGATTGTATTTTAATTTTTGCCACGACAACTTTGGTCATTGATCATTTAACTCATCAACTGTGGGTAATTGTAAATAATCCGTTAAGTGATCTTTCTAAAGAGGTGTCCTATGATAAAGCGGTGGAACAGATTGAAAGAATTATAGGTAAAATTAAAAAACCAGCAGTTTTGCAAGAATTGGAAAAGAAGGGCGTGAAAAATAATATAGGAGACAATAATATATTAAAAAGCAATGTTACGCAAAAAGAATTTTTTGAAAAAGTGAAAAGGGCTAAGGAATATATTTTAGCGGGAGATATTTTCCAGGTAGTTTTATCACAATGTCTTACCAAAAAAATAGGGCTCCATCCATTTGAAGTTTATCGTTCTTTGCGGAGTTTGAATCCTTCTCCTTATATGTATTATTTAAATTTTGGTGAAATTCAGGTAGTTGGAGCATCTCCCGAACCATTAGTTAGATTAACTGATAAATTGGTAGAGAGTAAACCCATTGCTGGGACACGTCCAAGAGGAAGGACTAAATTAGAAGATTTAGATCTAGAAAAAGAGATGGTAAATGACGAAAAAGAACGAGCGGAACATACTATGTTGGTAGATTTAGCTCGAAATGACCTGGGTCGAGTTTGCTGCCCGGGGACAGTAAAGGTAATTAATTTTATGAAAGTGGAAAAGTTTTCTCATGTAATGCATTTGGTTTCAGAAGTAGAAGGTAGAATTCAACCAGATAAGGACGCTTTTGATGTATTAGAAGCTTGTTTCCCAGCAGGGACAGTTTCTGGTGCTCCCAAAGTTCGAGCAATGGAAATTATTGATGAATTAGAGCCTAATTGTCGAGGGCCTTATGCAGGAGCTGTTGGTTATATAGGTTTTAATGGAAATATGGATACTTGCATTACTATTCGTACCATTATTTTTAAGAAGAATCAAGCTTACCTCCAGGCAGGAGCTGGCATTGTAGCAGATTCAATCCCTGAGATGGAATATAAAGAAACTTTAAATAAATCTATGGCTTTACTTAAGGCAATAGATTTAGCAGTGAATTCTTAAAATGTAGAATTTAATGCCTGGCAACTAAATTTTACATTAGCTAAGGAGGAACAAGAATGATATTGGTAATTGATAATTATGATTCTTTTACTTATAATTTAGTTCAATATTTGGTTGAGTTAGGTATGGAAACTGAAGTGTATAGAAATGACGAGATAACCTTAAAGGAAATTATCAAAAAATGTTTGATTGGAATAGTAATTTCTCCAGGTCCCTGCACTCCAAAAGAAGCTGGAATTTCGGTAGAAGTAGTTCAAAAGCTGGGGAATAAAGTTCCTATTTTGGGAGTTTGTTTGGGTCATCAATCTATTGGAGTAGCCTATGGGGGCAGGATAGTGCCAGCAAAGAAATTAATGCATGGCAAAACCTCCTCTATTTATCATAACCAAAAGGGTCTGTATTTAGGGATAGATAATCCATTTAAAGCTGGTCGTTATCATTCTTTAGTTTTAGATCCACCTTCCTTGCCTCCCTGTCTTGAAGTCACTGCTCGTGCAGATGATGGGACGATTATGGGAGTACGCCACAAGGAATATCCTGTAGAAGGAGTGCAATTTCATCCCGAATCTATTTTAACTTCGCCAGGGAAGAATATTTTAAAAAACTTTATAACTATCGCTGAAGAATTTAAAAGATAATTTTTTAGAAAGAAGGAGACAAAAAGATGTTTAAAGAATTATTAAATAAAGTAGTAATAGGAGAAAATTTGAGAGAAGAAGAAGCTCGTTGGGTAATGAATGAAATAATGCAAGGAAAAGTTAGTGCAGCTCAAATTGCCAGTTTTTTAACCGCTCTACGAATAAAAAGAGAGACAGTGGAAGAGATTACTGGATGCGCTCAAGCTATGAGAGAGAATGCAGTGAAATTAAAAAAAGTTTATCCCTTGGCGGTAGATACATGTGGTACTGGTGGAGATTGTAAAGGTACCTTTAATATTTCTACGGTTACGGCTTTTGTGGCAGCTGGAGCTGGGCTTAAAGTGGCTAAACATGGTAATAGAGGAGTATCCAGCAAGTGTGGGAGTGCTGATGTATTAGAGGCTTTAGGAATAAATATAAATTTAACTTCTTCTCAAATAGAAGAGTGTTTAGAAAAAGTGGGAATTGCTTTTTTCTTTGCGCCAACTTTTCATCCGGCAATGAAGCATGCAATAGGTCCTCGAAAAGAAATGGGATTTCGTACAATCTTTAATCTACTTGGTCCCCTTACCAATCCAGCAGGAGTAAAATATCAAGTTTTAGGGGTTTACGATTTGGATCTTACTGAATTGATAGCAGGGGTATTGGAAAAACTTGGGGTACAAGAGGCAATGGTAGTGTGCGGGGAAAATGGAATAGATGAAATAACCATAACCGGATTTACAAAGATTAGCCAGGTTAAGAATGGGATAGTAAAGACTTTCTATCTTGAACCAGAAGAATTAGGATTGCAGCGATGTAAGTTAGAGGATATTCAAGGAGGAAACACTAAGTTTAATAAAGAAATTGCTTTAGGTATATTAACTGGCCGGAAGAAATCTCCCCACCGAGATATAGTTTTGGCAAATACTGCTGCTATTTTAGTGGTAGGAGGAATGGTTGAAGATACAAGAGAAGGAGTAAAAAAAGCGGCAGAAATTATAGATTCAGGAGCTGCTCTAAAAAAGTTAGAAGATCTAAGGAAATATACCAGGGAGTTGGCTTGATGAATATACTGGAAGAGATTGCAAAATATAAAAAAGAAGAAATAGCTCAAGATAAAAAGAATTTTCCTCTCCAATTTTTATTCGATTTAATAGCAGAAGGATTGCCTCCTACTCGAGACTTTTTTGGATGCTTAAATAGTTCTTCAAATGTTTCGATAATTGCTGAACTTAAATTTGCTTCTCCTTCTCGAGGAAAGATTCAAGATAAAAAGAATTTTGAAAAAATTATTCGAGCTTATACAGATAATGGTGCAAGAGCTGTTTCAGTTATAACTGAGCGAAAATTTTTTAAAGGAGAACCAGATTATATTCGCCAGGTAAAGAAAATATCTAATTTGCCTGTTTTACGGAAAGATTTTATTTTGGATGAATATCAAATTTATCAATCTCGTTGTTTGGGGGCAGATGCTATTTTGCTTATTGCTCGCCTTTTAGATGAGCCAACTTTAGTATGTTTTCAAAAGATAGCTTCTTCTTTAGGATTAGATTGTTTAGTGGAAGTGCATAATAAAGAAGAACTGATAAAAGCGACAAGGGCGGGCTCAAAAATTATAGGAATTAATAATCGTAATTTAAGGGATTTTTCTGTTGATTTATCTATTACAGCCAGGTTGAGTTCTCTGGTACCTCAGGATTCTTTAATAGTTAGCGAAAGCGGGATTAAAAATCACAAAGAGGTAAGAAGGTTAAATCTATATGGAATAGATGCGATATTAATTGGAGAGGCTTTAATGACTACTAATAATCCTGGTGATAAGTTGAGAAAACTGACAGGAGTAGAAAAGAGGAAAAGGAGGAAGAAGATATATGTTGGTTAAAATTTGTGGAATAAATGACCTAAAGAGTGCTTTAGTGGCAGTGGAAAATGGGGCAAATGCTTTAGGTTTTGTTTTTGCCCCAAGTTTTAGACAGATCATTCCGGAGAAGGCGAAAAAAATTATAGATGATATTCCTAAAGGTGTGTTACGAGTGGGGGTTTTTGTTGATGCTCCAATTTCTTTAGTAAATGAAATTGCAGAGTATTGTTCCCTATCGGTTCTTCAGTTACATGGTAGCGAAAGTGTAGATTACTGTAGACAACTTGAAAAGCCGGTATTAAAAGCAATTCGGATAGGAGAGAAGGGGAATTTTTATCTTACCCCAGAGCCATACAAGGGAATAGTGTGGGCTTTTTTAGCAGATACATATCAGCCACGCAAAAGTGGGGGAACTGGGTTATCCTTCCCCTGGAAAAAAGTGGATAATATTAGAAGATATGGTCAGGTAATTTTAGCTGGAGGCCTTAACCCATACAATGTTTATCAAGCCCTTAATATTGCCAGACCAGATGGAGTAGATATAAGTAGTGGAGTAGAAACAAATGGACAAAAAGATCCTGAGAAGATAATAAAATTTATTAAAGAAGTTCGGAGGTGGGAAAATGAACAAAACATTACCAGATAATAGGGGATATTTTGGTAAATTTGGTGGGAAATATGTGCCGGAAACTTTAATGCCAGCCATAACAGAATTAGAAATGGCCTATCAAGAAGCTAAAAAAAGTCCAGAATTTCGTAAAAAATTGGATTATTACTACAGAAATTATATAGGAAGGCCCTCTCTCCTTTATTATGCCCGGAGATTGAGCGAGAAATTGGGAGGGGCGAAAATTTACTTAAAACGAGAAGACTTAAATCATACAGGTGCTCATAAGATTAATAATGCTATTGGCCAAGCACTTTTGGCTCAACAAATGGGTAAAAAACGCATTATTGCTGAGACTGGAGCCGGCCAACACGGGGTGGCAACAGCTACTATAGCAGCATTATTTGATTTTTCCTGTGCAGTATATATGGGGGAGTTAGATATAAAAAGACAAGCCCTTAACGTTTTTCGTATGAAGCTTTTGGGGACAGAAGTGATTCCTATAAAGTCGGGGAGTAAAACTTTAAAGGATGCAGTTAATGAAGCCATCAGGGATTGGGTTTCTAATGTGAAAGATACTTATTATCTAATCGGTTCAGTGGTAGGGCCTCACCCTTATCCTATGATAGTAAGAGACTTTCAGTCAGTAATTGGTGAAGAAACTAAAGAGCAAATTTTAGCGGAAGAAGGTCGTTTGCCTGATTATTTAGTGGCTTGTGTAGGAGGAGGCAGTAATTCTATAGGCTTGTTTTATCCTTTTAAAGATGATTTGGAGGTAAAGATGTATGGAGTTGAAGCTGGAGGAATTGGTTTGCATAGTCAAAAACATGCAGCGAGTTTAGAGGCGGGGAGAATAGGCATACTTCACGGAGCCAAGAGTTATGTCTTGCAGGATAAAGATGGGCAAATAAGAGAAGCTTATTCTATTTCTGCCGGTCTTGATTATCCGGGAGTAGGCCCAGAGCATTCTTATTTTAAAGAAGCTGGGAGAGTTAAATATGTTTCTGTAACAGACGAAGAAGCTTTAGAGGGTTTTAAGCTATTAGCTCAAACAGAGGGAATTATTCCAGCTTTGGAGAGTGCCCATGCTCTTGCTTATCTACTCAAATTAATTCCCCAGACCAAAAAGGAAGAGGTTGTAGTGGTATGTTTATCGGGTAGAGGAGATAAAGATAGCGAAGTAGCTATAGATAGATGGGAGGCAAAATTATGAGAATTGAGCAAAATTTGCGTTATTTGAGAGAAAAAAGGAAAAAAGGTTTAATTATTTATATTACAGCTGGAGATCCAGATTTAGAAACGACGGAAAAATTGGTCTATACTATTGCAGAAGCAGGGGCGGATGTAATAGAGTTAGGCATTCCTTTTTCTGATCCTCTGGCTGATGGAGTAACTATTCAACAGGCCTCACAAAGGGCTCTAGAAAAAAATGCAAATATACCTAAAATATTGGCTACAGTAAAAAAAATCAGAAAAAAGATTTCTATCCCTCTTGCCTTAATGACTTATTATAATCCGGTTTATTGTTACGGGCTGGAGCGCTTCACCAGGGATAGCCAAAAGGCGGGAGTAGATGGTTTTATTATACCCGATTTGCCCTTAGAAGAGAGTGAAGACCTAAGAAATATTATAAATAAATCTGGATTGGCTTTAATTTCCTTTTTGGCTCCTAATAGTACTTTAGAAAGGATTAAGGCAGTAGCTCAAAAAGCTCAAGGTTTTATTTATTGTGTTTCAGTTACTGGAGTGACTGGAACTAGAGAAAACTTTACACCTCAGATTTTAGAGATGATAGAAAAGATTCGTCTTTATACAGATATTCCCCTGGCTATAGGTTTTGGAATTAGTAGTCCTGAGCAAGCACAAAAAATTGTAAAATATGCTGATGCAATAATCGTAGGAAGTGCAATAGTAAAATTAATAGAGGATTCTCAAAAGAATTTGCCCATAATATTATCTCAGGTGAACAATTTTGTCAGGTCTTTAAAAGAAGCTATTACTTGAGAAAAGAGAAAAATAATATTTTGTTTTAAATTTTTTTAAAAAAATATTCCATTATTGTTGACAATATACAATCGACATAGTAAAATAAAAACTAAAGGAGTAAAATTATTCAAGGGAAGTGAAAATTTTGAAAGAATATTTTGAAGACTTAGGTAATAATTTATCCCTCAAAGATAGGGCTTATCAGAATATAAAGTTACAAATTATTAGAGGTAATTTAAAGCCAGGTACCCGTTTATTAGAGGAAGAGTTATCCAAAGCGATGAATATTAGCCGAGCGCCAATCAGGGAAGCCCTGAATAGATTAGAAAAGGAAGGATTTGTTACTATTATCCCCAGAAAAGGGGCTACAGTTTCTCATATTACTGCGCAAATGATAGAAGATATCTTTGAAATCAGGGAAACCCTGGAATCATTAGCAGTTAAAAAATCTTTCGGGAAGATATCTATAGAGGGGTTGGAAAAATTAGGAGAAAGTTTTAAAAAATTTATAGATAAACCTGCAAATACTGAAAACTGTATTCAGTATTTGGCTTTAGATAAGAAATTTCACGATCTTCTCAGTCAAAATTGTGGTAATAAAAAACTTATTGAATTATTGGCTAACCTTCAGGAACAGATCCATTGGTTAAGAAATATTTCTCTTAAAAGAATTAGTTTGGCTGGTTCAGTAAAAGAACATCTGGCTATTATAGAAGCTTTAAAGAAGAAGGATGAAGAGCTTATTATTGAAGTTTTACTTCAGCACTTAGAGAGAGCAAAAGAATCCTCGCTTGTAGAAATTAACTCTTGGAGCACTACTTCTGAATAAGTAAAAATACGATAAAGCTTAATACATTTTATTTTAAAAGGGAAAAAGTAAAATGAAAACAACAAACAATCAATTTGATGTAGTAATAATTGGCGGTGGTGTAGTTGGTTGTGCTATTGCACGAGAGTTATCCAGATATAATATTAGTATTGCAGTATTAGAGAAAGAAGATGATGTTGGTTGGGGGACGAGCTGCCGTAATAGCGGAGTGGTACATGCTGGTTTTAACAATAAACCTGGTACTTTAATGGCTAAGTTTTGTGTTGAAGGGAATAGATCTTTTGCAGAACTTTGCCGCCAACTTGATGTTCCCTATAAAAAAATAGGTAAATTAGTAGTTGCCAGAAAAAAAGAAGAGATTAAAGGACTGAAAGACCTAAAAGCACAAGGGAATAAAAACCAGGTAAAAGGTTTAGAAATCATTGACTCAACTGAAATAAAAAGATTAGAACCCAATTTAGCAGGAATTGCTGCCCTTTATTCTCCGGAAACTGCCATTACTTCTCCTTATCTATTAACTATTGCTCTTGCTGAAAATGCCCTTAATAATGGAGCTTCTTTCTTTCTAAATACCGAAGTAAAAAATATTACCAAACTAAATAATTCCTATTTCAAAATTACCACTAATCAGGGAGAATTTACTTCTTCCTATATAATCAATAGTGCCGGACTTTATGCTGATTATATTGCTCGAGTGGTGGGAATAAGAAGATACTGTCTTTATCCCTGTCGGGGAGAATACCATATCTTAGATAAAAATGTTTCCTGGTTAATAAATCATCTGGTTTATCCTGTCCCCCAAGCGGGAGCTGGGGGGTTAGGAGTTCATCTTACTCCTACTATTGATGGAAATATCTTAATTGGCCCAAGTAACGAATATATCAGAAGAAAAGATAATTTTTCTACTACTTCTCAAATAATGAAAATGCTCTCCAAGGAGGTACGCGAGTTCTTACCCTTAATCTCTCCTGGTTATATTATTCGTAGTTATTCTGGCCTCCGAGCCAAACAAGCCCCTTCTTCCGAGGGTGGATTTTGGGATTTTGTAATCGAAGAAAGTGATACAATCGATAATTTTATCAATCTAATCGGCATTGAATCCCCAGGTTTAACTGCCGCTCAGCCCATTGCCCAGAGGGTAGTAGAAATTATTAATAAGAAAGAAAGACTCTCCCCTAATCCTGACTTCAATCCCTATCGAAAAGGAATTCTACGATTTGAAGAACAGGATGAGGAGACCAAAAAGAACCTAATAAAACAAGACCCCGATTACGGAGAGATAGTCTGTCGTTGTGAAAAGGTTACCAAAAAAGAGATATTAGAAGCCATTAACAATCCTCTGGGGGCAAGAAGTCTAATTTCTATTAAGTATCGTACCAGAGCGATGATGGGCCGATGTCAGGGCGGTTATTGTTTGACCAGGATTATCGAGATATTAAGAGAACATTTTGATCTTAATCCAGAGGAGATTACTTTAAAAGGAGATAATTCTTATCTGTTAACCGGATATAGAAGTGATGAGGTTAGTAAACCATGCAAGAAAAAGAAGTCATTATCATTGGAGGAGGAGCTGCCGGTTTGGCAGCAGCAGTTGCCTGCCGGCAAAAAGGGATAGAAGATATTCTCCTTATTGAACGAGGAGCCTATTTAGGAGGAATCTTAAACCAGTGTATTCATGATGGATTTGGATTGGAAAAATTCCATGCTTCCCTAACTGGTCCCGAATATGCCCAAAGATATATAGAACAGGTGATAGAGAAAGACATACCTTTTTTATTAAATAGTACGGTATTGAATTTAACTCCCCAAAAAGAAGTTATTGTGATAAATGATAAGGGGTTACACCACTATAAGGCTAAAACCATTATTTTAGCTATGGGTTGTCGAGAGAGAACTCGCGGAGCTATTGGTATCCCCGGTGCCCGTCCTTCCGGCATCTATACGGCGGGAGTGGCCCAAGAACTGATTAATCTAAAAAATTATATGATTGGCAAAAAAGTAGTAATCTTAGGTTCAGGGGATATCGGTCTGATTATGGCTCGGCGCCTGATATTAGAAGGGGCGGAGGTATTAATGGTAGCAGAAAAACTTCCTTACAGTAGTGGTCTCCCGCGAAATATCAATCAATGCCTTTATGATTTTGATATACCCCTTTTGTTAAGCCATACAGCAGTGGATATTAAGGGGAATGGTCGATTATCTGGGGTTACTATTGCTCAATTAGGTAAAAGAGGAGGGGTAATCCCTGGCACCAAGAGAAGGATAGCCTGTGATACCTTACTCTTATCCGTAGGTTTAATCCCCGAGAATGAACTTTCTCGACAGGCCGGCATTATCTTAGACCCGGTAACCGGGGGACCACAAGTGGATGAGAGAGGGCAAACCAGTATTCCCGGTATCTTCGCCTGTGGGAATGTCCTGCAGGTTCACGATATCGTCGATAATGTATCTTTGGAAGCCGAATATATAGTGGAGGGAGTAGTAGAATATCTGGAAGGAAGATTGACCAAAGAACGAGAAATCAAGGTTGAATTAGGAGAGGGTTTAAGGTATGTAGTCCCCCAAAGATTGATTAGCCGAAAAGATACTATCTTTTCTTTTCGGGTGAATCAGCCTGGACAGCATAAGGTTTTATTATTTGAAGAGGGGAGAAGATTAATCAAGAAAAAATCTTTGCGAAGGGTAAACCCGGCAGAGATGGTGAGAGTGAAATTATCCTCTTTAGAATTAGAAGGTATTAAGAGATTAAAGGTGAGGTTGGTCTGAGTGCATAGGGAATTTATCTGTATAGTCTGTCCCAATAGTTGTCATATATCAGTAGAGTATGAAGGAACAAATATTAAAGATATTAAAGGGGATCAATGCCCCAAAGGAAGAGATTATGTAAAAAACGAAATTACCAACCCCTTAAGGGTATTTACTGGCTCTGTTTTAGTGGAAAACGGAGACTTCCCTTTAGTGAGTGTGAAAACTTCCTCTCCTATTCCTAAGCAATATTTGAAAAAGGTAGGAGAGATTACTCGCCAGATGAAAGTAGAAGCCCCTGTTGAGCTTGGTCAAATAGTAGCCAGAAATTTATTAAATAAAAAGATAGATTTAATTGCGACCAGGAAGATTAAGAAGATTAATAAGAAAAATTCTTTATTATCTTAAAAAGGTGGGTTAAATGAAAAATATCTATCTACGGCGTATCTCTCAAGTTTTTGAAAATAAGAAAATAGATAATATATCAGGGAAAATAATTCAGGAACTTGAGAAGATAAAGTTTAGTGAGAAGATAAAGCCCGGGATGCGAATAGGTATAACTGTAGGTAGTAGAGGGATTGACAATTTAGATTTAATTGTTAGAACAGTTATTCAAGAAGTGAAAAAATATGGTGGTTCTCCTATAATTATTGCGGCAATGGGCTCACACGGCGGAGCGACTGTAGAAGGTCAGTTGTCTATACTGGAATGTTACAGGATTACTAAAGAAAAAATAGGAGTTCCGATAAAGGCAACTACAGAGATTGTTGAATTAGGAAAATTAGAAAATGGTTTACCAGTTTATTTTAATAAAATAGCTCTATCTTTAGATGGATTAATCATCATTAACCGAGTAAAAGTACATACCAGTTTTAAATCAGATATTGAAAGTGGCTTGTGTAAAATGTTAACGGTTGGCTTAGGAGGGCATAAAGGGGCAAGTTTAGTTCATTCTTTGGGAGTTAAGGGATTAGCTGAGTATATAGTAAAATTTGCAGAAGTTATTTTAAAAAAGGCTCCAATTTTGTGTGGGATAGGTATTCTGGAAAATGGATATGATAAGGCTTATAAAATTAGAGCAGTTAACCCGGAAGGTTTCCAGGAATTAGATAGAAAGTTTTTGAAAGAATGTAAGAGAATATTACCCAGATTGCCTGTTTCGGATATTGACATATTAGTTGTGCAAGAGATTGGGAAGAATATTAGTGGCACCGGCATAGACACTAATATTGTGGGTGGGATTACCGAATTTCCTGAAGGAATTTTTCACCCTCCCAAAATTAAAGAAATAATTCTGCTTGACCTTACTCCCGAAAGTCATGGCAATGCTCATGGTGTAGGGCTGGCTACTGCTATTACTCAGAGATTATACAATAAAATAGATTTCCAAGCCACTTATACTAATTCTATTGCCAGCGGTTTTCTCTATAAATCACGCATTCCCATGATTTTCCCTACCGAAGAAAAAGCCTTTAAAACTTGTCTGGGTGTTTTAGGTAAATTGCCAGGGGAGCTTCCTCGAATTATAATTATAAAAAACACTCTAAAATTAGATGAAATGTTTGTATCTGAACCGATTTGGGAGGAAATTAAAGACCAAAAGAATATCCTGCCTTTAGATGATTGGAAAGAATTAAAATTTGATATCCAGAGAAACCTTAACTTGAGAATTTGAATTCATTAGCGATGGTGGATAATTATAATAACTAATTCAGTGTGTCACAAAAATTAAATTAGGAGAAAATACAACTCAGAAAAGGAGGTGGTAAATCTTTTGTAATTATAGTTATTGTAAATATTGATTGCAGTATAAGATTAAATTATTAAAAAACGGTTTATTTTTAACTTTTAAATGAAAATTGTACAAAATTATTTGACTACTATTAACTTTTAATATATTATTAAAAAAACAAAATAAAAGTTACCCTTTTAAATTAGTTCAGAGAGACTAGTAAGGGGATAAAAGAGAAATTTATATCCTCTTATTAGCTTTCGATAAGAGGATTTTTTATTATAAAAAAACAAATAAAATATGGTTTCCTTTAACATCAGTCCAGTGAGGCTGATAAGGAAAATTTATTAACCCCTTATCAGCCAGATTGGGCTGGAAGGGGTTTTTGTTTGAATATTTAGGTATAGGTGTGACCAGAAAGGAGGTTTAAAGAAGTGGATTTACAGGAAAAGACTGTGGTGATGGGGGAAAGTGAAATCAAGAGGACTCTGGTAAGAATTGCTCACGAGATAGTAGAAAAAAATAAGGGGGTAGCAGATTTAGCCCTTATTGGGATAAGGACCAGAGGTGTTTTTCTGGCTAAAAGATTAGCTCAGGAGATTTTTAAGATAGAAAAAAAGGAAATCCCGGTAGGAACTTTGGATATAACTCTCTACCGGGATGATTTGTCTTTGGTTGCTCGCCAACCATTGGTGCTAAAGACGGAAATACCTTTTGATGTTTCGCAGAAGAAAATAGTCCTGGTTGATGATGTTCTTTATACAGGAAGGACTATAAGGGCAGCAATGGATGCGATAATGGATTTAGGGAGGCCATCAATGATTCAATTAGCTGTCCTTATAGACAGAGGACATCGAGAATTACCTATTCGGGCGGATTATATAGGTAAAAATATCCCCACTTCCAAGAAAGAGATAGTCAAAGTTCAGTTAAAGGAGGTAGATAGAGAAGACAAGGTAGGAATAGTGATAAAAAATATTTAATCTGGTATCGAGTATCGCGGATAGGGTATTAGTTATCCAGTTACCCGGTTTACCAGTTAAAATACAGGTTACAAGTTGTAGGTTGCAAGTTTATAACTTCTAATGTAGGGGCACGATGCATCGTGCCCCTACATTAGAATCCCAATTTCTTTAACGCGATATGAATTACTATTCACTAACGACTAATTCAATTGGTGGATTGGAGAATTAAAAAGTAGATGAGTACGATTTTAAATAAAAAAATTAAGATTTTATCCAAAAAAGAAGTAGCTCCAAATATTTATCTTGCGAAATTGAAAGCCCCAGAAATATCTCAAGAAGCCCTCCCCGGACAATTTATTCATATTAAATGTAGTAAAGATAATTACCCCTTATTACGCCGACCCATCAGTATCCATAGAATAGACAAAGAAAAAGGGGAAATTTATATCTTATTTCAGATAGTAGGAGAAGGCACCAAATTATTGAGCCAAAGGGCAGTAGGGGATGATTTAGATGTTATAGGTCCTCTCGGAAATGGTTTTAATATCTATCCGGAAAGTAAAAAGATTATGATGATAGGCGGAGGAATAGGAGTTGCTCCATTGCTGGCTTTATGCGAAGAATCCATAAGACAAGACAAAGAAGTAAGAGTCTTGATAGGTGCTTTAAAAAAAGAGTTAATTGTAGGAGAGGAAAATTTTAGGATCCTTGGGGCAAAAATAGATGTTGCCGCTGATGATGGAAGTTATGGGTATAAAGGTTTGGTTACTGATTTATTAGAGGAGATTATAACCAAAGAAGGATGGCTGCCGGATCAGATATTTACTTGTGGGCCAAAACCGATGTTGAAAAAAATTGTGGAGATTTCTCTGCATTCCCATATTGATTGCCAGGTATCTTTAGAAGAACGGATGGGTTGTGGAATAGGTGCCTGTTTGGGCTGTGTCTGCAAAATAAAAACAAAGGATAAAAAAGAGGATAAAGTTAAATATGAATTTAAAAGAGTCTGTATAGATGGACCTGTCTTTGAAGGAAGTGAGGTAGTTTGGGATGATTGATAAACCTAATTTAGAAGTGGGAATAGCTGGAATAAAGCTAAAAAACCCAGTGATGACTGCCTCAGGGACTTTTGGCTATGGTCAGGAGTATACGCCGTTTGTCGATTTGAATAGATTGGGTGCCATAATATTAAAAGGTATAACCTTGAAACCTAAGAAGGGGAATCCCCCTCCTCGGATCATAGAGACCCCTTCAGGGATGCTTAATGCTATCGGTTTACAGAATGTAGGAGTGGAAATTTTAATTAAAGAAAAATTGCCTTATTTAAAAAAGTTTAATACTCCAGTAATAATAAATATTTCCGGGGATACCATAGAAGAATATATGGAATTAGTCAGAAGATTAGAAGAAGTCTCAAAAGAAATGGGAGTTGCCGGTCTGGAGGTCAATATTTCCTGTCCTAATGTCAAAAAAGGGGGTATGACCTGGGGGACAGAGGCTAAAGCGACTTATAAAATTGTGAGCACTATTCGAAAAGTTACCACACTCCCTCTTATTGTAAAATTGACTCCCAATGTTACAGATATCAAAATAATTGCCCAGGCTGCTGAAGAAGCAGGAGCAGATGCCCTATCCCTGATAAATACTTTAGTGGGGATGGCAGTAGATATCGATTCTCGTAAACCAAAATTAGCTAATGTCAGTGGTGGTCTATCTGGTCCAGCAATAAAGCCAGTAGCCCTCTGGATGGTCTGGCAGGTATTTCAGACGGTAAATATCCCTATAATCGGGATAGGGGGGATAATAAAAGTGGAGGATGCCTTGGAATTTATTATAGCTGGTGCTCGGGCGATAGAGATAGGAACAGCGAATTTAGTAAATCCTCAGACAACTGTCGAAATTATTGAAGGGATAGAAAAATATCTTATGGAAAATAATATTAAAGATATAAATGAATTGGTAGGAAGTATGAAAATTTAATAAAAAAGGGGGAGAAAATGCACTTAACCGCGAAAGAAAGATTAGTTTTGGCTCTTGATGTAGAAAATTTTGAAAAAGCAGATGAATTAGTGGATAAATTAAGTGATTATGTAGGGGTCTTTAAAGTCGGAAGCCAGTTATTTACCGCAGAAGGAGCTAAAGTAGTTAATGTGATAAACGAGAGAGGAGGTAAGGTTTTTTTAGATTTAAAATTCCACGACATTCCTAATACTGTCGCTCTGGCGGCAGAAGTAGCTACTAAATTGGGAGTATATATCTTTGACATCCACACTTCCGGGGGGTATGAGATGATGAGAGCAGCCACTGAAGCAAGCAAAAAAATTAGTTTGGCTTTAGGAGTCAGAAGACCCTTAATTTTAGGAGTAACTTTACTTACCAGTATCAATCAGGAAATTTTAGAAAAAGACCTGGGAATAAAAAGAAAATTAGAAGAACAGGTGGTTCATCTGGCTAAATTAGCTAAAGCTGCTGGGCTTGATGGAGTGGTGGCTTCTTCCAGGGAGATTAAGGGGATAAGGAAGGCTTGCGGGGAAGATTTCATAATTTTGACTCCCGGGATACGGCCGACAGGTAAATCTTCTGATGACCAGAAAAGGATAATGACCCCCCGAGAAGCCATAAGATTAGGAGCAGATTTTTTGGTGATAGGAAGACCGATAAGAGATGCTGCCAACCCGGTGGAGGCAGCAAAAGAAATATTAAAAGAAATGGAGGAAAATTAAAAATGATTATCAACACCGAAGAGGTAATGAAAAAATTTGAGCAGGCAGGAGCCATTCAGAAGGGTCATTTTAAACTGACCTCAGGAGTACATAGTGATACCTATATTCAATGTGCTCAGGTGATGCAATATCCCGAATTTATGCATAATCTGTGTAGTGAACTAGGAAAAAAATTTCGAGGAGATGATATTGATGTAATTGTGGGACCAGCCATTGGGGGTATTATTATGGCTCACGTAATGGCTCGGGTGTTAGGACCCTGGGTAAGGGCAATCTTTACTGAAAGAGAAAATGGGAAGATGACCTTAAGACGAAGTTTTGAGATAAAAGAGGGAGAAAAAGTATTAGTAGTAGAGGATGTTACCACTACAGGGAGTTCGGTAAGGGAAGTTATAGATATTGTAAATTCGAGAAAGGGAAAAGTTGTAGGGGTAGGAGTGTTAATTGACCGAAGTGGAGGAAGAGTGAGTTTTGGATTAAAGACTGAAAAACTTTTAACTGTAGATATACAGACCTATCTTCCTAAGGAATGTCTCTTGTGTAAAAAGGGGATTCCTACAGTCAAACCAGGGAGTCGTTATCTTTAAATTATTGACACACAGCCATCAAGATTTAACTTTTGAAGAAAACTAAATTTAATGTTATAATACTTTAAAAATAGACATTCTGACTATTTTAAGAATTCAGCAATAAAGAGGTTAAATCTATGAATATAAAAGAAATACCTAAATTAATAATAGGTGATTTAGTGGCCAGGGTGCCTATTATTCAAGGGGGGATGGGTGTAGGCATTTCCTTATCAGGTTTAGCCTCTGCGGTTGCAAATGCAGGAGGTATCGGGGTAATTGCCACTGCCGGAATCGGTATGCTGGAACCAGATTTTGCTACAAATTTTTCTCTGGCAAACAGAAGGGCATTACAGAAAGAGATAAGAAAAGCAAGGAAGATGACCAAAGGTATCATTGGGGTAAATATAATGGTTGCCCTTACCGATTTTTATGATATGGTAAAAGTTGCAGTAGAAGAAGGTGTAGATATAGTTTTACTGGGTGCTGGACTACCCTTGAAAAATCTTAAAATGTTACTTCCTGACAAGTTAAGAGATATTAATGCCAAAATCGTTCCCATTGTTTCATCTGCTCGAGCAGCAAAAATTATATTTCAATACTGGCAAAGAAATTATAACTATATACCTGATGCGATAGTTGTGGAAGGACCATTAGCAGGCGGACATCTTGGTTTCAAAAAGGAACAGATTAGTAATCCTAATTATACTTTAGAGAAGATTTTACCCGAAGTAATCGCGGTAATAAAACCTTTTGAAAAGCATTTCCATAAAAGTATTCCCGTGATTGCTGCTGGTGGTATTTATACCGGCAAAGATATTTATAAATATATGCAGCGGGGTGCCCAGGGTGTCCAGATGGCTACCAGGTTTGTGGCTACTAAGGAGTGCGATGCCTCTATAAAATTTAAAGAGACTTATATAAAGAGCAAGAAAGAAGACCTTGTTATAATTGATAGTCCAGTAGGGTTACCCGGAAGAGCGATAAGAAATAAGTTTCTTGAGGAAGTATACTGCGGGGTTAGGAAACCTTTTAAATGTCCCTGGAAGTGTTTAATGACCTGTAATTTCAAAAAAGCCCCTTACTGTATCGCTCTTGCCCTGACTAATGCCCAACAGGGGAATCTTGAGGATGGATTTGCTTTTGCCGGAGCCAATGCTTATCGGGTGGATAAAATTATATCAGTCAAGGAACTTATGGCAACTTTATTAGAAGAATATAAAAACGCAGTATATAATTTAAGCCAATAAAATTAAGGATGAAATAGAACTAAAAACATGGATAAAAAAAATAAAATCACATCTATGGATTAAACCATAAAGAGAGAAAATTTATAAGTCGAATTTCAAATAAACCAATAAATTAGTTGTCATTTATTTACTAGAGGAGGATAAGAAATGATAGTCACAACTGTCATTGTTTATGTGAAGCCTGAGAATATTAACGATTTCATAGAGGCGACCAGAAAAAATCATGAGGCTTCAGTTAAGGAACTAGGAAACCTGAGATTTGACATACTTCAATGCATTGACGATCCTACTAAATTTCTCCTGTACGAAGCTTATGAGTCTGAGGAGGCCTCAGCAGCACATAAGAAAACAGCTCATTACCGGGAATGGAGAGATACTGTTACTGACTGGATGGCAAAACCAAGAGAAGGTATCAAGTATAAAGTGATGTTTCCTAAAGACAGGAACAAATGGTGATTTTTAGCAAAAACACAAAAAAATAAAAAAATACAAAATAAATTTGACAAAATCAAAAAGTGTGTTATACTAAGAAAGTCTGTTAAGTAAAAAGACTGACTTTTGTTACTCAAAAGAGATGCTAACAACAATCAACCGAATTTTCTATAACAGATTGTTAAAAAAGGATCTCTTGTGTTTTGATAATGTTATCGTTAAGAGTTTAGAATCATTACCTTGCTTCTTCTCTCCCAAAGAAACGTTATTAGACTTAAGAGAAATAATGTTAAAAAGGAGGGAAAAAATATGCAAGGTAGTAAATTATATGTTGGAAATCTTAAGTATTCTGTAACCAATGATGAATTAAATGAATTGTTTGCTGGTTATGGTGAAGTTAAGAATGTAAACATCATTGAAGGCAAAGGCTTTGGTTTTGTAGAAATGTCTTCTTCAGAAGAAGCCGAAAAAGCTAAAGATGCTTTAAATAATGCTGATTTCGAAGGTCGTCCTTTAAAAATTGATGAAGCTCGTCCGCCAAGACCAAGAACCGAATATCGTAGTCGCAGATTCTAAGATAAATATTTAAGGTATAAAAAACAAAATAGGGACAGTTCCTAATAAAATAGGACTGTCCTGTTTTTATTTCTAAAGAAAATAGAAAGTAGAAAATAGGGACAGACACCTATTTTTATAATTACAACCCAGTTATTTTATATAACAGTTCAATTAAATCTTTATCAGATACTTCTCTCGGATTATTATTTAGAGTGCCCCCCTTTGCACCTTTAATTAATTGAGGGAAATCTTCTTCTTTTATTCCCCATTCGGACAGATTATCTTTTATTCCTACCTGAGAAAGTATTTCTTTAATCTTTTCTACTGCTCTTTGGGCAGCTTCTGACTCTGATAATAAAGAGACATCTTCTCCTAAGGATTGGGCTATTTTAGCCAATCTTTTGGTAATTACCGGGAGATTATACTCCATTACATAAGGCAGTAGTACTGCACAGGAAAGACCATGAGGAATTTTATAATACACTCCTAACGGATGAGAGAGGGCATGGGCTGCTCCTAATCCGGAATTAGACAGGCAAAGCCCACTCAAAAGTGCGGCCATAGCCATATCTTTACGTGCTTCTAAATTTTTCCCATCTTTTACTGCTTTGACTAAACTTTTACCGATTAATCCTATAGCGTGTAGAGCCAGGACATCAGTGATTTCCTGATTTTTCTTACCTAAGTAAGATTCTATACATTGAGTCAGGGCATCGCCTCCACTGATAGCCGTCATATAAGGAGGTAGGGATAAGGTGAGTTCAGGGTCAACCAGAGCTACTTCTGGTAGAAGCCAGGGGTCTCTTATACTCTTCTTTAGACCAAGTTCAGTGTTGGTGATTACCGCATTTCTTGTTGCTTCTGAGCCGGTACCCGAGGTAGTGGGGATGGCGATAAAGGGGATGGGTCTGTGTTGAAATTTTCTGCCTTTTCCTTCAATTTCCTGATAATCAGCTACTGAACCTTCATTAGTTACTATTACCGAGATAGCTTTACCGGTATCGAGGACACTTCCTCCTCCCAGGGATATAACTAGATTGCAATTTTCTTTTCGGGCAAAATCTGTTCCAGCA
The DNA here is from genome assembly GCA_003513845.1 of Candidatus Atribacteria bacterium. GTDB lineage: Bacteria > Atribacterota > Phoenicimicrobiia > Phoenicimicrobiales > Phoenicimicrobiaceae > Phoenicimicrobium > Phoenicimicrobium oleiphilum. The sequence goes on along the minus strand of DOTB01000011.1, from coordinate 37,705 downwards.
TCTACTATTTTTACTGTAGGATCAGAGGGGATATTTTCATAGATTGCATATTTTAAATTATTTTCTATAAGTAAATGAGTCAAGCGGTCCAATGCCCCACTTTTTCTCATCGCCCCTCTACCCAGCACTATCAAAGCTTTACTTCCTAATCTTTTTGCCTCTGCTCCAACTTGAGATATTCCTCCCGGACCAAAGATAATTTTACCGGGTGCATAAAATTCGGCTATTTTATTCAAATCGGTAATCCTCCTAATATGGGAACGATGCGTCATACCCGCACCTTATTATTTTTTGTACCTTTAGGTTACAATCATACATTTTTATATTTTTTAATTTATATTATTATTTTTCTTTTGCCTTTGTAAAATTTTGAGTCAACCTCAATTTATCTCTAAAATTAATTTCAAAAGATTATCCATCGGTAAAAGTTATAATTTTTATATAAAGCGTTATTTACTGGATAAATAAATTCGCAGTATATTCAGGGCGCGGCGGGCTGAGCGCAAGCGGATTAATTGACGGTCTCCAAAAAATTGGTGCTTTTGGGTGAGAGTTTTTTTGCCATCAGCTAAAGCCATATAGACCAATCCTATTTTTTTCTTTTCTGTTGCTCCTCCCGGACCGGCGATACCAGTAATGCTAAGTCCAATATCACTGTGACAACACCTTCGCACCCCTTCAGCCATTAATTCTGCTACTTGCCTGCTTACTTCACCATATTTTTTAATTATTTCTGAGGGCACTTTTAACAGGTCTTCTTTAACTTGAGCACTATAACTTATCACTCCTCCTTGGAAATATTCAGAACTTCCCGGTATGCGGGTAATCATTTCACCCAGCATTCCCCCGGTACAGGATTCTGCCACTGCAATTTTAAGCCTTTTGCTCTTTAATAAATCTCCTATAACTTCTTCCAAAGACTGCTCATCACTTCCATAAATATAATTACCCAATATTTTAGTTAACTGATTAACCGAAGATTGTAATAGTTTATCTGCTTCTTTTTCACTGGAGGCTTGAGTGGTAATCTGGATTTGAATATCTTCTGGATTAGCATAGATGCCAAAAGAAAAATTTTTCTGATTATTTATATAATCACGAATTAATTCATTAACTGATGATTCCCCTAAGCCTGTAACTTTTAATATTTTTGATTTTTTAATTACCGAAGGAGGAAATTTTTCTTTCAAGTAAGGGATTAAATTTTCTACTACCAATTTTTTCATTTCCCAGGGGACACCGGGCAGAGAACATATAATTTTATTATCTTTTTCCAGAATCATAGCCGGGGCAGTACCATATTGGTTAATAATAATTTTTGCCCCTTCCGGAAGGTAGACTTGTTTGAGGTTACTGGGACTAATTTTTACTTTTATTTTATTAAGCACTTTTCTTAAGTGTTCTTCCGCTTCGGGATATTTTATCAATTTAAGATTTAATACCCTGGCAATAGTTTCATAAGTGATATCATCTTCAGTAGGTCCCAACCCCCCGGTGGTGATTACCAGATCAGAACGTTTGAGGGCGAGTTTTAAGGTGGATAATAATGATTCAGAATTATCCCTAACTGCCGAAATATGTTCTACATCAATACCTAATTCGACCAATTTTTGGGCAATAAAATTAGCGTTGGTGTCAGTAATTTGTCCTCTCAATATTTCACTACCTATGCTGATAATTTCTGCTTTCATAAATTTATTTACCTCTCCCTAATCTTTCCGGTGGGCACGATGCATCGTGCCCCTACCTTTTTATTTTTTGTGTTTTTTTGGGTTATAATCATATGTTACTATTCGATATTTTTATCAGTTATCAATTTTTGATTTACAGTTTAATTTGTTCTATGTTATCGCTACGAATCTGGTGTAGGGGGCGGATTTATCCGTTCCAGGCTATTTCTAATTTCATTTACAAAAATATGTGCCTCTCTTACGGGTATGGGTAATCTATATTTATCTGTACATTTTAATACAATATCTATAGAAGTTAAAAGGTCTATTTTATTACCCGGGGAAACAAAAATAGGTTTGGTCCTTCTTCTTGTTCTTAAAACTGCCCCTAAAACTTCTTTGTCTTCTCTTAATAGGGTATAGTCTCCTTTTTCTTCTCCCACCGGAATATATTCTCCACTTAATCTTGATTTAGCACAGCCAATAGCAGGTTTATCTAAAAATAATCCTAAGTGAGTAGCTATCCCCATTCTCCTGGGGTGAGCAATTCCCTGACCATCGAAGAGGATGATATCTGGTTCATTATTTATTTTTTTAAAAGCTGCAAGTAAGCTCGGTCCTTCCCGAAAGGTAAGAAGACCAGGGATGTAAGGGAAGTTTGCCGGGCAAACAGAATATTGCCTTTCAATTGTTTTTAATTGAGGAAATTTAAGAATTATGATTCCGGCGATCATCATATTTTTATAGTAACTTACATCTGCCCCGGCAACTCTCTTTATTTTATTAAAAGAATTATTTAAGGATATTTTTTTCTTTAATTTTCTCTGGAGTTGAACTGCTTCCTCAGGGCTAACTTTAAATGAGTGCAAATTTAGATATTTCAAAATTAATTTATCCTCCATATAAATTAGTCGATAGTGAATAGTCGTTAGTTGTTAGTTTAAAACTTAAAACTTTTTCTTTCCAAAATATTGCTTTTAAAGTACTCGGATTTATCCGTTTTATTTTCTGTTTTTAAAAGAGGAGGAGACTCCAAGGAAAAAGGAAATTCTTATACAATGAATTTACTTTTTTAGGGATATAACTTATTTTATATACACTAAACAATTTACTCTACAGGAATGTCTTCTCCCATTTTTCTACGAGGCCATTCAATTTCTATTAATCCTGGTTTTGATAATCTGGCCTTAATCTCTTCTTTTTTAATATCAGGATTTATCCTTATTCTGAGAAGGTGAGATTTATCTGTCCTGGTATATCTTATACGTTGAGATAGTCCATAAAAACCTATTCCATAAGGACCTATTTTAAATCCAAAATTTTCCCAGAAATCTTCAAAGTCCTCCCATTTTTCTTCAAATTTCATTTCTTTTCACCTCCTACGTTTAATCTGTTTTAAAAGCAAAAGTTAGATCACTTGGGCCACTGTTTTTTGGGGAAATAATTATAAGTAAGAAAATATTGGTTAATTACTGCATTGGGCCATTTGCTGATTATTATCATTTTTTTCTTTTTTAAAAATCTGCGTAGTTCTATATATTTAGAAAAATTAATAAAATCTTTATAGCTTCCAGTAAATTTTTTAGGCCAATCTCGGGCTAAAGGATGGAAAGGATTTTTAATGCTTTTGATTAATTCCTGATATCTTTGTGCCATATTCTTTATTTTGATTTTTTTGCCAATTTTTTCAAATACGGCTTCTGGATGTAATTTCTCCCATCCTAAAGGAAGGGAGCCATGTTCGCCCCATTGTACATTTATTCTTGCCCGTTGATTATGAAGATTAGCATCTTTAACTGCCTCTTCAGTGGAAAGGATAGCCATATGAAAATAAGTATACACACCGGTTACTTTTTCTTTCTTTTTATCAAATTCTATCCATACTACCTCATGGTCGGAAGGGTCATTATCTCCCGGATAATCAATATCATCCTCCCAGAATAGATTATAAGCAATAATTGATTTTTCGGGGTGAATCACGGCTACTAAATCCTTAAGTTTGAAATATTCTTTAATATTGGCAAATAATCGGGGAGCAAATTTATGAACTAATTTTATATCAGCTTCTGAAGGCATACGAGGAGGGTCTAATTTTAGCACTACCTCATATTCACTACTTGCTTCCATCAATCGTCTCATCAAATGGTAGGCATAGCCCAGCTGATAATGATATAGGATATTGCTGGGGTCTAATTTTATCGCCCTCTGATAATTTTCTATAGCTTTATTGAGTATCAATAGATTTCTTCCGAAAGCTTCGTATGTTTCCCGGTGCATTTCTCCATTTTCGAAATAATTTTTCGCCATAGTCATATTTAAACCCATTTTTGAAGTGATATTTTGTCGAATTTTTTATATTTATTATTTTCCAAAAAGCTAAAATATTTTCAACAGATTATATATAGGATACCATGCAGATAATTCCATAGTAAATTATAATTTTTAGTCATAATTAAGTTGTAGGGGTATAATGAATTTGCCCTCACCATATATATTATTGTTTTATTTCTCCTGTGGGCACGATGCATCGTGCCCCTACATTACTATTTTGTTTACTTCTTGGGTTGCAATCATATATAATTATTCGACATTTTTATAGAAAATCCTTCTTTTTTATTTAGTTGTTAATATTTGGTTAGCGCGTTTCTCCTGTGGGCACGATGCATCGTTCCCCTACCTTACTATTTTGTCTACTTTTTGAGTCACAATCATAATATTATAAAATAAAATTTGAAATTTTTTAAAGATAGTTGAATAATTAGTTTGTATGTATTATAATTGCCTCTGATTTAGAAATAAACAGAAACTTTCTAAATTTAATCAAAGATAAGGAGGGGGAGAGAATGGATATAACGGAATTAATTGCCCGAGTGATGGATTCGAATGTCTATTTAGGAGCAGGAATTATTTTCTTGTCCCGGGTAATAGATGTGACCTTAGGTACTTTTCGAGTGCAGATGATAGTAAGAAGAAAAAAGCTTATTGCCGGGATACTTGGTTTTTTTGAAGTCTTGATATTTATTTTAATTGTAAGCAAAGTACTCCAGGATATTGGTAATTGGTTTAATGTCTTGGCCTATTGCGGTGGTTTTGCAGTAGGAAATATTGGAGGTATCTATATAGCAGATAAAGTATCTAAAGAAATAATTTCAGTAGGGATTATCTCCAGGACTAAGTGGCAGGAGATTGAACAGAGACTTCGAGATGAAGGCTTTGGAGTTACCCGTACTATGGGATATGGCAAAGATGGTGAAGTTCAGGTCTTGCAGGTTATATGCGAAAGAAGCCATTTCCCTAAAGTAAGGGATATTTCTATGGAATATGACCGTAAAGCTTTTATTGCTTCTTATCTTATAACTGGAAAATACGGTGGCCGTTTTTATGGAATAAAGAGTAAAATATAGAAAATTTTACAATATATTTCAATTATAAAAAAGTCCTGGTGAATCTTTTTTCTGCAATTATTTCTCTAATTTTTTCTAACTGCATAGATTTATCAATATCTAAAGCAATTTCGGGAGGAGAGGAGATAGCTTTCCCCTTGAATCCTGCGAATAACTCTGAAAATTTCTTTTCTAAGTCTCTGACAGATAGATATTTTCTTAAATATTTCAAGGCAATTTGCGGACCTAATAGCCGAGCCATTTTTAGAGGGTGTTTTCTAAAATAGATAAATTGGTTAATTGTCTCTTCAAACTTAGTGATAATTTGAGGATTTACTAAAGAGATATTTCCTCCGGTAAACGATCCTTCAAAGAGATTAGCATATACCCTTCTTAATTCTGGAAAGGGGTAGGATTTTTGGTATATTTCCTTCTCAATTATAGGATAATAGAGGTCAAAACCAGGGAATTTATAACATTCTTTTATAAAGTAATCGATATGTTTTTCATTTATTAGTGGGATATCACAGGTGGAAATTAAGACGAGAGGGTCCTTTTGTAATAATTGAGTTCCTGATTTTAAAGTATCTATAATAGTTTGACTGTCAGGAATAGTTAGGTCAACCATATCTTTAACTAATCTTTGCACTTCATCAGGGCCTGCTACTATGATTCTATCAATATATTTAGATTTTTTAAATGTATTAGTTACTTGAAGAATCATGGGTTTGCCTTGAGGAATTATTTTGATTAAAGCTTTATTTTCTTTTCCGGTAAATTTTCTAAGGCTTATTTTGGTTTTTCCACCTGCTAACAGCAAGACATTTATATTTTTTAACATAATTAATACTGTCCTGATTTTTAAATTTATTGTATTATATAGATAAAACGAAAAGCACAAAACGCAAAACCATAGCTCAAAATTAAAAATTAAAAAAGAGTTTAAAGTTTTGAATTATAGATTTCTTGGCGATATACTCGAAACTCGATACACTATACTTGTACTCACGACTAATTAAATTATATAATAAAATCAACCATAAGACAAAAGGAGGGGAGAATATACCTTGGAAAGTATTTTTAGGTACACTATTTTTTTAACTGCCTGGGGATGGGCAGGGTTTACGGCTGACCAGAAGGGCTTACGGGTTTTAGTTTTGCCCGAACAAAGAAAAGAAGATGTTGTTTTTGAATTAGGAAAAAATTTTAATAGCGACAACATCAGTAATATAAGCAATATTGAAGAAGAAAATGGAGATTTTATGGATTTAATTCACAAGATTAAGGATTACTTTGTGGGTAAGAAGGTTGATTTTTCGGACTGTCAGTTGAATTTAGATAATTATACAGATTTTCAGAAGAAAATTTTACAAACCGCTAGAAAAATTCCTTATGGAAAAACCAGAAGTTATAAATGGGTGGCTCAGACCGCTGGTTATCCCCGAGCCTATCGGGCAGTGGGAAATGTTATGAGGAATAATCCTATACCACTGATTATTCCCTGTCATCGGGTAATAAAAAGCAATGGTATGCTAGGTGGTTTTTCTGGAAAAGAAGGAGTTGCTTTGAAAAAGAAGATGATAAATTTAGAATCTGCAGTTCTCCTGCTTTTGCAGGAGCAGACTCGGTGAAACTCATCCCCATGAAACATGTGCTCATAAAAACAAGTAACGGGGAATAGGGAAGAGGCGTTTTTATACCGCCTCTTTTTATTACCAATAGATGATTATTAAATTAAAGCCATTTCTACATCTTCATCATCTTTATAGGTATGGTAAGTAGCAAGTTTTGCCTGAATCCGAGAAACAATCTCTTCCAAAAAATAAGTGGGGGCTAAATTATGTCGAATTACACTTTCATAAAAAATTAATTTTATTAATTGGCTGTGGGTTAGCCCTACCTTGCTTGCCATAAAAGTAAATGAACCACTTCGGGAGAGGGCAGGGGTACTATTTACATCTATAACGTAAATATTTCCATATTCATCTTCCTTAAAGTCAATTCTAATAACATCGCTGGCTCCCACGGCATCAAAAGTATTTATTGCTATCTGGGCAAGTTTTTTAAATCTTTCATCATCCTGATATATTATTTCAAATCTATCCCGCATTTTATACTCTTTATTTTTAGTGGAAGTATATCTGATGCCATGGTCTTCAGGAAAACCGATAATCGGTAATATATATTTTTTATATTCCCCACCTAAGACTCCAACGGTATATTCTCTTCCCGGTAAGTATTTTTCGATTATTAGTTTTTCAGGCCCTAGTTCTTTTTTTAAACATAGAAATCTGTTCTTTATTTCTTGTAGGTTGTGTACTACCGATTTGGGAGTAATGCCTATACTATCTCCACCGCCCGCTGGTTTTACCATTAAAGGGAAGCCAATTTTTTCAATTTGATGGAGTATTTTTATCTTATTAAATCGAGAGTGAGTGTCAAATATAAAATGGTCAGGAACCAGGATATTTTTTTCTCTTAGTTTTGTATAAGTAAGGTCTTTATTTCGACAGATTTCCATACTTTCAATATTAGAAAAATTACAAGGAATTTGATATTTATTTAACTGTTTGCGGACCATTGCTGCACCATGCCCACTATACAGGGTGTGGGGGATACCTTTATATCCTTCTGCCAGAACAAAAGCAAGATTAATTGGTTGATGTCTGTTTACAAATTCATCTAATTGTTCTGGGGTGAAAAGGTCTAAAGATAGAATATGGTTATTAGTCTCTATCAAGGCCTGACGGATAGCGTCTACTTCTTCAATGGCGATACACTCTCTAAAGATCCCTTTACGTTTTCTTTTGCTTACCTGGTTATAGACAAATAAAATATTTTTTATCATACATTCAACTCCTTTCATCCATTTATATTTTTCTGAAGAGTTAATTATTTTTTACGACTATTCTTTATAGAATATTTCTCTTTTGGGTACCTTATCTTAAAGATAAAATAATATGATTTTATGTAGTGTGCCAATTCTAAGATAGGTAAAAAGGATAGGAACTCCTTTATAATTAATATAATGGTAAGATTAAAATAGATAGTTTTAAGCAGGGTAATTTCTTATAAAATATTATATAATAAGATGTTAAAAAATACAAATAAATTATTATTTACCATACATCACCGAGTTAGATTAACCAGATTGTCAGGGGGGTAAACTCCCCTTAAATCCCTCTGCCTTTTGTTATTCATTTCAAAAAGTAAACAGAGTGGTAATGTAGGGGCACGATGAATCGTGCCCAAAGGATGTTAAACTAAATCTTTTAGCCAGGATTTTAATAGATATTTGATAATAGATAAGATGATTACAGTTATCAGGATGATAAGTATAGTTGAATAATTCCAACCTTGTACAACTATTCCCAGGGAAGTACCTGCTGCGGGAGGATGTTCGGTATTAGTAATAACCATTATAAATATGGATAACCCTACAGATAGAGCTGGGATGATTACTTCTATCATTTCTTTAGAAATAAAAAGAATATCGGTTATAAAATTTAAAGAAGAAAGGTGCAGGCAAAAAATTCCAATTATAATGCCGATTAGATGTCCCCCTGTAACTTTCCTTGGTTGAGCAGTAGTATAATTAGGCATAGCAAAGATTATGAAAGTAGTTGCTCCCAAAGAGGCAACAACAGCAGTATGGGTGAATATATTTAATAAATAAAAAATTATTACCAAAGAAAGAGTGGCTAATATGCTTTGAACAATATAAAAATAAAAATTTTTTTTGAATTTTTTATCGAATAAATACATCTTTTAATAATATTTTTAATTTATTTGTTAGAATTATTGACTAATTTAGTAATTTTTTCAGTCTCTCCTATTACGATTAAAAAATCTCCTTTTTTTATTACATCTTTTGCATGAGGGGAGATATTGAAGTTATTATCTCTTTTAATAGCCAAAACGTTTATTCCATATTTATTTCGTAAGTCTAATTCACTTAAAGTTTTATCTTCAAAATTAGAGGGGGCTTCAATCTCAATAACACTATAATCAGGTTCCAGTTCTATATAATCCTTTATATTGGGAGTAATTAAACTCCGAGCAATTCTTATTCCCATATCTCTTTCGGGAAATACTATTTTATCTACTCCTATCTTTTCTAAAACTTTTGCATGAAAATTATTTTGGGCTTTAGCGATAATATATTTTATTCCCATCTCTTTTAATATAATTGTGGTCAAGATACTCGATTCTAAATTTGAGCCGACTCCTACAATTGCTGCGTCAAAATTTTTTGCCCCTAGTTCGGTCAATACCTTTTCATCAGAAATATCTGCCTGAACAACTTCAGTAATTTTATTTTTTAGATCATTTACTCTTTCAACATCAGTATCTACCCCCAGGACTTCATATCCCATTTCTGCTAAGGTGGTGGCTACTGCTGAACCAAATCTGCCTAAACCGAGAACTATAAATTGTTTCACGAAAATTACCTCCTTATAAAATTGACCAATTGACCAATTTGCCAATTCACCAATTAAAATTACAGATTACGGGTTTATAGTTGCGAATTGTAAGTTTACGGTTATCGGGTTTTCAACTGTTAGTTTATTATTACATTATTATATCATTATTCTTATTTTTGGGTAGGGGGCGGATTTATCCGCCCCGATTTCTTGCCGGTTCGATAAATAGAACCCCTACCTTATTTCTACGACAAGCCTTTGCTGTCTTCACCTAGCCTGTCCCACTAACGTCTAAATTGACCGGGCAACTAGCTAACCGGTAAACAGGTAAACTACTATGTAAGGCAATTGGTGAATTGGTAGATTGGCTAATTGGTCAATTTATTTTCATCCTACCATAACCTTCTCTTCAGGATATTTAATTACTTCTGGTTCTCGTCCTTGAATCAATGATAAAGCCAGACCCAGAGGCCCAACTCTCCCACTAAACATTGTGATGATAATTATAATTTTTCCAGCTACACTCAGAGATGGAGTGATGCCTGTTGATAATCCTACTGTGCCAAAAGCAGAAACAACTTCAAATAAAATTTTTATGAAATCCTTTCCTTCTACATAGGATAATAGAATGGTCATAATGATAACCAGGGCGAGGGAAAGGGTAATAACAGTTAGTGCTTTAGGAATTATATCAGGAGAAACTCTCCTCTTAAAAAGATTTATTCCTTCCTTCCCGGTTAAGGAAGACCAAACATATAATATAAGTAAGCCAAAGGTAGTGGTTTTGACTCCTCCACCAGTAGAACCTGGAGAAGCCCCTATGAACATTAATATTATAATTAAAAATAGGGTAGGATTTAACATACTCCCAATATGTACAGTATTAAAACCTGCAGTACGGGCAGTAACTGATTGGAAGATTGAACCATATATCTTTTCTGAAAGATTAAGATTACTCAGAGTAAAAGGATTGTTAGATTCTATAAGGTATATACCTATAAAACCGATTAGAATAAGTATGAGACTGATTTTTAAAGCTAATTTGGCGTGCAAAGAAAGAGTGCCGTTTTTCCCGTATTGAAAAAGTTCTAATAACACCAAAAATCCAATTCCTCCTAATATAATTAGAGCCATAAAAGTCAGGTTAATGGTTAAATCTCCTTTATAACGCATTATACTATCTGAGAAGAGAGAAAATCCAGCATTACAAAAGGCAGAGATAGAATGAAAGACTCCCAGGTATAATGCCTTGATAGGTGAATAAAATCTTTGCCAGCAAAAGAACAGAATAGTTGCCCCTACACCTTCGATAATTACAGTAAATATCAAAATATATTTGGCTAAGCGAACTAAACCGCCAATAGAAAATTGATTTAAGGATTCTTGCATTATTAATCTTTGCCTTAAAGAGATTTTTTTACCCATTAAAAAGGCAAACATAGTGGACATAGTCATTATCCCTAATCCACCACATTGCAAAAGTATTAGAATGATTAATTGCCCAAAAGTAGAGAAATCCTTCCCGGTGTCTAAAACAATTAATCCGGTAACACAGGTGGCAGAAGTGGCAGTGAAAAGGGCATTAATAAAACCGACACTCTTACCTGTGCTGGAAGCAGCAGGCAGGTTAAGAAGTATAGTCCCTATGATAATTACTGTCAGAAATCCTAATAGTAAGACCTGAGGTGGTGATAATTTTTCTTCTTTTATTATTTTAACCGGTGATGTAATTTTGCTTACCTCATTTTTTAAATTTTAAATTTTAATTTAATTGTAATTATATTTAGGGGCACAATGAATTGTGCTCTCATCATTTTATCATCTAATGCCACTTGTAGGGTACGATACATCCTGCCCCTAATTCTTAATCCTGATTTTCTTAAGGCGATACTCGATACACAATACTCGATACGATATATTAACGACTGATTAATTTATTTCCGCCAGAATTCTGGAACAACCAGAATTAATACAGTATATATTTCTAATCTACCCAATAGCATACAGAGAATCAAAGTAATTTTCCCCAAGGGTGGTATAAAAGCATAATTCTGGGCTGGTCCAACCAAACCGAGGCCTGGTCCTACATTTCCTAAAGTAGCGGCAACTGAAGCCATAGCACTTAATATATCCAATCTTAACAAAGACATTATAAAAGTACAAATTACAAAAATTAAGATATATAGAAAGAAAAATCCGGTAATATTGCGTATCACATCTTCAGAAATTACTTTATCTCCCAATCTGATAGGAGTAACTGCTTGAGGATGTATCAGCTTGTAAAATTCTTTTAAATGCAGGAGATTATCTTTTTCGATTAAAACATATAAATTATCACCTAAAACTATTTTTTCTTCTCCATCAGGGATAATTATTTTATCTTTTCTAAAGATAGCAGCCACTAATATAGGATATTCAAATTTAATATCCTTTAGTCTTTGGTTAATAAAAGAAAAATCTTCTTCGATTTTAAGTTCGAGAAGTTGCATTTTTCCTCCAGCAAAGCTTTCTGCCTGAGCAACATTTATGGGAGATTTAAGTAATTTAACTATTTGTTTAGCTGTAGCTATTTCAGGATTAATAACAAAGTCTATTCCTAGCTGTTCCCTAGACAAGGCATTATTATGAATATATTCAATATTTCTAATTCGAGCAACCTTTTTGGGAACACTATATTGTTTAGCCGTCATACAGGCAAGTATATTTGCCTTATCGCTATTAGTTACTGCAATTAACATATCTGCTTGTTTGATTCCTGATTCTTCTAAAGTATGAACATTGGCTCCTTTACCTAAAATAGTGAGTACATCTAAACTATTTTGAGCAGATTGTCGAACTGTATTATCTTTTTCAATTAATATTACGTCATGACTTTCTGAAGATAGAGTTTTAGCTATTTGACAACCGACTTTTCCTGCTCCTATGATAATTATTTTCAAGAGATTCACTCCACTTGGTTTTTATAAAAAGTAATTTATTCTAAATTTTAAGAACTTTTATTAAACTAAAATAGAGAAACTATCTAATATTTAGTTTCTCTACTATTTGTTAATAACAAATATATTTATAAAATCATTCCACCTCCAACGCTTACGTGGTTAGCTGATGGTTTTAAGCTGAATGGATTGCCCTACTTATTATTTAAATAAGATTTGCCCCCTAAATTTGGTTCGCCGGTTTTTCGATTAGGAAATTCAGCGTAAAAAACGATTGACCTTTTTACCTTCGGATTTTATACTTTTTTTAAGTATTTGTCAAACCAAATTAGTACCAAATTAGTATCGAGTAAGGAAAAAGAACTAGGGAAAAAGAAAGAAAATTTACATTAACTTTGTATCACATATTGCGTAAAAATTAGCTCATAGCGTGTAGTATAAAGTAACCAGTGATAAGTAATATATAATAAGCAATAAGTTTCTGGTTTCAAGTTGTTAGTTACGAGTTTAAGAGATATAAAAGAGGACAGACTACTTTTTATTAAATTATAAGGCGTAGGGGTGTATTTCGATATTACCTAAAATCAGGTCTAAAATTAGTGAATTTAGGGAATAATATAAATGGAATAATTATTTTACAAAGTTGAAAAAGGCAAACTATCCGAAAGGATAGGACGCAAAGTTATGGGTCTAAGGCATTTTAATACTACGATTGTCAGACTGCCTGCTTTTTTTATTTTGGAAATATTTGCACTTTTATATGGAGATGATGTAGGAGGTTATTCATTAATAATATATTTAGAAGTACTTTAAAAAGTTTTAATTTTTTTTGTATAAAAAGAAGGATTTTTTGAAAAAATATCGTATGTAAACCATAGAAGGTAAGTATAAATATATAGGAGAGAAAATATTTTCATAAATTTTTTATAAAAGAGGTGAACGAAATGAGAAAATTAATTTTTTATTTTGTTGCTTTAGTTTTAATCTTAACTTTAGGAAGTGCAGGGTTGGCTCAGGGGTTGCCTTCTTTAACCGAAAGCAGTCCAACTCCCACTCCACCTACTACTAATATTACTCCTCCCCCAGTTTCTCCTTCTGCTATCCCTGAGACGGTATTCGTTCCCAATATTTATTCTTATTCTGACCCTGATTGCAGTTTTAAATTCAGTTATCCTGAAACTTGGGAACCCTATTATGAGATGGATGATACAGGGACTTGTAAAGCAGAGATTGATCTCTTTGAGGGAGACTATATAATAGCTGCTTTTTCGGTATATGTTGAAAATTATGATTCATCATTAGCAAGTTATGCTATTTCTGTAGAAGAATGGATGTTAGACCCAAAAAATATGCCTGAATATAATAAAATTAATGAAGAAGCGATAACTATTGGGGGTTTACCGGCTATAAAAAGGCTTTATACTTGGACTAAGATACACAAAGAGGATAATTCAAAGATTCCTATTAAAGCAGTTGATGTCTATTTGGTAAAAGACAAAAAGGGTTATATTTTAGAAGGTCAAGTAGTGCGAGATAAATTTGACCAAATATTACCTCAATTGGAGACAATGTTTAATAGCTTTACTGTGTCAGAGAGAACAACAGAGCCAGTACCTCCAGTATCTGATGTAACTTCAGTAGTTACTACAACTGAGGCTCCTTCCTCTTCTACTACTTCATCTACTACTGAAGAAATTACTATTAAGTTTTGTCCTTATTGCGGAACACCACTACAGCCGGATTATAAGTTCTGTCCCGGGTGTGGAAAACCTATTCCAGTCCAAAGGTCAATAAAGGTTCCGAAAGAGATAGGAGTAAGGAATAACAATAAGATTAATATAAATTACTCAGAAAATTTGACGCAGACGAGAGGATTTTCTGAAGAAATCAATCAATTTAATTATCCAAGAGGAATAAACAAGAGTTATAGTAAACCTTTTAAATATTTTAAACCTATTCTTATTTCACGAGGTTTTGGTTCAAAATTAGTGCGTCTATTTCCAGAAAATCCAATTTTCCCCTGGGCAGTTTCTAAAAGAATTATGTTAGGAAATTATGCTAATTTATTCCCTGCTTCTCTGGGGAGAAAAATTTCCTCTCAGAGTTTAGCTATCAGAAGTTTTTATCCGACAAATTTTAATTTCTCCTATATTAGGGGATTAGGGAGAGAGATAGCCTTTAATCCAACTACTAATTCTAATATAAGTACAACTTTTCGAGGAAGAGTAATTGATCAATTAGGTTCTCCTATAAAAAATTTAGGAGAGGGCACTATCTCTCAAATAAAAGTTAGTAGAGCTCCTCTTTCAGAAAAAACCTGGATTTTAAGAAACGCCAAGAGAGGAGTTGAAGAGGATATTTCTATAGGTTCTTCCTTACAAAAATTAAGTTCTAAAATAGGAAGTTTCATTACTTCCCCACAATATCGTTCTTCATCTTTTCTAGGAGGTTGTTTTTCAGATATAGGTAAGGAAGTTAATCCTGAAATAGGCGTAAAGAGAGAAGGGGAGATTTTACCTTCTTTAACTCCGACTACTCCTTCTCCCACTACCCCACAGACCACTACAGCTATTCCGGGGACAACTTCTCCAGCTACTGGACCAGAAGGAATAGTTAGTCCTGCACCCGGCGCACCTGCTCAAGGAGGAATAACTCTTACTCCTCCAGGACAGCCTGTTCCATCTCAGCCTGGACCTGGTGGAATTGCTTTACCTACTCCGGGTACTCCTCAAGAACCCCAGATAATCTGGAAACAATACAGTTTAAATCAAGCTTTTAGTCATAATCCCTTAATTACTGGTTATTTAGAGTACCCATCTACGTGGTTGGTAAATTTAGACTCCTTTAATAGAAATGTTACTTTTTCTGAAGACGCCAGTGGGCTTACTTCTTTGACCCTTTTCCCCGGTTTAATGGGGCAGTTTAACAGTGCTCAAGACCTTGCTCAGCAAATGACTTATCTTTTACAACAACAGGTTACTGATTTATCTATATTAAATCAGGAATTTAAAATAGTACCCACTCCTGGTAGTGGGGCGATAGAAGTAACTGAAGGTAAGGTAAATTTACAGGGGAGTTACCAGGAAACTATTTTTAGATTTAATATAGAAACTTATGTTATCTATACTGGAGTTTATGGCCCTTCTTCTGGAATGGGATATGTTATTTTAACCCAGGCACCTCAGAATATTTTCATAGAGAAAGAACAAAAATATTTCAATCGGATGATACTTAGTTATAAGAGGGCTTTGGGAGTGGTAAAATAATATTTTGTTTTAAGGAAAAATTAGTTGTTTTTTGGAAAACTATCCAATAAATAAAATTATGGGAAGAAAAATTGATGAAGAGTAAGAGTACTTTTATAATCCTAACGGGGATAATTATCAGCTTGATGATATTATTTTTATTTCCTTTATTCGGCCAAGGGGTTTCAATAACTTTAAATGATGGAACAGTTATAAGTCTACCCGACACTGAATTTGAGCCCTCTCTATGGGTGGAAAATGAGATTAAAAAGAAGGATTTTTTGTCTTATTCTCTGGATATTACCTCTCTTTCACCTGAACAGCAGGAAGAAGTAATTAAATATATCAAGTGTAGGGCTGACCAAATTTATCTTACCGGTCAATATTCTCGCCTAATAGAAGAGATGAATATCTTAAAAGCCCTCGCGCTTTCTCAGGGGGAAGATGATTTACTTGCAGATAGCCTTTATTATCAGGGGAGAGCCTGGTATCGTCAGGGGAAGGATGATGAAGCCCATCAGGTACTTCCTCAAGCATTAGAAAAATATGAAGCCTTGCAAGATAATTCAGGGATTATGAAGGTTTATATTACCCTGGCCGGCATATATCAAAGTTACCAGGATTTGGATAAATCCGAAGAATACGCTCAACTTGCTTACCAATTAGCTGAACAGCTTCAAGATATTTCTGGAAAAGCCTCTACCTTTTTAAGTTTGGGGATAATATCTTTTTATCGAGGAGACTTAGAAAAAGCAGAAAAATATTTCTTAGACTCCTGTGATTTAGCTACTCGGGCTGAAAATGTAGAAATAACTGCATTATCTTTAAACAATTTGGCTTATGTCTATGTTGAAAGAGGAGATTACCAAAAAGCCCAGCAAGTTTGTGAATCCTCCTTACAGGTCAGTTTAGAGAACGGTTTTAAGTGCGGAGAATTTGCGGCTAAACTTTCTTTAGCCCGTCTTTCTCATGAAGCCTGGGGAGATTCTAATCAAGCCCTACAGTATCTAATAGATGGACAGAGATTGGCGTGGGAAATGGAACTGGGTTACCAGGAGGCTTGGGTGCTCAATAATATGGGAATTATCTACCTGGATAAAGGAGATTTTGAAAATGCCAGGAAGGTCTTAGAGGAAGCAGAGGAGCTTATTCAATTATATAATATGCCTGGAGATATAGGGGTATATACCAACCTGGGAAGCCTTTATTTACAGACTAATGATTTAAAGAAGGCGGAAAATTATATTACCCGGGTCCTTCGATTGGCGACTAATTTAAATTATCCTTTAACTATAGCTGATGCCTGGATGAATCTGGGGGTAGTGTATAATAATGAAGAGCGGTATAAGGATGCGATTGCTGCTTATACCGAGGCAATGAAAATCTATGAAAAATTAAATATTCAGCCCCGAATTGCAGCCTTAATGAATAATTTTGCCTCTTTAAACCAACATCTGGGCAATTTAGAACTTGCTTTAGAAAGCCAGTTAGAGGCCTTAAGGATTCACCAGGAATTAAATATGCCTTTTGATCTGGCTTTGGATTATGGTAATTTGGGGACTATCTACCTGGATATGAAGGAGGTGACCAAATCAGAAGAATATTTTAAAAAAAGTTTAGAATTAGCTCAAAAATTAAATTATTCCCAGATGATCTGGTATTGTCAGACTGGTTTAGGGCGAATATTATTAGAACAAGGGAAAAGAGAAGAATCCCTTACTTACTTTAAACAGGCTATAGACATTTTAGAAGGATTAAGAGAAAAACTTACCTCTGCCGAAATGAAGAGAGGTTTTTTTGAAAATAAACTTTTAGCTTATGATTTGACTATAGAAGTTCTCTGGGATTTAGGCCGATTTGAAGAGGCTTTTGATTATACGGAGAGGGCACGAGCACGTAGTTTTTTAGATATCCTGGGAGGAGCAATACTGGAAGTAAAAGATAAAGATAAAGAGATGTTTAGCAAACTTCAAGATGTAGAAACAAGGATTACCTCTCTTCAAGAAAAGGAACGCCAGGAAAGATCTAAACCGACTGAACAACAAAACACTGCTTATTTAGAAGAATTACAAAAGATTCAAAAGAAACTTCAACAAATTTATTATCAGGTAAAAGAAGATTTAAATTACTATTCTCCCGAAGTAGCCTCTTTAGTTACCATCAATCCTCTTACTTTAGATAAAATAAGGGGGATTTTAGATAAAGAAATTGTTTTATTAGATTATTATAATACCGAAGATAGGATTTTAGTATGGGCGATAGAACAAGGGGGGGTAAAGACTAAAGAGATAAGTATAAAAGACATTAATCTTAATAAAAAAATTGAAGAGGCTCGGAAGGCTTTTACTGCTACTGAAGGTGACTATGACTATCAGAAGATTTGTGAGGAACTTTACCGGATACTTTTTACCCCGGTAGAAGCTCTAATAGGCGATAAGACTACCATAGGGATAATTCCTCATCGCAGCCTTTTTTACCTTCCTTTTCAGGCATTAAAGGGTGAAGATGGATTTTTAGTAGACCGATATAATTTATTTTATGTCCCTTCTGCCAGCGTCTATTACTATTGCTTGGGGAAAAATAGAGGAAATCAGGAGAGTTATCTTGGTTTTGGTAATCCCTCTTTTGAAGGAACCGATCTACCTTCCTTGCCTTTGAGTGCGGAGGAAGTTAAGATTACGGCTCGAAATTTCATTTATAATGATGTTTTTATCGGTAAAGAAGCTACTGAGACGAAATTTAAGGAAATTTGTTCTAATTTTGATGTAATTCATCTCTCTACCCACGGATTAGCTGATGACCAAAGACCTCTATATAGTATAATCTGTTTAGCTAAAGATGAAAAAAATGATGGAGAAGTAAGGGCTTATGAGGTATTTTCACTAGATTTGAAAGCCAATTTAGTGGCTTTAGGTGCATGTGAGACTGGATTAGGTAAATTAAGCGAAGCTGAAGGGTTAATAGGTCTGGTGAGGTCATTTCTTTATGCTGGCACTCCCACAGTAATCGCCAGTTTGTGGAGTGTATTTGATAGGCCCACAATGGAACTTTTTATAAAATTTTTTGGATACTGGAAACAGGAGGGAATGGCTAAAGTAGAAGCTCTCGGTCGAGCTCAAAGAGAATTAGCGCAAGAATATGGTCTCCCCGTTGCCTGGGCAGGATTTATCCTGATTGGAGATTACAGATAGGTGAGATGTATGTTACAGTTAGGTAAATAGGTTATTTCCCCTTTCTTTACCAGAGAGAAGACAGGGGAAAAAGGGTTAATCTGAAAAATATTTACTAAACATTAATATTATAAAAATAGAAAGGAGAAAAAAGTAATGAGAATAAAATGTAGATTAATTATAGGAATAATTTTAATTGTATTAGTATTAAGTATGGGGATAGTTTATGGTCAGGGGAGCCTTTATTCTGATCCTCAAGGTCGTTTTTCCTTTAACCTACCTGCCGGTTGGAAAGCTGCTACTCCTTACGATTCTTCTCAAGCAGCCTATTTTACTTATTCGGTTCAACAAAGGATTGTGGGAGAATTAATTGTAATGATTGAAGAATTACCCTTTAGTGCAAGTATAGACCAATACGCAGCAGCAGCGGAAGAAAATGGCTTTAAACAGCTTCCTGGCTATAAACCCGGGACTCAACTTCCTACATCTATTTTTGGTTTACCCGCAATAAAAAAGAATTTTGCTTTCAGCCCTCAGACCGGATTAACTTTACAAGCAGAAGCTTATATGTTCGTTAGTGGTAACTCTGCCTATACTATCCTTTTGGATGTTTTACTTGATTATTTTGCTCAAGTGGAACCAGGTTTTGCTCAAGCAGTGGCGAGTTTTCAAGTGCAAAGTGGGGCACCAATAGCAATTCAACCTACCCCTCAACCAGTTGTACCATCGACACCAGTTCCTACTCCACCAACCACAACTCCTACTCCACCAGTTATTTGTCCTACCCCTCAACCAACTGCACCACCTGTAACAACACCGGTTCCAAGTACTCCTAGTATACCCATTCAACCTCCAGCGACTGCTGGAATGAATATCTATACAGATCCCCAGGGTCGTTTCAGCATCCCCATTCCTGCTGGTAGCACTACTACTCAAACTACTGAAATAGGTGTAGTCTTAAACACACCTGATGGTGCAGGTATTGTAGCTATGTATACTCTGGGAGAACAATATGTTCAGGGTATGGTAAATCAGATTAAACCCAATCATCAGTTTCACGGGCAAAGCCAGCTGCAAGCTGGAAGCAGACAGGCTTTGGTTGAGCTTTATTCTAAGTTTAATCCGCAGGATAATATAAATTACGCCACACTTGTGGTTACTTATCCTGGTACACCTTTTATGATAATCGTAACTGTTCCAGCAGATAAATATAATCAAGCCCAGCCCTGGATATTGGAGATGATAAAAGGAACATCCATAAGATAAAAAGGCACCAGGGGACGGTTCTCTGGTAGGTTTTTTAAGAATGCTCTCCAGAGATTTATATATTTTTTTCTTGACAGAAAAGATAGTTTGGAGTATAAATAAATATAGAAAAAAAAGTTGACAAAAATAGTATGAAAAAGAAGGGGAAGTTAAGATGCCAAACTATGATTTTGAATGTCAAGATTGTCATGAAACCTTTGAGGTTAGAGCAACTATCAAAGAGATGGAAGAAGGCAAGATATCCTGTGTAAAGTGTAAGAGCAAAAATATCAAGAGGATATTTAATGGCTTTGGATTTTCTACCGGAAAGTCTTCATCCTTGACCAGCTCAAGTTCAAGTTCTTGCAGCTCGTGTTCATCCCGTTCTTGCTCAACCTGTGGATAAAATAAAATTATGTTTAAAAAGGCAATAGTTTAAGTAATAAATAATAGACTATTGCTTTTTTTATTTTGAAAGAGTAAAAAATAAAAAATTTTTTTAAAAACTTGCAGGAATTTGGGGTAAGAGTGGAGAATAATTATAAAGAAGTATATCGTATTTAGTATGCCGTATATCGTTAAGAGAAAAAGAAGATAGAAGCTGGTATCCAGGAGCCAGAAGTACGGGCTTATTGTATATGTTCTCAATGATCTATAAAAAGCCGTAAGACAGGCCCGCTTGTCTATGAAAATGTAGATACTGTGGGCTCGATTCATCGAACCCGTTTCGGGCCGAATAAATTCGACCCCTACACCAAATTCGTAGTAATAATATTCACTATTTACTAACGACTAATAAAAGGGAGGAAAATAATTTTGATGTTAAAGAAAAAGAGTATTTTTAGGATTAAATTGTGGTTGTTGTCGGCATTACTTTTAATGATTTTCTCCGCAGCAGGTATGGCCCAAGAGGCGGCTAAGGATTCGGAATACTTGCAAAAGATTGCTCTATGTAAAGATATTGTGGAAAAAAATCCTTTACAAGAGACTAATTTTTTTATCTCTCAGGATGAGAAAGTAGTTTCCTGGGTCAGGTTTTCCTATGATTCACCAGAAAATTTTGTACTTAGATGGGAATGGATTACCCCACAAGGGAAATTGTATCATCGGGGAGAAGTAGAGATGGAAGCTGGTAGTTACAATAATTATCGCACCTGGTATTGGATAAAGATTAGGGATAGATATGCTTCTAAATTACCCGGAGAGTGGAAGGTTAGAGTATATATCAATGATATTTTTTTAGCGGAAAGGAATTTCTTTATCACCAGGTCTTTTTAGAGATTTAAGGTAAAAGAACTGAATAGTTGATGAGAAAAAATTTTAATTTGTTGTTGATTAATCCCTGGATTTATGATTTTACAGCTTATGATTTCTGGTCCAAACCCTTAGGGTTACTATATATTGCCAGCATCTTGAAAGAACAGGGTTATGAGATTAGCTATATGGATTGTATGGACCGTTATAATCAAGAGCTCCTAAAACTACAGAATAGAGAATTTCCTAAGAATGATGAATTTGGCCGAGGGTCTTTCTACAAAGAAGAAGTTAAAAAACCCGTAGTTTTAAAAAATATCCCTCGTCGTTTTAGTCGATATGGGATTACTGAGGACATATTTATAAATGAGTTAACCAAAATTCCTTTTCCGCAGGCAGTATTGATTACCTCTATTATGACCTACTGGTATCCAGGGGTATTCAGGGTGATAGAGTTAGTGAAAAAAGTTTTTCCCGATATTCCTATTATTTTAGGAGGGATCTATCCAACCTTATGTTATCACCACTCTATTCAATTTTCCAGAGCTGATTACGTAGTAAAGGGGAATGATATAGGAGATTTATTAAAAATCTTAGAAGAACTTGGCGGAAGTAAAAGTGATTATTCAAAATACGAAAAAGGTTTAAACTATTTGCCTTATCCGAATTGGGACCTTTATCCAAATCTTAATTATATCTGTATCCTATCTTCCCGGGGATGTCCTTTCCGCTGTAGTTATTGTGCTTCTTTTAGAATAAATCCTGAATTAGAATTTAGAAACCCTAAAGAGGTGGTAAAAGAGATAGAATACTGGCACAGGTTAAGAAATATAAAGGATTTTGTTTTTTATGATGATGCCCTTTTAATAAATTCAGAGGATAATTTTCTGATTATTTTAGAGGAATTAATCAATAAAAAATTATCTATTAGACTTCATACTCCTAATGGTCTCCATGCTCGAATGATAAACGAGGAAATAGCCCAAAAGATGTTCCAGGCAGGAGTGGAGACCATTAGATTGGGTTTTGAAACTGTAGATCCCCATCGCCAGTCAGAAACTGGAGGAAAAGTAACCAATCTTGAATTTAAAAAGGCGGTGGATTATCTTTTGAAGGCAGGGTTCAAAACTTCTCAAATTGGTGCTTATCTTTTAATTGGGTTACCTGGGCAGAATTTTCGGGAAATTATTGATTCTGTCCATTTTGTGATAGATTGTGGAGCTCATCCGCGTTTAGCTAAGTTTTCTGCCATCCCGGGCACCAAAATCTGGAACAAAGCCAAATCCCATTTTAATTTAAAAGGAACTGTTGACCCTTTGTTTCATAATGATGCACTTTTACCTTATTTGTCACCCGATATTAATGTTGATGATTATCAAAAGATTAAATTAATGATAAAAAGTTGAAAAAGTAGATAAAAAATATAAATCAAAATGTGTTATAATTTAAAGTAAAAGAATTGGAAAATTACTATTCTTTAAATTAAAGTAAAAAATTTTTAGAGTCTACCACCCTGACAATCCTATATGATAATAGGAGGTGATTTTTTAAATAAGCTTCTTATTGTTGTAAAAATAAAAAGAGATGAAAAGTAGCATACATAGATTAGTAAATGTGGATATTAAATAAGGAATTCAATATTATAAGGAGGAGAAAAATGGAGCTGTTAAAGGTCTCATCTAAGTCGAATCCTAAAGCAGTAGCTGGTGCTTTATCAGGAGTAATACGAGAAGAAGGAAAAGCAGAATTACAGGCCATTGGAGCAGGAGCAGTGAATCAGGCAATTAAGGCAATTGCTATTGCTCGAGGTTTTACCGCAACCAGTGGTGTTGATTTAATCTGTATACCAGCTTTTGTAGATGTAGAAATTGAGGGGGAAGAAAGGACTGCCATTAAATTTTTGGTTATGCCTGGGAAATAAGAAATTTAAACTAGGTAAAATTAAATATTAGTGGGGGGATAGGAGGTAAAAAATTAGAATGGATAAGAGTATAGAAAAAAAAGAAAAAGAGAAACCAGAAGTGATTTCGGATGAGAAGAAGGAAAAAGTCCCGGTGGGAGAAGGAGAAAAAGCCAAGAAAAAAGAGAAAGTAGAAGTAAAAGAAGTAAAAAAGGAAGAAAAAATACCAGCTAAAGAAATCTTGGGTAACATTAATATTGTTCCAGAGGTAATAGCAACTATAATTAGTAGAACCGTGATTAATATTCCCGGAGTAGCAGGATTAGCTACTCAAGCCAAAGGGGGAATAGGAACATTATTAGGGACAAAAGAGTTAGAGAAGGGGATAAAGGTTGACCTTGTTGAAAATAAGGAAGTTTCAACTACTATTTCGGTGATTTTGGAATATGGTTCTGTGATAATACAGGTAGCGAAGGAAATACAGAAAAAGGTAAAAGAAGAATTGGAAACCAAAACAGGACTCAAGGTTACCGGAGTAAATGTGAATGTTCAGGGTGTACATATAGAGGGGCTAAAAAAATAATCTAAAAATAGGCCTACCAGGATTAAATATTTTCCCGGTAGGCCTTTTTTACAAAATTTACCATAATAAAGAAAATAATTATTTTACTTTCTCTTTTAATTCTTTGCCTGCTTTAAAGAAAGGTACATTCATAGCTTTTATAGAAATTTTTTCTCCAGTTCTCGGGTTTCTTGCCATTCTAGCTTCTCTTTTTCTAATACCGAAAGTACCAAAGCCTACAAGTCTAACCGCTTCTCCCTTTGCCATACAATCGGAAATATTTTCAAATACACATTCAACCACTTTTTTAGCTTCAACTTTGGTAAAACTAAGATCACTTGCTACTTTATCAATTAATTCACCTTTGTTCACTATTTACACCTCCTTTCATTCCGTAAAATAAAATAGTTTAACAAATGCTAAGATATAAGAAAACTACTTATTATATAGTATATTATACGACAAGTATTTTAAAAATCCTTCTTTTTTATAAATTATTTTTAATTTTTTTTAGAAAAAATGGTATTTTCAGGCATTTTTTAATAAATTTGACTCAATCTATCATTAAAAGGTAGATAAATTTCTTAAAAAATAGAAACATATCGTACATTATAAAAGAAAATATAAGTTCTTTCAAATATTTTTAATAATAAGTATCGAGTTAAGAAAGAGAAGAAAACTTGTCCCCTGCTTTCACAGGGGCAGGCTCTGTGAAAATGTGATACGAGGGAAAAGCTTACATTAAATATCCTATTTTAGAACATCGGAATTTCAAAAATCCCGATGTTCTAAAATAAATTCTTTTTAAAAATCAATAGATTCTAACAAGATTGTCAGGGAAAGTTTTATATAAAACCGAAATGGAGTAAAAAAAGAGATAGAGGAAGGTTTTGCGGGGAGTTCACTCTCCTGACAATCTTGTGTTATAATAAATTCAAAGAAATATATGGTAAGCTAATTTGTATCTCGTGAATGGTATCTCACTAAGAAAACAGAAGAGAAGAGAAAGGTAGGGGCACGATGCATCGTGCCCATAAGAGATATTTAGCAGTAAAATAATGAGTGTACAATTCATTGTACCCTACACCTAAATCTTGATTTTTTTTTACGAAATACGATATACAATATGCTAAATACGAAATTAAAAAAGGAGGTTTTTTAAAAAATGTTAAATCGCATACTTTTTATAAAGAAAAGAAAGATTTTTAGCTACATTTTTGCTGCTTTAGTCCTTTCTCTTTGTTTGATTACTACTGGAGTTAATTTCGCCCAAACTCAAGAAGAGACAGAGAAGATGAAAAGCATCCAGATTATCAATCCTCATCCCCCATTTTCTCTTAGATTATGGCTGGATAAAGAAAGAGGATATATTTATTCCCCCGGAGAGAGGATTAGAATTTTCTTTCAGGTTTCTCGGGATTCTTATGTAAAGATTTATAACTACGATACCGAAGGTAGGGTAAAAATTATCTTCCCCAATCGGTATACCCCAGACAATTTTGTCAGAGCGGGAGAAACTAAAGCGATTGAAGGAGTAATTGACCCCCATACCCGACCAGGAGTTGAATATGTGCAGGGATTTGCTACCACCAGACCCATGTTTTTAGATGATCGAGAAAAAGAATTAATTTCTAAGGAAATAATGCCAGAAATAAGCAAAGATTTTAAAAACTTTACCATTACCCTGAAAGGTATAATAGTATCTATGCCTCCTACTGCCTGGACTTCCAGTAATCTATTAAGTTATACAGTAAGGCCAATCACTCCACCTCCCACTTATTATGGTAGGATTATAGTAACTTCCCAACCTCAAGGGGCTAAGGTATATCTGGATAATGTTTATAAAGGATTAACTCCTTTAAATTTAGACCGAGTTACTGCTGGGCAGCATCATATTAAATTGGAAAGGGCAGGTTATCAGGATTGGAGTGATTATGTATCAGTTTCACCTTCTCGGACTACTACAGTTTCAGCTGATTTGGTTCCTTTACCTGTCTACGGTTCGATTTCTGTTTATTGTAATCAAGGTAACGCTAAGATTTATTTAGACGGAAATTACCAGAGAAGAACTTATGCTAACCAGTCGGTAGAAATAAAGAATGTTAAATCGGGTTATCACGAATTAATGATTACCAAAGATGGCTATCAGGACTGGGTTAACACTATTTTGGTTGTAGCTAACCAAACTCGCACGGTATCTGCTTATTTGGTTCCCGAAATAAAGTATGGTTCCCTGGCAATTTACTGTAATGTAACTGGAGCTAAAATATTTATAAACGGAACTTATAAGGCAGCATCCTCTTCTTCTCAACCAAAAATCCTGGAGGAAATTAAAGAAGGGGAGTATGAGATTACTTTAGTTAAAGATGGATATAGAACCTGGGTAGAGGATGTATGGGTATATGCTGGTGAGACCACCTCTATTTATGTGGGGATGAATAAGATAGAGTATTAAGAAAACTTTAATTAAAAATGTATAAAGTTTATTTCTATATCCTAATTTAATTGCATGATTATAATCCAAAAGTTCAAAGTAGTGATGTAGGGGCATGATACATCGTGTCCCTACAACTAAATTGGGGTAAATTTGTTAGAAGGAGGAAGTAGTAAATATGCACGAAATTGATGTAGTAATTATTGGAGGAGGCCCTGGTGGGTATGTAGCTGCTATAAAGGGCGCCCATTTAGGGTTAAGGGTCGTTTTAATAGAAAAGGATAAATTAGGAGGAGTCTGCCTGAACCGAGGTTGTATACCTACCAAAGCTTTAGTAAGCACTGCCGAGATGTTAAATCATCTTCAAAGGGCTGAAGAATTCGGGATTCAAGTCAA
This sequence comes from Candidatus Atribacteria bacterium, assembly GCA_003513845.1. Lineage (GTDB taxonomy): Bacteria > Atribacterota > Phoenicimicrobiia > Phoenicimicrobiales > Phoenicimicrobiaceae > Phoenicimicrobium > Phoenicimicrobium oleiphilum. Next base: position 11,086 of record DOTB01000011.1, on the reverse strand, counting down.
AGATTATTCTTTCGATTTTCCTGCCATAATGAAACGAAAAGACCTGATAACCCAGAGATTATCCTCCGGGGTGGGACAGCTAATGAAAGCCAATCAGATAAGAGTGATAAGAGGAGAAGGGCAGATAATTGAACCAGGGACAGTAGAAGTACTTGATGCGGAAGGGCAAAAAGAAATAATCAAGACCAGGAATATTATCATTGCTACCGGCTCAAAGGTAATGAGACTTCCTATCCCAGGCATAGATAATGAAGGAGTAATTACTAGTGATGATGCCCTATCCCTGAGTGAGCTGCCCTCTAAGATGATAATTATCGGAGGAGGGGTGGTAGGCATAGAATTTGCCGGTATCTTTAATACTTTGGGGGTAGAAGTTACTGTAGTAGAGATGCTCCCCAGGATTTTACTCCCCATAGATGAGGAGATAGCCCGCAGGCTTGCTCAGCTCCTAAAAAGAAAAGGGATTGAAATTCTTACTGATTGTAAAGTCAAAGAGATAAAGAAGAACCATCAGAATTTAGAAGTCCTGGTTACCACCACTGATGGAGAAAAGAAATTAGAGACCGAAAAAGTCCTATTAGCTGCTGGTAGATTACCTGATCTGGGGGGTATAGATGTCCAGAGATTGGGCATTGAATTAGATGGGAAAGCGATTAAAGTTGATGAAAAGATGAAAACCAACATCCCTGGTATCTATGCAGTCGGAGATGTGGTAGGAAAAATAATGTTAGCCCATGTCGCTTCCCGAGAAGGGATAGTAGCAGTGGAGAATATCGCTGGTAAAGAGGTTTTGATGGATTACAGAGTGGTTCCTAATTGTGTTTTTTCTATGCCCGAGGTAGCCAGTGTAGGGCTGACGGAAGAGGAAGCCAGAAAAGAAAATAATAATATAAAAGTCTCTAAATTCCCCTTTATGGCAAATGGCAAGGCCCTGGGTATGGGGGAGACCGAGGGAATGGTAAAGATGGTTGTTAATGCAGATACTTCTGAACTCTTAGGGGTTCACATCTTAGGGGCTCACGCCAGTGACCTGATTGCTGAAGGGACCCTGGCTCTATCCCTGGATGCTACTGCTTTCGAGATAGTGAATACCATCCATGCTCATCCCACTCTAGCAGAGACTATCGCCGAGGCAGCTGAAGGACTAATTGGTAAACCTATCCATATAGCCAGAGGATAATTTATGAAATTTGTCAAAAAATGGTCATTTGGCAAAATATTTTATAAAATCATCAAATTTAAAATCAAGAATAAACTAGGGAAAATTTTCTTTAATGAAGCACGATAAAGAACAAAAGAAATGTAAGAGGAAAATCTATCTGGATACTAACTTGCAGATTATCTTTGGAATAACTCTTATCTATATTATGGGAGTTGCCAGTATTACTCCTGCTTTCCCCAAGATAATTAAAGAGCTTAATATAACAGCCAAGGATATCGGACTTTTAATTACTATTTTTTCCTTTCCTGGTGTTTTATTAACTCCCTTTTTCGGAATAGTTGCCGACCGATGGGGCAGGAAGAATATAATCTTTCCCTCTTTAATGTTGTTTGGTATAGCTGGAGGATTATGTTTTTTTGTCCGTGATTTTAAACTATTGTTGATATTACGTCTAATTCAAGGGATAGGGGCGGCTCCTCTGGGCACTTTAACTGTTACTATTATTGGAGATCTTTATCCCCAAAAAGAACTCACAGCCGCAATGGGCTATAATTCCAGTATTCGAAGTATAGGTTCAGCAGGTTATCCGGCTATTGGCGGAGCTCTGGCGATGATAGGCTGGCATTACCCCTTCATCTTACCGGTAATAGCTATTCCGATAGGATTTTTTGTATTGTTTAATCTAAAAACCCCGGAACCTAAAAATAAACTTCATATTATCGAACATCTGAATATCGTTTGGAAAAAATTAAGAAATCGCCAGGTCGTCGGAGTGTTAGTTATTGGTATTATTATCTTTGTTATGCTTTTCGGCTCATATATGACCTATTTCCCCCTTTTATTGGGAAATTCATTTGCTGCATCTACTCTTATTATCGGCTTGTTTATGGCTGGTGTATCTCTTGTCGCTGCCTTTACCTCTTCCCAGCTGGGAAAAATTACCAGTTTCTTTTCAGAAAAAACCATTTTAAAAATATCTTTTATTCTCTATGCTCTGGCCTTATCAATAATTCCTTTTATACCTCGGATTGAATTGCTTTTTATTCCTATTTTTATTTTTGGGATTGCTCATGGTATGAGTATTCCGGTTATTCAGGCCCTCTTTGCGGGGGCGGCTCCCCTGAAATACCGGGCTACCTTTATGTCTATAAGTGGGATGACTTTTCGGGTGGGTCAGACTCTGGGACCGTTTTTAATGGGACTGGTTATAGGTGTTTGGGGAACAAGTGGAGCGTTTTATGCTGGGGCAGGATTATCAATAGTTATGTTTATAATAATATTTATGTTAAAATAATCTAAAATGGTTATTTTCCAAAAAGCCAAAGATATTTTTAACAGATTATATATATGGTACTTTGTAGATAATTTTATAATAAATTATGAATTTTTGGTTATAATTATATAATGTAGGGCACAATGAATTGTGTCCTCTCCATATTATTGCTTAATTTCTCCTGTGGGGACGATACATCGTGCCCCCTACATTACCATTTTGTTTTCTTTTTGGATTACAATTATAAAATAGGAATATCTCCCTTTTTGAACAAGGAGGAAATTATGAGATTAACTGTAAAAGATGTGGATAAATGTGTTGGTTGTCAGAGTTGTATGTTTGCTTGTGCCAGGAGAAAAGGTGAGGCAGGTTTGGCCAGATCAAGTATAGGAATAAGGTCTTCTGGTGGGATGGAGAGAGGATTTATCGTATTGGTCTGTCGGGCTTGTTCCGACCCACCCTGTACCAAAGTATGTCCTACTGGTGCTTTGGTGCCTAAAGAAGGCGGAGGGGTAAAGCTCGATATTACCAAGTGTATTGGATGCGGATACTGCAAAGATGCCTGTATTATAGGAGCTATATTTTGGGATGATGAAATTAATAAGCCGATGGTCTGCACCTATTGTGGTTATTGTGCGAAATTTTGTCCTCATGAGGTGCTGGAATTAGAAAAGGGGGGATGACCGAAATGCTTAAAGATAATGTTCTGACTAATGTTCTTTATATAGACCTTTCTCAAAAAAAATACTGGGTAGAAGTAAGAGAAGACCTTTTTGAAAAATACTTAGGGGGTGCAGGAGTAGCTATCCAGCTTCTTAAAGAAGAATGTCCCGCCCGCAGTGACCCTTTGGGTCCGGATAATCCTATTGTATTTGCCATAGGTCCCTTGACCGCTTTGTTCCCTCTGGCTTCAAAGACAGTGGCTATGTTTAAGTCTCCTCATACCGGAAATCTCGGTGAGAGCCACTGTGGAGGACGAAGTGCAGTAGCTCTTCGTTTAGCGGGATATGGGGCAATGGTAATAAAGGGGGCAAGTTCCACTCCCCTATATTTAGCTATTCATGGTGACCGAATCTATTTCAGGGATGCTTCTGCCCTATGGGGGATGGCTAATAGTTTTACGGTAGGAAGAATTATCCGACAAAACGAACCGGCTGGCGGATTAAGAACTATAATGCGGATAGGCGGAGCAGGAGAAAAATTAATTCCTTATGCCTGTGTTACAACAGAAACTTACCGGCATTTTGGCAGATTAGGCTTGGGAGCAGTCTTTGGAAGTAAAAAATTGAAGGCGGTAGTAATATCTGGAAAACATTCTCTTCCTACTAAAGATAGAAATCAATATCGAAAGATATATGACCATATCTATAAAGCGGCTACTTCCTCGCCGGTGATGAAGAAATACCATGACCTCGGGACTGCCGAGAATATCCTCCCCTTAAATGAATTGGGTGGACTTCCTACGCGTAATCTTAAAGAAGCAAAATTTGAAGGAGCCTTAAATATATCTGGAGAAGGGCTTGCCGAGGGATATTTAGGCCGACGGCTGGCCTGTTCTCACTGTCCGGTAGGCTGTATTCACATTGCTGCACTTAGGGAGCCTTATGAAGATGAATTATTTTTCTACAAAACATCTATGATCTCTTATGATTATGAACCTATTTATGCCCTGGGTTCAATGCTGGGTATATCTGATGCTGAAGGACTGTTAAAACTGATTGACCAGATAGAAAGATTAGGGCTGGATTCTATGAGTACCGGGGTGATTTTGGCCTGGGCTACAGAGGCTCAGGAGAGAGGAATGATTTCTGAAAAAGAGACCAATGGCCTCAAATTTAGCTGGGGAGACTATTCCTCTTTTATTCAGGCAGTACAATTTATTTTCGAACAACCGAGCAAGTTTTATCAAGACCTGGCTCAGGGAGTCAAATATGCTGCTCAACAATATGGAGGGGAAGAGTTCGCCCTTGCTTTTAGCAGGAATGAAATGGCTGGATACCATACCGGTCCAGCTGCTCATATCGGCTTTCTGGTTGGGGCAAGGCACAGTCATCTGGATAATGGCGGATACAGTATAGACCAGAAGATTTTGACCAAAGAAAAAATTAGTCCCGAAAAACTGGCTAAAGAACTGTTAACTGAAGAGCGATGGCGGCAGATTCTCTCCAGTCTGGTAGTTTGTTTCTTTGCTCGGGGATTATACACTCCAGAAATTTGTTCTGAAGCCCTTTATTCCGCAGGCTATGATATTGCCAAAGAAGATCTTTTAAATATAGGAGAAGAAATTCACCGCGAAAAATATCAATTTAAAATGCAGGAAGGATTTTCACTGGATAACTATCATTTGCCTGAACGAATCTTTGAGACTCCTTCTTTGGTGGGTAAAATTGATAAAGCTTTTGTTGACAAGGTGGTGAAGTGTGTTAAGAACGAAATTTTTAGGTGAGATAGAAAAATATTCCTAAAAAATGAGAAATGCTTCCGCCTAAAACAAACAGGTGCCATATGGGGTGATGATAAGGTAATCTTCTCCATAAATAAAATATTATTCCTAAAAGATAGCAAGCTCCTCCGATAAAAAGCCAGGCAATCATCCCCCTGGGGACCATCTGTGTCATTAGTTTAAAAGCAATAACGATAACTAATCCCATGGCAACATAAGATAAGCCCAATAAGGCTTTGAGCTTATCCAGAAGAAGTATGGTTATAGTAATACCTCCTATAGCTATACCCCAAACGATACCGAAGAGGGTCCAACCCCAGGGACCCCGCATAAAGGTAAGGGTAATAGGGGTGTAGCTCCCGGCGATAAGAAGATAGATTGCTGAATGGTCCAGGATTCTGAAAAAATTTTTTATCTTTGGGTTTACAAAGCTATGATAAAGAGTGGAAGCTAGATAAAGCAAAATGAGCGTAGCTCCATAGATACTGAAACTCGCTATTCTCCAGGCATCACCGCGTCTGATGGCAAGGACTACCAAAATTACCAGAGCAGCAATACTTAAAGCTGCTCCTATACCATGAGTAATACTGTTGGCAATTTCCTCACCCAAGGTCTGAAGTTGGGAGGGATTGATTTCTTTTTTTAAAATATTTTTATTATTTAATAAATTTTTCATTTAAAATATCGTCCTAGATTTATATTATATAATTTGATAATACTACCAAACTAAGAATACATCAAGGTTCGTTTAAATTTATTTTCAATATCGGTTCTTTATCTGTGTACTGGGGAGTGACTTTTGGGACAAGTAGAAATATAACGACCCAAATGATAAAAAGAGAAGGAGAGTGCTGAGTTTTATGGAATTTATTTTAATTTTATTAGGAGTAGTTTGTACTATTGTAGGAGTAATTGGCTGTATTTTTCCCGCCATCCCTGGACCTCCCCTTAGTTATGCTGCCCTTATATTGCTTCAATTTGCCAAAGAGGAACCTGTTTTTAGTAATAGTTTCTTGGTCAAGTTTGCTATCTTAACTATTGTAATCTCCCTGGGAGATTATTTTCTCCCCCTACTGGGAGCTAAAAAGTACGGCACCAGTAAATACGGAATCTGGGGAGCAATAATAGGGATGATGGCCGGTATCATCTTCTTTCCTCCCTTAGGAATGGTTTTAGGGATATTTATCGGCGCTATTGTAGGAGAGCTTATTGCCGGTAAAGAAAATTCAATGGCTTTAAAAGCCGGCCTGGCCACTTTTATCGGAAGTTTGACAGCAGTTCTTGTTAAACTGTCTTTATCTATTGTAATGGCCTTCTACTTTTTTATTTACCTATTTAAAGTATAATTCTTCAAAATGCAATAAAAAATATAAAAAATATTTCCTTTATAATTTCTAAAAATTATCCAAAAAAAGAAGGATTTCTCCCACCTTTTATTGTAATATTAAATGGTGGGGGTCAAATTCATTCGATTCGCACTTGCATTTTCCTGGTAAGATTCAATTTATCAGGGAGAGGCAATAAAATAACCGAAAAAATAAATGGAGACACACCCCATTTTAAACTGGAGGAGAAGTATTAAAATGGCTAATCGAAAGAGTAGTTTTATAAAATATTTTATTATTATAAGTGTTATTGTGTTGCTATATGGAGCAATAGCTGAGAGGCCCAGTAGCTACAACACTTTTTTAAGATGGATAACCTGCATGGCCTCTATTTTTCTAACTTTTAAAGCATTTAAGAAAAAAATCGAATGGCAAAAATTCGCCTTTATAACTATTGCTATACTTTTTAATCCTTTATTCCCCATTTATTTAACTCACAGCACCTGGGTACCTTTATTGAATGTCTTGGTTGCCATTCTTTTTACATTTGCTATCTTTCCCCCTTTCCAAAAGACCAGAAGATAAGGCAATAGATATCAACTCCACCGTCTCTCCAGAAGAACTTACCAGAATCTTAAAAATAAGCTCACCTCCCTCACCCAAAAGATAATTACCTTCCTCTTTATGTCATTCCTGCACAAGCAGGAAACCATCACCTTAAGGGAAAATCTGGAAGGATCCAAAGAATCCCACGCCCCCTCCGAATTCCGGAGAATATTACCCTCGAATGGAAGGAATAGAAAGAAGAAAGGATAATAATTAGCATCGAATAAAATAAAAATATTTTCTAAAAAAGAAGGATTTTACCCACTTTTATTGTATTATTAAATAGCAAGTATCGGATTCATCCAGTCCTTGCATTCATTACGATATAACGAAGATAGGGATGGTAATCTTTGCAAATATAAGGTATCTTAGAAAAAATATGAACTAATTTTCTTTTCCTCTATTTTCTAAGAAGAAAAACAACCGTAAAAAACCTTAAGTAAGGAGGTTACTTAATAATGTTAAAAAGAAAAATTTTATTGACCTTGACCTTAGTAATAATATTAATCGGAATTGTTTTTTATGGATCATTAAACGGGGTTACTGCAGAAAGTAAGACCGATGAGGAATTATACCAGGATACTTTGTCTTTTTTGGAATATTTACAGACTGCAGATTATGCCCGCGCGGTAGAACAATTTGATGAAAAAGTAAGGGCTGCTCTTCCGGAGAAAGACTTTAAAGAACTATGGAACAAGATAACTAAAGATCTGGGAGAATTAATCTCTTGGGGGAACTTTAGAACCTCAGAACAAGCCGGTTATCAGATAACTCTACTGACTTGTAATTTTGAAAAGGTAAACTTAGATTTACAATTAGCCTTTAATTCAGAAGGGAAGATCAGCGGATTTCACTTCTTACCTACTGCTCCCCCCGAGGGATATGAATATATACCTCCTGATTATGTGAAGAAAGACCAATTTTTAGAGCAGGAGATTTCCTTTGGGGCACCGGGGTGGGAGTTACCGGGGTTACTTTCCCTCCCCCAGAGAGAAGGTCCTTTCCCCGGAGTGGTTCTGATTCATGGTTCTGGGCCAAATGACAGAGACGAAACTATCGGACCGAATAAACCTTTTAAGGATTTGGCCTGGGGCTTAGCCAGTGAAGGGATTGTGGTACTAAGATATGATAAGCGAACCAAAGTATATGCCTCCCAAATTGATCCCAAAAATTTCACCGTGCAAGGTGAAGTAATTGAAGATGCCTTACTGGCTCTGGATTTCTTACGCCAGCAGGAGAAGGTCGATCCCGAAAAAGTATTTTTACTTGGTCATAGCCTGGGAGGGCAATTAGTCCCTAATATTGCTAATCAAGATAAAAAAGTAGCTGGGGTTATAGTCTTAGCTGGACCAACCCGACCTCTCCATCATCTAATCCCTGCTCAAATGAAATACATCTTTTCTTTAGATGGAGAAATCAACCCGGAAGAAGCCAAGAAGCTGGAAGAAATTAAAAACGGGGTACAATTAATTGATGAACGTAAACTAAAAGAAGATGAAGTAGCCACTGGATTAGGAGGTTATGCGGGGTACTGGTATGACCTACAGGAAAGAGACCCAGTATCTGAGGCACTTAAACTTTCCTGTCCTTTATTTATCCTGCAGGGTGGAAGAGATTACCAGGTAACTTTAGAAGATTTTCAGGGATGGCAACAAGGATTAGCTTCTCAGACCCAGGTAACCTTTCAGCTCTATCCCCAGCTTAATCATCTTTTTATTGCCGGGGAAGGTAAATCTACTCCAGAGGAATACCAGATAGGTGGTCATATAGAGGCAGAGGTAATCAAAGACTTAGCCTCCTGGATATTATCACTATCCAGGTAGGAACTAATAAAAGGGGTTGGATTTATCCAGCCCCTTTTATTTTTTAGCCTCATTGAGAACTTTCGAATAAAGCATGGCAACCTCTATTTCTGTTAATTTTTCTAACATAGGGGCACAATGCATTGTGCCCACAATAAATCCAACTACCTAAAATAACCACTCTCGAATGGGGAGAACAGAAAGAACAGGGAATAATAATTATCATCGAACAGGATAAAAATATTTCGAAAAAAGAAGGATTTCCCGCCATCTTTGTCGTATTATTAAATTGTAGAGTTCGGATTCATCTGACCCGCTCTGTCATTACCCCACGTAGTAAGATAATGGGACGTTTCATTTATCTTATTTAATTTAATAAACAGATAGGGAAAGTGTACCAAGTCAATAATTCGGTAATTTTTAGTGGAAAACCTATAGGGTCCGAATGAGTTTCTTAACCGGATAATTGAAACTTTAGATATTGCTATAGATAGATGTCGTAAAGGAATATCTTGTAAGATGGCAAATTAAACCATAGAAAAAAATAGGATGTATTGTTAATCCTCAGTAATTAGGTCATTTATTTGATATAATTATATCACTAAAGGAGGAATTATGTTGCTTGACAGAGAAGCTGTAAGAGAATTCTTGGAGGAAGAACTTGAGGGAATGGAAATCCCTGAAAATATTCCCAAAGAAACCCTTGTAGAGGCATTCTGTAAGTATGTTGAAGATGATTATTATGAATGGTTAAAGGACAATTTTAATTCATTTTTTAACTACGGCGAACCCGATTAGCAGTGGATAAGAGAGAAGGGCCTTACTTAATTGTATAATACGGGTGTGAAGAGGAAATGAAAAAAGAAAAAATAAAATTAGAAAAAGAAAAGGAAACATTGCTGATTCCCCTTTACTGTAAGGCATTGGAAAGCAGGAAAGAGACTCCAATCATTTCAGATGATAAGGCAGTCGAAATAGTAAACAAAATAGAATATGATTATACTCAATTAAAAATCCCCAGACAGACTCATATTACAATATGCATGCGAGCGAAACAGTTTGATAATTATGTTAGAGAATTCTTACAAAAATATCCCAGTAGTATAGTAGTCCAATTAGGTTGTGGATTGGATAGCCGCTTTAGTAGAGTCGATAACAGCAAAGTTGAATGGTATGATCTGGATTACCCCGAAGTGATACAATTAAGAAAGAATTTCTATCAGGAAACTGATCGATATCACTTAATTCCCTCATCGGTAATGGAATTTAAGTGGGTTGATAATCTGTTAGGTAAAAAAGGACCATTTATCTTTCTTGCCGAAGGTTTATTTATGTACCTTAAGGAAGGAGAAGTAAAATTACTTATTCTTATCCTTCAAAGTAAATTTCTCGGATCCACGCTTATATTCGATAGTTATAGTGTTCTTACTGCAAAAAATGTAAAATATCATCCTTCACTAAAAAAGACCGGGGCAATTATCCATTGGGGTATAGATGATGCCCATAATATTGAAAAATGGAATCCTGGAATTCACCTTGTAGAGGAGTGGTATTTTACCCAATCAGAAGAGATTAGGAAACTGGATATTGTTTATCGAATTATATTTAAATTAGCAGGTTTGTTTCCAGTGGCCCGAAAGGCACATCGTATTTTAGTTTTTCAACTACAATAAAATAATAAAATAAGGATACATCCCATTTTTTGAAAATTAATATTTTACTTTTAGATTAGATAGATAGGGAAGGGGTAGTGGAAAAAATTGTAGGGTCTAAATAAGTTTCTTAACCAAAGTTCGGGTGGAAAGATTGAAACATGACATAGGGACGTCAGAAAAGAGGGATACATAAATGAAATTAAAACTCAAATCGGCAGTCAAAATACTGAAATCGCAAAAATGGATAGAAAGAATCAAAGAGAATAAAGAAGTATTTGTGGTAGCTGGTATGGTTATATTTTTTAGTATTATAGTCTACTTGAGTGAGGTCTTAGATATTCCCCATTACTTTTTTGGTTTTCCAAGAACTCCAGTAAACAGGGGAGAAGCCCTTTTTCTAATTATTCTAATAATTTTAATCGGTAGTACAACAATTATTATAATTAAGCGTATTATTGGTGAACGCAGAAAATATTTAGATATCTTGAGGGAGTCAGAAGAAAAATTTCGCTCCCTCTTTGAGAATATGCCGGGAGCCTATTATCGCACAGATAAAGATGGAAATCTTATAATGATAAATCCGGAAGGAGCTAAATTATTTGGCTACAATTCTCCCGAGGATATCTTGGGAAAAAATATCTCCCATCATTTATACTTTGCTTCTGAAGACAGGAAAAAATATCTTGAAGAGTTAGAAAAAAATAATGGGAACCTCAGAGATTTTGAATTGATTTTAAAAAAGAAAGATGGCTCTCCTCTGATTATCTCTGATACCAGTCATTACTATTATGATGAAAAAGGGAATATTGCCGGAGTAGAA
>DOTB01000036.1:24550-24947 GCA_003513845.1 Candidatus Atribacteria bacterium | reverse complement strand
ACGTCAAATCATCATGCCCCTTACGTCCCGGGCTACACACGTGCTACAATGGTCTGTACAGAGGGTAGCAAAAGAGCGATCTTGAGCCAATCCCTAAAAACAGGCCCCAGTTCGGATTGGAGGCTGCAACTCGCCTCCATGAAGTCGGAATCGCTAGTAATCGCGGATCAGCATGCCGCGGTGAATACGTTCCCGGGCCTTGTACACACCGCCCGTCACACCACGAAAGTTGGCGATACCTGAAGTTGCTGGGCTAACCCCGCAAGGGGAGGCAGGTACCGAAGGTATGGCTGGCGATTGGGGTGAAGTCGTAACAAGGTAGCCGTATCGGAAGGTGCGGCTGGATCACCTCCTTTCTAAGGAGTAAAGATGGTCGATCATTCTGGTTGGGTACTTA
>DOTB01000036.1:21033-24242 GCA_003513845.1 Candidatus Atribacteria bacterium | reverse complement strand
TAACGACTAACCTGTTCCTTGAAAACCAAATAGAGTGTATAAGGTAGAAAAGTATCCAACTTAACGATCAAGTCGAAAAGGGTGTACGGTGGATGCCTTGGCACCAGAAGGCGATGAAGGGCGTGGTTAACTGCGATAATCCCTGGGGAGCCGTAAGCAGGCCTTGATCCAGGGGTGCCCGAATGGGGAAACCCACCATAGCAAACCTATGGTATCCTTACCTGAATAAAATAGGGTAAGGAGGCGAGACGGGGGGAACTGAAACATCTAATTACCCCCAGGAAGAGAAAGTAATAACGATTCCCTAAGTAGCGGCGAGCGAAAGGGGAAGAGCCTAAACGGTAAGAGTGTGATAGTCGGTAGACGTTGCTCTTGCCGGGTCGTGGGACCTGATCTGATTCTACTACCGTAAGAATCAAAGAGTTAAAAAGTCTTTTTCTAGCCGAAGTGATATTGGAAAAGTCCACCATAGATGGTGATAGTCCAGTAGGCGAAAGGGAAAGACCTCTTCATCAGGCACCCGAGTATCACGGGATAAGGGAAGCCCTGTGAGAATTTGGGAGGACCACCTCCTAAGGCTAAATACTAACTGGTGACCGATAGTGAACTAGTACCGTGAGGGAAAGGTGAAAAGTACCCCGGAAGGGGAGTGAAATAGTACCTGAAACCGTATACCTACAAGCAGTGGGAGCACTATTTTTTAAGATTTATCTTAAAGATGTGTGACCGCGTGCCTTTTGTAGAATGAGCCGGCGAGTTACGATACCTAGCCAGGTTAAGCAGCAGCTGCTGCGGAGCCGTAGCGAAAGCGAGTCTTAAATAGGGCGTCAAGTTAGGTGGCGTAGACCCGAAACCGGGTGATCTAACCATGGCCAGGGTGAAACAGGTCTAATCACCTGTGGAGGCCCGAACCCACCAGTGTTGAAAAACTGGGGGATGAGCTGTGGTTAGGGGTGAAAGGCCAATCAAACTCGGAGATAGCTGGTTCTCCTCGAAATAGCTTTAGGGCTAGCCTCAAATGTTTTCCTATGGAGGTAGAGCACTGAATGGACTAAGGGCCCTACCAGGTTACTGAACCCAATCAAACTCCGAATGCCATAGGTTTATAGTTTGGGAGTCAGACTGCGGGGGATAAGCTCCGTAGTCAAAAGGGAAACAGCCCAGACCAGCAGCTAAGGTCCCCAAGTGCAAGCTAAGTGTGAAAGGAAGTAGAATTACCGAGACAGCCAGGATGTTGGCTCAGAGGCAGCCATCATTTAAAAAGTGCGTAACAGCTTACTGGTCAAGTGATTCTGCACCGAAAAATGTACGGGGCTATAAGCTTGCCACCGAAGCTCTGGATCCAGAATTTATTCTGGGTGGTAGAGGAGCGTTCCCTTACCGGGTGAAGGATAACCGTAAGGATATCTGGACGGAAGGGAAGTGAGAATGCCGGCATGAGTAACGATAAGGAGAGTGAGAATCTCTCCCGCCGAAAACCTAAGGTTTCCTGGGGAAGGTAAATCCGCCCAGGGTTAGTCGGAACCTAAGCTGAGGCCGAAAGGCGTAGGTGATGGACAACCGGTTAATATTCCGGTACTACCAGATTATCGCTACAAGTGATGGGGGGACGCAGTAGGGTAGGTCAGCACGATAAAAGTTACGTGTCTAAGCCCGCAAGGGAGGAGATAGGAAAATCCGTCTCCTTTTAAAACCCTAAGAGGTGATGGGGAGCTGCTACGGCGGCGAACTGATTGATCCCACACTGCCAAGAAAAGCCTCTAAACAAGATAACCTGGTATCCGTACTAAAACCGACACAGGTAGGTAGGTAGAGAATACCAAGGCGCTCGAGATAACCCTCGTTAAGGAACTCGGCAAAATGACTCCGTAACTTCGGGAGAAGGAGTGCCCCATTAGGGTGACCCAATTTACTTGGTTAGCCTGAAGGGGTTGCAAAGAAACGGCCCAAGCGACTGTTTACTAAAAACACAGGTCTCTGCTAAATCGAAAGATGATGTATAGGGACTGACGCCTGCCCGGTGCTGGAAGGTTAAGGAAGGGGGTTACTCTCACCTCAGGTGAGGGGAAGCTTCTGACCGAAGCCCCAGTAAACGGCGGCCGTAACTATAACGGTCCTAAGGTAGCGAAATTCCTTGTCGGGTAAGTTCCGACCCGCACGAATGGCGTAACGATTTGGGCACTGTCTCAACGAGGGACTCGGTGAAATTGTAGTGTAAGTGAAGATGCTTACTACCCGCGACAGGACGGAAAGACCCCGTGAACCTTTACTGTAGCCTGATATTGAATTTTAGCATGCTCTGTGTAGGATAGGTGGTAGGCTGGGAAGGAGGAGCGCCAGCTTCTCTGGAGCCACCCTTGAAATACCACCCTTAGTATGTTTGGATTCTAACCCTTGCCGTTATCCGGTAAGGGGACAGTATTTGGTGGGCAGTTTGACTGGGGCGGTCACCTCCTAAAGAGTAACGGAGGTGTCCCAAGGTCTCCTCAGTGTGGTTGGAAATCACACCAGAGAGTGTAAGGGCAGAAGGAGGCTTAACTGTGAGAGAGACATCTCGAACAGATGCGAAAGCAGGGCCTAGTGATCCGGCGGTAACTAGTGGATGTGCCGTCGCTTAACGGATAAAAGGTACTCCGGGGATAACAGGCTTATCTCCCCCAAGAGTCCATATCGACGGGGAGGTTTGGCACCTCGATGTCGGCTCGTCGCATCCTGGGGCTGAAGCAGGTCCCAAGGGTTTGGCTGTTCGCCAATTAAAGCGGTACGCGAGCTGGGTTTAGAACGTCGTGAGACAGTTCGGTCCCTATCCGTCGTGGGCGTAGGATACTTGAAGAGGGTCTGCCTCTAGTACGAGAGGACCGAGGTGGACGAACCTCTAGTGTACCAGTTGTCCTGCTCAGGGCATTGCTGGGTAGCTATGTTCGGTCGGGATAAACGCTGAAAGCATCTAAGCGTGAAGCCTGCCTCAAGATTAGGTATCCCATCTGGATCTATCCAGAGAGAGACCCCGGGTAGACTACCCGGTTGATAGGTCAGAAGTGTAAGGACAGTAATGTCTTTAGCTAACTGATACTAATAGGTCGAGGACTTGATCGTTATCTTACCTTATACCTCTTCTGATTTTCCCGGTGGTAATAGCGGAGGGGCCACACCTGTTCCCATCCCGAACACAGTAGTTAAGCCCTCCAGCGCCGATGGTACTGCAGGTT
>DOTB01000036.1:20753-20911 GCA_003513845.1 Candidatus Atribacteria bacterium | reverse complement strand
GGGAGAGTAGGACACTGCCGGGATTTTTTATTTTTCTAATCTGCTATTTTGGTGTATAATTGAAAATACAGTAATAAGTAAGGTGTTTCTGGGTGACCAGTTTGCCCCCGAACAAATTCGCATCTGGTTTTAAGAAAATAGTACCATTTAATATACAA
>DOTB01000036.1:0-20645 GCA_003513845.1 Candidatus Atribacteria bacterium | reverse complement strand
ATATACAAAGGAGACGATGCATCACATCTCCGTTTCTGAATTATGATTTTTTTAACGCAATACGATACACTGACGACTAATTAATTGGTAAATTGGTGAATTGATTTATTGGGGAATTATAGAGGAGTTCAATTTATGAAAACTTTAACGCAAAAATTAAGTAATTGGATAGAAAATAAGGTGATTAGTGCAAAAGCTAAAGGAGTGGTAATAGGACTAAGTGGAGGCATTGATTCTGCCGTGGTAGCAATCCTATGTAAAAAAGTGTTTCCTGATAATACTTTAGCCTTAATTATGCCCTGTCACAGTATAAGTAAAGATATTGAAGATGCAGTAAGTTTTGCTGAAAAATATGATATTTATTATAAAATAATTGATTTATCAAAAATTTATGATTCATTTATATCTTTATTAGATGGCGAGGAAAAAAATATAAATTTTAAATTAGAAAAGGCAAACATAAAACCCCGATTAAGAATGATAACTTTATATTATTTTGCTAATAAATTAAATTATATAGTTGTGGGAACGGGAAATAAAAGTGAGTTAACAATTGGATATTTTACCAAGTATGGTGATGGAGGAGTAGATATTTTACCCTTAGGTAATTTACTAAAGAGTCAGGTTGTAGAATTAGCAGAATATTTAGAAATACCTCAAGAAATTATCCAAAAACCCCCTTCTGCTGGCCTTTGGGAAGGTCAAACCGATGAGGCAGAAATAGGAATAAGTTACAAACAGATAGATGAATATTTGAGAACTGGAAAATTAAACAATAAAATGATAGAAAAAAAAATTCAAGACAAAATAAATAAAAGTGCACATAAACGAACTATTCCTGAAAAACCTACCTTTTAAATAAATATACTGCATATCTTTTATTTTAGAGCATCGGTATTTCAAAAAAATTCCGATGCTCTAAAATAAATTCTTTTCTGAATAAGGAATGGATTCTAACAAGTTTGTCAGAAGCAGGAATGGTAAAACATAAAACGAAAAGAATTAACAAAAGGCGTAGAGGGGTTTTTGGGGAGTTTGTTACCTGTTTTAACAGTGAAAGTCTGATCTGGTCTAGGGGTGGATGGTTTTTATTTTTTTCTCTAATTCTTTTTCTTCAGGCGATACTCGATACGCAATACGCGATACTATATTATTGAAACTACTCTTTTAATATGCTAAAATTATTTAAAATTAATCGCAATTAAAGTTTTATTAATTTTATATTCAAGGAGAAATAAATTATGTCTGGTCATTCAAAATGGAGCACAATTAAGAGAAAGAAAGGTAAAATGGATGCTCAAAGGGGTAAATTGTTTACTAAATTAATTAGACTAATAACTGTTGCTGCTCGTTCAGGAGGAGGAGACCCTGAAACTAATGTGAGACTAAAAACTGCTATCCAATTAGCAAAAGAAAATAATATGCCTAATGAAAATATTGAAAGAGCGATTAAAAGAGGAACTGGTGAAATTGCAGGAGTATCTTATGAAGAAGTAGTGTATGAAGGTTACGGTCCAGGAGGGGTGGCAGTTTTGGTAGAAGCCTTAACTGATAATAAAAATCGAACAACCCCAGAAATCAGAAAAATATTTTCCAGGAACGGTGGTAATTTAGGCGAGAATGGTTGCGTTGCATGGATGTTTGATAAAAGAGGTTATTTTATCTTTGAAAAAGAAGCAATAGATGAAGAAAAAATTATTGATTTAGCTCTTGAAGCTGAAGCTGAAGATGTGCGAACTGATAAACAAAATATTGAAGTGATTACCATACCTGAAAATTATGAAAGTTTTGATAATTTGTTAAAAGAACATAATATCGATTGTTTACTAAAAGAAATTACTTTAATTCCTAAAACTACAATAGATTTAGAGGGTAAAAAAGCGATGCAAATGCTTAACTTAATGGAACAATTAGAAGATCATGATGATGTACAAAAAGTTTATGCTAACTTTAATATAGATGACAAAATTATGGAAGAAATATCAACAAGTAGGAACAAATCGTGATTATATTAGGTATTGATCCTGGGCTTACCCATATTGGGTATGGTCTAATTCAGTATGAGAAGAAAGAAATTGTTCTAATTGATTATGGTTGCATAACTACTGATAAAAAAGACACCTTTAAGGTTCGATTAGAAAAGATATATTATGGGCTAAAGGAAATTATTGAAAAACATAAACCCCATGAAGTGGTTATAGAAGAGATATTTTTTAATAAAAATACTCGGACTGCACTTATGGTGAGCAAAGTGAGTGGTGCGGTAGCTTTAACCGTTTCCTTAATCGGGTTAGAGCTTTATGAATATACTCCCCTACAGGTCAAGCAGGCAACTGTAGGAAATGGAAGAGCAGATAAGTTCCAGGTTCAATCAATGGTTAAAATCCTGCTCAATTTACCCGAAATTCCTCGCCCTGACCATGCCGCAGATGCTTTAGCTGTAGCAATATGTCATGTGCATACTAAGTATTAAATAAGTATCGAGTATCGCGTATTGCGTATCGTGTTAAGAGAGTAGAAAACTAAAATCAGGAATCAAATTTATTTATCGTATTTCATAAATCGTATATCACTAAGAATTAGTTAGTTGGTTAGTTAGTCACTTGGTTAATTAGTTGAATAATTAGCACCAAACCAGCTAACTATTATTATGGGAGGTCTAAATTTGATATCTTTTCTGGAAGGAATAGTTGATACAGTCGGAATAAATTATCTTATATTAAACATAGGCAATATAGGCTATCAAATTAATATTCCCACCTATAATAATCTTCCTATAAAAGTCGGTGATAAAACTAAAATTTATACTTATCTATATTTAAGAGAAGATAAAATAATGCTTTATGGATTTTTTACTAAGGAGGAAGAAAATTTTTTTGAATTACTAATTAGTACACCAGGTATTGGTCCAAAAGTGGGTTTGAGTATTCTATCCAAAATGACTCCCGATGATTTTAAAAAAGCAATTTTACAAGAAGATTTGGATTCAATTACTACGATAGCTGGAGTTGGTAATAAGTTAGCAAAAAAAATTGTATTAGAACTAAAGGAAAAGATAAGTAAGACCACTCTTTTTGAGGTAGGTCTAGAAAAAAAATATAAACCAGGGATTATAGACGATGCTATAGATGCCCTTAAAGCATTGGGTTATACTTATAAAAAAGCAAAAATGGCGGTGGAAAAAACTCAAGAAAAAATTAATCGGGAATTAACTCTTGAAGAACTAATTAAAGAATCTTTAAAAATTATTAGATGAATTTTAGTCATTAATAGTTTTATGTATGGACTATTATAATCATTCTAGTAGATTTTATTATAAACTTTAATGGAGAAATTTAATGGAATTTAAAAAAGAAAAAACTATTGATTTAGGGTTGAGAAAAGAAGAACCAGATTTAGATATAAATTTAAGGCCAAAATTATTTACAGAATTTATTGGTCAGGAAAATATTAGAAAGAATTTTAAAATTTACATCAGTGCTGCGCGAAAAAGAAAGGAACCTATTGATCATATTCTTTTATATGGCCCCCCAGGTTTAGGAAAAACTACCTTAGCTTATATAATATCCAATGAAATGGGGGTAAATATTAAGATGACTTCTGGACCAGTAATAGAAAGAGCA
Organism: Candidatus Atribacteria bacterium; assembly: GCA_003513845.1. Lineage (GTDB taxonomy): Bacteria > Atribacterota > Phoenicimicrobiia > Phoenicimicrobiales > Phoenicimicrobiaceae > Phoenicimicrobium > Phoenicimicrobium oleiphilum. Next base: position 17,022 of record DOTB01000036.1, on the reverse strand, counting down.
GGAGATTTAGCAGCAATAATTACCAATCTACAAGAGAATGATGTTTTATTTATAGATGAGATTCACCGATTGAATCGGGCAGTAGAGGAAATATTATATCCAGCCATGGAAGATTTCGAATTAGACATTTTAATTGGTAAAGGTCCGAGCGCGCGTTCTATTCGTATAAGCTTACCAAAATTTACTCTTATCGGAGCAACTACTCGTACAGGATTAATTACCTCGCCTTTAAGAAGTCGTTTCGGGGTTATAACTCGAGTTGGTTACTATCAAGAAAATGAATTAGAGCAGATAGTGATGAGATCTTCTCAAATTTTAAAAGTTGGAATAACCAAAGAAGCAGCCAAGAAAATCGCAGAGAGGTCAAGAGGAACTCCTCGTATTGCCAATAGACTATTACGAAGGCTTCGTGATTATGCCCAAATAAAAGGTCAAGGTGTTATTACTAAAGAAATTGCTGATTTTGGCTTAAAGATGATGGAAATTGATAGTTTTGGCTTATGTGATGTAGACAAAAAATTACTACTGACTATAATAGAAAAATTTTCAGGTGGGCCTGTAGGACTGCAAACATTAGCAGCTTCCATCAGTGAAGATGCTGATACTATTAGCGATGTATATGAACCTTATCTTTTACAAAGGGGCTTTCTTCATCGAACCCCCAAGGGAAGAGTAGCAACAGATTTAACTTATAAATATTTTGGCAAGAAAAGAAAAGAGGATGTTCAGGGAAAATTGTTGTAGTAAAGCAATCGTAGAGTGTCCAGCGGATTGCGTATAGTATCACAGCAGTGTAGTGATGAGGAAAGAAAAAAGAAAGGGAAATATAAAGGTAAAAATGTAAAAAAATCTCGGTTATAATGCCATCATAAGATATTTTAAGAAAGAAACACGAACGAAGAATTGAAAGAGGAGATAAATTAGTTGAGAAAAATAGATAGAGGAAAGACAAAAAAAATTTTTTTATTTTTAGGAATTTGTATTTTTTTACTGCTTGTATTTTCTAATAGTATGTTAGCAGCAGAAAAACAGCCTATACTTCGAGTAGGAATTTTTTTAAATCAAGATGAAGTTAATATTAGCGGAGATGGCCCTTTTAAGATTTATAATCTAAAAACAAAAGGACTCATAAGTGAAGAAAAAAATAAGATTATTAAGATATTACCACATAAAAAAGGAATAGAAGTACTGGGGATAGGAGTTTACTCTGGATTATTAAATATTGTTCCAGTAGGAGATACAAAAATTATAGTCATTATTAAGGGTCAAAAGTATAGGTATAGGGGGAATATCGAGGTAGTTATTAATAAAGATTATAAAAAGTTGGATGTAATTAATGTAATAGGAATTGAAGAGTACCTTTATGGAGTTATGAAAAAAGAAATATCCCCGCGCTGGCCCATAGAGGTTTTAAAGGCTCAAGCAATTGCTGCCCGAACTTTTGCTATCTTTAATATGAATAAATATATTGATAAAGGTTATAATATTTGTGCTTCTACCAATAGTCAAGCCTATGGCGGGGTAAACCATGAAGATCCATTAACTAATAGAGCAGTTGATGAGACCAGAGGATTGATTATGGTTTATAAAGGAGAACCAATTAATGCTGTATATCATTCTGACAGTGGAGGATATACTGAAGATAGTGAAAACGTATGGGGGGAATATGTTCCTTATCTAAGAAGTGTAGAGTCAAAATATGAAGAAATTGTTTCACCACCTCATCATAATTGGATTTATTCAATAACCAAAGAAGAATTGGTAGATAAATTAAATAAACAAGGATATAAAATAAATTCTGTGCTTTCAATTGAACCGGTTGAAAAGACTAAAACTGGCAGAGTGAGTAAATTAGCGTTTATTTCTGAGAGTAATGAAGTTATCCATATAAAAGCTAACGATTTTAGAAAATTGATTGGACCAGATCTGATTAGAAGTACACTTTTTAAAATTAACCCAACAAGAGAGGAATCAAATGACTTAAAAAATGTAGAAAATAAGGAGGTAATTAAAGAGAAGCAAATTCAGAAAGAGTCAATAAAAGAGATTTTGGAGCAAAAAAAAGAATGGACTATTAATGAATTAATAGAATTAATGAAAAAAAGAAGAGAGGAAGAGAAAAAAGAGAAAGAGCAGGAAAAAGAACAGGAAATAACCACGGTAGAAACTGTTAAGACCTTATATGTTCCTTTAAGTTTTTTGTTTTCTGGTTCTGGTAATGGACATGGGGTGGGAATGTCTCAATGGGGTGCTTATGGCATGGCTCTTCAAGGTTATAAATATCAAGATATATTAAAATATTATTATCAAGGAATAAATATTATTAAAAAATATTGAAATTGCAGAAGTGGATTAGAAATGAAATTAGAAGAATTTAATTATTATCTTCCTCCTGGATTTATTGCACAAAAGCCAATTAAGCCAAGAGATCACAGTCGTTTAATGGTTTTGCACAGGTTAAAAAAAGAAATTAAACATGACATTTTTAAAAATATTGGAAATTATCTAAAAGAGGGGGATCTTTTAGTTTTAAACAATACTAAAGTTATACCCGCCAGGATCTTTGGTATTAAAGAAAAAACTAAAGGAAAAGTAGAAATATTACTGCTTAAATCTTTAAACGATATATGCTGGGAAATTTTGATTAAGCCTGGCAAAAACATTTATAACGGAACTAAAATAATCTTTGGTAATGAATTAAGTGGAATAGTTAAAGCTAAGGATGAAAAAAAAGGTAGTTATATTATCGAATTTAGTTTTGCTGGTGACTTTAAAGAAATATTAAAAAAAATTGGAAAGATGCCTACTCCTCCTTATATCAAAGAAGAATTGAAGGAAAGGGATGATTATCAAACGGTTTTTGCGGTTCAAGATGGTTCAATTGCTGCTCCCACCGCTGGTTTTCATTTTACTAAACCTTTATTAAAAGAACTTAAGAACAAAGGTATAGAAATAGTTTATATAACTCTTCATGTTGGTCGAGGAACTTTTGAACCTATAAGAGTTTCTGAAATAGAAAAGCATAAAATGTCTTCAGAATTTTATTCTATCTCCCCAGATGTTGCACAAAAGATTAATTGTGCTCGTAGTGAAAAGAGACGAGTTATTTCGGTTGGAACTAGCACAACTCGTACTTTAGAGTCTGCTGTTAATTTTAATAAAGATGGAATTTTAATTGGTAATAATTGGACTAATATGTTTATTTACCCTGGTTATAAATTTAGAATAGTAGATGTGTTAATTACTAATTTTCATCTTCCTCAATCAACCCCTTTATTGCTTTCAGCTGCTTTTGCCGGAAAGGATTTTATTTTTAAAGCATATCAAGAGGCAATAAGAGAAAAATATAGATTTTATAGCTTTGGAGATTCGATGATGATTGTATAATTGTTAGTATATAGTATCGCGTATTAGTTACCCAGTTACCCTGTTTACCAGTTACATAGTTAAGAAAGTCGATTTTAATTCTTTGACTGGGTAAGCGGCAAACTGGCTAACCGTATTACCATCTTTACTATATGTGATATACGAAATACAATATTCGCATAATTTAAAAATGTGAATTAAGAGGTTATATACATTTGTCTATTAAATTTGAAATTATTAAGGAATGTAAGAATACAAATGCAAGATTAGGGAAGTTATTTACTCCTCATGGGGCAATTGAAACTCCAGTATTTATGCCAGTAGGTACTCAAGCAACAGTTAAAGCTATGACTCCTCAAGAATTAGAAAGGCTGGGAATTAAGATTATCCTGAGTAATTCTTATCATCTATATTTAAGGCCCGGATATAATTTGATTGCTCAAGCTGGTGGATTGCATAAGTTTATGGGCTGGAGAGGGACCATATTAACTGATAGTGGTGGGTTTCAGATTTTTAGTTTAGGGGAGTTAAATAAAGTAGATGATGATGGAGTATTTTTTAATTCTCATATTGATGGTTCAAGGCATTTTATAAATCCTGAAAAGGCTATGGAAATCCAGATGGCCTTGGGTTCTGATATCGCAATGGCTTTTGATGAATGTACTCCTTACCCTTCGGGGAAATATCAGGTAGAAATTGCTGCTCGAAGGACTATTCAATGGGCAAAGAGATGCAAAGAAGCACATCATAGCACTAATCAGAGTTTATTTGGAATTGTTCAGGGAGGCACCTTTAAAGATTTAAGGATTGAGAATGCTAATAAATTAGTAGAATTAGACTTTCCGGGTTATGCCATAGGAGGATTAAGTGTAGGCGAACCAAAATCTTTAATGTATGAAGTTTTGGATTATACAGTACCTTGTTTGCCAATCAGTAAACCTCGATATTTAATGGGGGTAGGAGCTCCGCAGAGTATATTAGAAGGAGTTGTAAGGGGGATTGATATGTTTGATTGTGTTCTCCCTACTAGAAATGGAAGAAACGGTTCTTTGTTTACCTCTTCTGGTAAATTAACCATAACCAATGCTAAATACAAAAATGATTTCACTCCCTTAGATGATAAATGCCAGTGTTATACCTGTCAGAATTTCACTAAAGCCTATCTCCGTCATTTATATACTTCTAAGGAAATGCTTGGTTCAATTCTGGGGACTATCCATAATCTTTATTTTATGTCTAATTTAATGAAAAATATAAGATTAGCGTTATTAGAAGATAGATTATTAGAATTTAAAGAAGAATCCCTTACCAATTTTTTGAGTTAAATAACATTAAAAGTAGCTGGAAGACAGAATATACTGTTATCATGTATTGTGTATCGGCGGGTTTCGTGTTGGAAAAATATAAAAATAATTTGCCAAATAAAATTAAATTGTGTATAATTTAAACGATATTTTTTAAAATAAAAAAAGAAAGGCGTGATAAATAAAAATGGAATCTCTTCAACAATTTTTACCTTTGATTATTATATTTGGTATATTTTATTTCATACTTATTCGTCCTCAACAACAAAAACAGAAAAAACATAAATTAATGCTGGATAGTTTACAAAAGGGAGACAAAGTGATTACCATTGGGGGTATATATGGCATAATTAGAGATATCAAGGGCGAAACTTTAACTTTAGAAATTGCCAAGGATGTAATGATAAATACTACCCGCAGTGCTATTGGGGTAAAACGAGAAAAATAAAAAAATAATCTAAAAAGGGGAAAAAGTATATAGAGACATATATAACCCCAATAATAGAGAGGCAGGTATTCATTTTATTATACCTGCCTTTATATTTTTGTATATTAACATCTTAGTTGTTCTTATCGTTGACAAAGAAAATGTTAAAATATTATAATTATTAAGTTAATAAACGGGATTTTAAATTATTTAAAGACAAAAAGATAGGAAAAAATTAGAAAGAGAGGATTTTTATATGAATTGGACTAAAACATTGAGGGTCACCAGCATCTTTGTAGTAATTTTTATTGCAATTATATTATCGTTTCCTCTAAATGAAAAGATAAATTTGGGATTAGATTTACAAGGAGGTTCTCATATTATTTTAGAGTGTGTAGACACTCCAAATGCCCCTGTAGATAGCGATTCTGTAAATAGAGTTTTGGAGATTATAAGAAATCGAATCGACCAATTAGGTGTTTCAGAACCAGTAATTCAAAGACAGGGAGCAAAACGCATTTTAGTTCAATTACCCGGGGTAGACGATCCTGAGGCAGCTGTGGAAGTAATTGGCAAAACTGCTCTACTGGAATTTAAAAATGAGAAAGGAGAAACACAACTAACTGGAGCTCATTTATTAAATGCTAAAGAAAGTTTCGATCAATTTGGTCGTCCTATTGTTTTAATTGAGTTTGATAAGATTGGAGCTAAAGAATTTGGAGAGGCAACTAAGAATAATGTAGGGAAAATTCTGGCGATTACTTTAGATGGAAAAGAAATATCTGCTCCTGTTGTTCAGGAACCAATTCTTGATGGGAAGGCCCAAATTACTGGAAAATTTACCGTAGAAAGTGCAAAACATTTGGCTATCCTCTTGCGAGCAGGTGCATTACCTGTACAAGTAGAAATTTTAGAGAATAGATCTGTAGGTCCTACTTTAGGAAGAGATTCCATTTCTAAAGGGGTAAAAGCAGGGATAGTTGGATTAATTTTAATTTTACTCTTTATGTTAATTTATTATAAAGGGTTTGGATTAATAGCAAATTTTGCCTTGGTCGTATGTATGCTGCTAATAGTAGGAGCTTTGGCCGGTATAAAGGCAACCTTGACTTTACCTGGAATAGCTGGAATAATCCTCACCATCGGTATGGCGGTAGATGCTAATATTCTAATCTTTGAAAGAATAAAAGAGGAATTGAAATTAGAGAAAACTTTTCGAGCCTCAATTGACGCCGGTTTCAGTAAGGCATTCCGCACTATATTTGATGCCAATGTTACTACTTTAATTGCAGCTCTTGCTTTATTTTATTTTGGCACAGGGCCCATTAAAGGATTTGCAGTAACATTAAGTATAGGTATTTTAGCTAGTATGTTCACTGCAATTGTAGTAACCAAGATAGTTTTGGAATTAGTAGCAAATAAGTTTAGCTATAAAGCTTTAGTATAGATATAGTTAAGGAGGATGTATTTGATGGATTTGATTGGAGAGAAGAAGTTTGATTTTACAAAGAATAGAAAAATAGCTTATTTTATTTCTTCTGTTATCATTCTAATTGGATTAATTTCAATTATTTTTCAAGGATTTGATTATGGGATTGATTTTGCAGGGGGTACTTTACTCCAGATAAGATTTGATAAACCAATTTCAACTGAGGAAGTCAGAAATGTTTTAGGTGAATTTAATTTAAGTCGAAGTACTATTCAAAATTTATCGGAAAATGAATTTGTATTAAGAACGGAAAAGATTGATCAAGAGCAAAGAAAGGAAATATTATCATCTTTTAGGGAGAATTTAGCTGAATTAGATATATTACGTGTTGAAACAGTAGGGCCGGTTATCGGAGAAAATTTAAAAAAGTTAGCTATTTATGCCTTACTTTTTGCCTTTATAGGGATTATTCTATATATTACTATAAGGTTTGAATTTAAATTTTCTATTATTTCAATAATAGCACTTTTACATGACTGCTTAATTGTTCTGGGTATCTTTTCTTTATTCCACAAGGAAATAACTATTTCGATAATAGCAGCAGTTCTAACTATTGTGGGATATTCACTAAATAATACTATCGTAATTTTAGATAGACTTAGAGAAAATATAAAGCTTAAAACCAGAGAATCATTTGAAAATTTGATAAATATTAGCGTTAATCAATCTTTGTCCAGAACTATTAATACAGCTCTAACTACAATTCTTCCCATTTTAGCCTTATATTTTTTTGGAGGAAATATACTTTCTGATTTTGCTTTGGCTTTATTTTTGGGGATGGTAGCAGGGACATATTCTTCAATTTTTATTGCCAGTCCTCTACTATTAGAATGGAATAAAATTTTTAAAATAGAGCAAAAGGGGATTAAAATTACTACAAAGAAAAAGGGTAAAAAATAATTTTAAAACAAAATAGGTGATAAAAATGTCAGAATTTAACCTATTTGGCAAAACTCTTCTTTTTTTTGGGATAATATTAATTATAATGGGAGCAATATTTTTATTGGCAGGAAAATTACCTTTTTCTGGGAGGTTACCTGGAGACATTATAATTCAAAGAAAAAATTTTATTTTTTACTTCCCTTTAGGTTTATGTATTTTACTAAGCATTATTTTAACCATCATTTTTCGCCTGTTTAGACATTAAAAAACGTAAAAGCAAAAGAAAAATTATATTTTCGTATTCTAGCATATAACATTTAGCGGATAGAATTGGTTAGTTGGTTAGTAACCTGGTTAGCTGGTTTAAGGAAGGAAAGATAGGAGCCAGAAGTCAGGATGAATTCGTATCTTGTATCTCGTGAATCGTATCTCGCAGGTTGATATAGAGCGTCCAGGGTTTAGCAGACAGATAAAATTAAAAGAGGAGGAATCTTTGCTCCCTTTCCCCTTTTAGGGAGAGGGTTTAGAGGGGTGAGGGGGAAACAAACGTGATACGCGATACGCGATACGAGAAACAAGGAGGGAGTGTAGATAAAATAGAATGGCATATCTTAAAAGAAGATAAAAAATTACAGATAGCATTAGCAAAAGAGTTAAATATTTCTCCAATTTTGTCTCAATTATTAATAAATAGGGGGATAAGAGAATTAACAAGTGCTCGAAAATTCTTAAAGTCTGATTTCAAAGATTTAAGAGATCCTTATTCTTTTAAGGATATGGAAAAAGCTATTGATAGAATATTAAAAGCGATAAACAACGAGGAAAGAATATTAATTTTTGGAGACTATGATGTTGATGGTATAACAAGTACAGCTCTGTTATTTTCAATTTTAAAGGAACTTACTTCTAATTTATACTACTATTTACCTAACCGATTCAAAGAAGGATATGGATTGAATGAAAAGGTTGTAGACCTGGCTAATCAAAATGATTTTACATTAATTATCACTGTTGACTGTGGAATTAGTTCTGTTTATGAGGTAGCAAAGGCAGAGAACTATGGTATAGATGTTATTATAATTGACCATCATAAGCCACAAAAAGAAATACCTTCTGCAATAAGCATAATAAACCCCCAGTATGATGAAAGTTATCCCTTTAAAGAGTTAGCTGGAGTAGGGGTATGTTTTAAAGTGGCCCAAGCTCTATATGAAAAGTTGAAAAAGAGACAAGAAGATTTATACAGTTTCCTTGATTACGTGGTTTTAGGAACAATTGCTGATTCTGTACCTTTTCTCGATGAAAATCGTATTTTAATTAAACATGGATTAAAAGTACTTAACCAAACTAAGAGAGAAGGCTTAAAGGCATTAATGTTGGAAAGCGGAGTAGATTATGGAGATTTAAATACTAAAGAGATTAATTTTGCTCTTGCCCCAAGGTTAAATGCAGCAGGAAGATTGGGTGACCCTAAATTAGCTTTAGAATCATTGTTGGTTGATTCTCCTTCCAAAGCTGAATTTTTAGCAAAAAAATTGAATGAAATAAATAAATCCAGACGAGATATTGGTGATAATATTTTAAAAAAAGCAAGAGGGCTTGCTTTTAAGCAAATAGAAGAAGAGAATAACAAAATATTAGTTCTTTCATCGGAAGGCTGGAACCAGGGCGTCATCGGAATAATAGCTTCCAGGTTAGTAGATGAATTTAATCGGCCTGCCATAGTTATTTCTAAAGAAGACGGAACCGGAAAAGGGTCTGGGCGGAGTACCAAAGGCTTTCACTTATATCGAGCCCTGGAAACCTGCAAAGATATTTTAATAAATTTTGGTGGGCACAAATATGCTGTGGGTATCACTATAGATTGTAATCAAATTTCTAAATTTAAATCAAGAATTAATGAAATAGCTCAAAATTATATTAAAGAAAGTGATTTAATTCCTGGATTAGAAGTGGATGCTCAACTTTCATTAAGTGATATTAATCTTAGCTTAATTAAAGATATAAATAACTTAGAACCATTTGGTTTAGGGAATCCTCAACCTATTTTTTGTAGTTATAATAATATGATATCAGATTGGAGGGTGGTTGGCGAAAATAGAGAACACCTGAAACTGAAAATTATGGATAAGAATAAGGTATTTGACGGGATTGGATTTGGATTATACAAAGGAGGAAACCAGATATTTTCGGAGAGTAAGGTAGCAGATTTAGCTTTTAACATTGAAATGAACAAATGGAATGGCTTAGAAAATATTCAATTAAATATAAAAGATATAAAAAATATTTTTTAGGAGGCAGATAAAAAGTGATAGATTTAAAAACAAAAATCAGGAATATTCCAGATTTTCCGGTAAAGGGCATTCAATTTAAAGATATTACGACTCTATTAAAAGATAAAGATGCCTTTAAATATAGTATTGATAAAATAATCGAATATTGTAAAAAATATCAAATTGATTATATTGCGGGAATAGAAGCCCGTGGTTTTATTATAGGTGCTCCCGTTGCTTATCAATTAGGGGTAGGATTTTTACCTATTAGAAAGCCTGAAAAACTTCCCAGTGAAGTTGAAAGAGTATCTTATCAGTTAGAATATGGTGAGAATATTTTAGAAATTCATAAAGATGCCATAAATAATGGTGATAAAATTATGGTGATTGATGACCTTTTGGCTACCGGAGGTACTACTGCAGCGGTGTTTAAACTGATTGAAAAATTAGGTGGAGAAGTTGTGGGAGCTTCTTTTATAATCGAACTCGAATTTTTAAATCCCAGGGAGAAATTGAAAGGATATAATATCTTTTCCATAGTACAGTATGATTGATTAGTCGTTAATTGGAAATACATAGAGCAGAGTAAACTTATCAGAATGCAAAAACATATACTCCATAGGACAGACATCTCGACTGTCTATGTAGGGGTCTGACCCATCTAACTTGTTAGTCAAGATACTGAAAAACCATGTGTTCGTAAAAACAGCTGGGTATAGGATAAGTATCTTATTAATCTAAAACTATACGCTAAACGCTACCAGCTCTATGTTATGTAACAACTAAATACTATATACTGATTAGGCTCTATTCACTTTTGATCAATAAAGAAGGTGTAAATTATTTCTCAATTAACTTTAATGAAATATATTTTAAAAAAAATACCTGAATATGCTTCCCAGGCTGATTTAAGCTTAATAAAAAATGCTTATAGATATGCTGTAAAGGCTCACAAGAATCAAAATAGATATTCTGGGGAACCTTATATTCTACATCTTTTAGAGGTGGCTAAAATACTAGTTGATTTGGAACTTGATGTAATCACCATTACAGCCGGAATCTTACATGATATATTGGAGGATACCCCTACCCAATTAGCTACAATAAAAGAAGAATTTGGTGAAGAAATATCAATGTTGGTTAATGGAGTTACTAAATTAAGCAGGATTTCTTTTAAGACTCTCGAGGAACAACAAGCTGAGAATTTTCGTAAGATGTTTTTAGCAATGGCTGAAGATGTAAGAGTTATTCTGATAAAGTTAGCAGACCGTCTTAACAATATGAGGACTTTGCAATATGTTCCTCCTTTTAAAAGGGCAAGAATATCCCGAGAAACTTTGGAAATATATGTTCCTATTGCTAATAGGTTAGGTATTTCCAGGATTCAGTGGGAATTAGAAGACCTTTCTCTACGTTATTTAGAGCCAATGAAATATAAAGCAGTGGTTAATAGAATTGCGAAAAATCGATTAGAAAGAGAGAAATATGTTGAATCGATAAAAGAATCTATAAAAAAGGAATTGCAAAAGGTAAACATAGAAGCTGAAATCCAGGGTCGACCCAAAAATATATACAGTATTTATAAAAAGATGGAAGAGAGAGAAAAAGATTTTTTCCAGATATATGATTTAGTTGCGATCAGGGTAATTTGCAATTCTATTAAAGATTGTTATGCGGTTTTAGGGTTATTACATTCAATTTGGAAACCTATGCCTGGACGATTTAAAGATTATATTGCTATGCCTAAATCAAATATGTATCAGTCTCTACATACTACTGTAATCACTTCGCAGGGAGAGCCTTTAGAGATTCAGATTCGTACTTGGGACATGCATCGTACTGCTGAATATGGAATAGCTGCTCATTGGAAGTACAAGGAAAAGGTGGATTTTAAAAAAGATAAAAAAATTGAAGAAAGACTTTCCTGGTTGAGACAGATATTAGAATGGCAAAAAGATTTAAAGGATCCGAGAGAATTTATGGAAAACTTAAAAATTGGTCTTTTTCAGGACGAAGTCTTTACTTTTACCCCCAAAGGGGACGTAAAAATATTACCTGCGGGATCTACCCCGATTGATTTTGCCTATCTCATCCATACAGATGTAGGACATAGTTGTGTAGGAGCCAAGGTTAATAAAAAGATAGTACCATTAGATTATAAGTTGAAAAGTGGAGATATAGTGGAAATATTGACTTCTAAATTAAGTCGAGGTCCTAGTAGAGATTGGTTAAAAGTGGTTAAAACATCAGGAGCAAAGAATAAAATCAGGGCCTGGTTTAAAAAGGAGATGAGAGAGGAGAATATTCAAAAGGGTAGGGAAATTTTTGAAAAAGAAATGGAAAGGTTACGAATAGAATCCTCTGCTGAACTTACTAAAAAGTTGAATGATATATGTATTGAATTAGGTTTTTCTGAGTTAGAAACAATGTTTGAGAACATTGGATATGGAAAACTAACCCCGTATCAGGTTTTATCTAAAATAATTCCCCAGGAAAGAATTCCCCCAGTAATCCCCCCGGTCAAATTAAAAAAAAGAATTGAGCAAGGTGTAAGAGTTGAAGGAATCGATGAAGTACTGGTAAGATTTGCCCGATGCTGCAATCCTGTACCTGGCGATAGAATCATTGGTTATATTACTAGAGGAAGAGGAGTGTCTATACATAAAATAGGATGTTCTAATATTAATATTATCTCTTCTGACAAAGATCGTTTAGTAAAAGTAGAATGGCTGAAAACTGAAGAATTATTTTTTCCAGTAAAAATAAAGATAATTGCTGACGATAGAGCAAGTTTAGTTTCTGATATTATGTTGATCTTTTCCAACTATAAAATCTCAATCAATGCAATACATGCTATAACTAATAAAAGGGGGATTGCTACTATAGACATTAATTTCTCTGTTAGTAGTTTAAAACAATTTCAAGAAATAGTCAAAAGTATAAAAAAAGTAAAGAGTGTTTTGTCTATAAAAAGAATAGAAAATTTTTAGCCTAAAGTGTTTAGTGCAGGCTATCAATATTTGGAGGAAATAAGAATGAGGGCAGTAGTGCAAAGAGTAAAAGAGGGAGCAGTAGAGATTGAGAATAGAGAAGTGGGTAGAATAGGGCAAGGTTTAGTAATCATGTTAGGCGTAGGACAGAATGACCAGGAAAAAGATGCAGAATATTTAGCTGAGAAAATAGCAAATTTACGAATATTTGAAGATAAACAGGGGAAAATGAATCTTTCTATTAAAGATATAAAAGGCCAAATTTTAGTGATATCTCAATTTACTTTATATGGGGATTGTAAAAAGGGAAGACGTCCGAGCTTTATTTCTGCAGCTCTTCCAGAAAAAGCGGTAAAATTATATAATTACTTTATAAAATGTATAAAAAATTATGGTCTTAAAGTAGAAACCGGAGAGTTCCAAGCAATGATGTTGGTAAAAATTTATAATGATGGCCCGGTTACAATTTTGTTAGATAGCGAAAAGTTATTTTAAAAGCATTAACATAATTAAAATGGTTTATTCGAGGAGGAAAAAAATGGAAATACCCCTTGTTATCGGACATAGAGGAGCCAAAGGAATTGCCCCTGAAAATAGCCTTTCCGGTTTTAAAAAAGCAGTTGAATTGGGGATAGATGGAGTTGAGTTGGATGTTCATCTTACTAAGGATGGCCAGTTAGTAGTGATTCATGATACAGATTTAAAAAGATTAACCGGACAAAAAGTTTTAATTAACCAACTTACTTTTAAAGAATTAAAAGAATATGATATTTCTGAATTTTTTACTCGAGAACAAGAAAAATTATTGAAGAAATTACCTGAAGAAAAAATTTATTTTATGGAATTAAGAGCAATTCAAAATAATGTATTTTATCTTAATATTTTTGAGCAAATTAATAAAAGAAAGATTAGCTTTTATTTACATTGGGATGGTAAACAATTTGATAAAGTAAAAAAGTTAATTTTTCCCCGAATTGAGGGAGAAAAAATAGGTTTTAGACAATTAAAAATTAAGAAGAAAGAAGTATTGGATTTAAAAGGAGAAACAATAAGGTCATACTATAATGAGCGTATCCCCTTACTTAGTGAAGTACTTAATGTTTTAAAAGGGAAACTTTTTGTAAATATTGAGATTAAAGGTGGAGAAAGAATTTATCCTGGAATTATAGATAAATTAATTAAAGAGACAGAGAACTTTGGATATAATAGTATTCTTTTTTCTTGTTTTGATAGAGATACTGCGATTTTGTTAAAAGAAAGATATCCTCAACTTAAAGTGAACCTGCTCTTTGCTAAGCCAATAATTCCCAAAAGTTATATTAATAGATTGGATGGATTAAATCCACACTATTTTTGGGGAACAAAAAAGCTTGTTTCATATTTACATCAGAGGGACAAGACTATATATGTGTGGACAGTTAATCAAGATATGGATATATTGCGTTTTGTTTTGTATGGAGTTGATGGGATTATTACTAATTATCCTCACGTGTTAAAAAAAATAAGTAAAGTAACAAAATCTATTTTAGGTGATTTTTATTAAAGATTATTTCATACAAAAATAAAAAGAAATAAGCAAAAATCTTAAAAAAATATTTAACTAATGAAAGGATTATGGCGAAATGTTCTTAAAAAGATTGGTAGTAGGACCATTAGAAACCAATTGTTATCTAATTGCGTGTAAAAAGACTAAAAAAGCAGCAGTAATTGACCCAGGAGGGGAAGAAGAGGTCGATTTAATCTTAAAAAATTTACAAGATAATGATTTTAATTTAGAATATATTATAAATACTCATGGGCATATAGATCATATTGCTGGAAATAAAGTATTGAAGGAAAAAACTAAAGCTATGTTATTGATCCATAAATTAGATGCCCCTATGTTAAATGATGTCAATAAGAATTTTTCTATTTTTATGGGCAATAAAAGATGTTCTCCTCCGGCAGATAGTTTTTTGGAGGAGGGAGATGAGATATCTTTGGGTAAATTAAAGTTAATAATAATTCATACGCCAGGCCATACTCCTGGAGGTATTTGCCTTATTCTCAATAACATTGTTTTTACGGGTGATACATTATTTGCAGGTGGGGTGGGTAGAACTGATTTACCGGGTGGTTCTTACCAGGATTTACAAAAATCGATTAAAGAAAAATTGCTAGTATTAAGTGATGATAAAATAATTTATCCTGGACATGGTCCTGATTCCACTATAGGTGAGGAAAGAAGGACAAATCCTTATATTTGATTAACCGATTCTCCAATTCTCCAATTTGCCAATTAAATTAGTCGATAGTGAATAGTGTGATCAGCATATAGTATGTAGTACGTAGTATATAGTATGAAGTGGATAGCGTAGAGATGGTAGCGTTTAGCGTATAGTATAAAATTATAAAAATTTGTCTTAATCAAACTAAAAAGTAGAAACTAAAAGTGAAAAACCATAATTAAGGGTATCGGAATTTCAAAAATTCCGATACTCTAAAATGAATACTTTTTAAAAAAACAATATATTCTAACAAGATTGTCAGGAAAAGTTTTATATAAAACCGAAATGAAGCAAAAAGTAGATAGAGAGAGGTTTTGCGGGGAGTTCGCTCCCCTGACAATCTTGAAACTCAAAACTTTTTTGTATAAAATTTTACTTTTAATATAGGAGTCGAATTTATTCGACCCGAATTATCTTGATAATTTTAATAGCGGGCTTGATAAATCAAGCCACTGCCAACTTTACACTCTACACTCGAATACTATTCATTAAATATTAATTAAAAAAAGAGGTAAAAAGAATGAATTATGAAATAAAGGACATTAACTTGGCTAAAAAGGGGAAAGAAAGAATTAAGTGGGCAGAGAAACAGATGCCAGTTCTTTCCATTATAAAAAAAAGATTTAATAAGGAAAAACCTCTAAGAGGGATTAAGATAGCAGCTTGTCTTCATACAACTACAGAGACAGCTAATTTAGCAATAACTTTAAAAGAGGGAGGGGCTGAAGTATTTCTGTGTGCTTCCAACCCTTTAAGTACTCAGGATGATGTTGCTGCTTCTTTAGTTAATGATTTTAGAATTCCGGTTTTTGCAATCAAGGGAGAAGATAAAGATACTTATTATCACCATATTGAGGAAGTATTAAATTATGGGCCCAATATTACTATGGATGATGGAGCCGATCTGGTATCGACTATTCATTCTCAAAAAAAAGAACTAATTAGAAATATCATCGCTGGCACTGAAGAGACCACTACCGGGGTTATTCGATTAAGAAGTATGGAGAAAGATAGAGCCTTAGGGTATCCGATTATTGCCGTAAATGATGCCCAGACCAAATATCTTTTCGATAATAGATATGGCACCGGGCAAAGTACTATCGATGGTTTGTTAAGAGCTACTAATATTTTAATCGCTGGTCAAAAGTTTGTTATCTGTGGATATGGTTGGTGTGCACGAGGGTTAGCAATGAGAGCCAATGGTATGGGAGCTCAGGTAATAATTACCGAAGTTGACCCTATGAAGGCATTAGAGGCAGTGATGGATGGTTATCAAGTTATGCCTGTAAAAGAGGCAGCTAAAATAGGAGATATTTTTATAACTCTTACCGGAGATATAAACGTAATATCAGATGAAGAGCTTGTTTTAATGAAAGATGGGGCAATTTTGGCTAATTCCGGGCATTTTAATGTAGAAATAAATATAAAAGCTTTAGAAAGTTTGGCAAAAAGTAAAAGAAAAGTCAAAGAATATGTGGAGGAATATACCTTAAAAAATGGAAAAAAAGTAAATCTTTTGGCAGAAGGAAGACTTCTAAATTTGTCTTCTGCTGAGGGGCATCCAGCAAGTGTGATGGATATGAGTTTTGCCAATCAAGCTTTATCGGCTGAATATTTAGTGAAAGAAGGCAAGAATTTACAGAAAAAGGTTTATAGTGTTCCTGTGAACATAGATAAGGAGATTGCAAGATTAAAGTTAGAGTCAATGGGAATAAAGATTGATAAACTTACCAAAGAACAAGAAAGATATCTTTCTTCCTGGAAAATGGGAACCTAATTAGTGAATAGTCGTTAGTGAATAGTGAATAGTTAGAAAAGAGAAGATAAAAAGCGATATTATAATTTAATTGTGTAGGAATTTCTTTTTTCCGTAATTCCCATTTTAATAGATACTTGCTTAATAAGGCAAGCAAAAGGTAGTAAAACAGAGAGGGCACAATTCATTGTGCCCCTACAAAAGAAAAGTAGAGGTACGGCGCGTCGTGTCTTCTTGAGCTAACGACTATTTGACAACTAGCATAACA
>DOTB01000026.1 GCA_003513845.1 Candidatus Atribacteria bacterium | reverse complement strand
CACTTTTAACTTTTAGCTAACAGCTTTAAAACACAGTAATAAGTAATGAGTGATAAGTGATAAGCAAAAAATTATCTAGCTAGATAGTGCTTTGTTAAATAAAGTACGTTATATTTCTTGAGATTGCTTCCCCTGTTTTCGCAGGGGCAGGCTTACTTTGCTCTTCGCAATGACACTTCGTGTTTTGTCATTTTATTTTTTTTCTTGACTTTCGACTGACCAGTCAGTTATAATGAAAATTGACTATTAAAACTGGGAGGGGCTAGAAGTATATGATGCAAAAACTTGCCGACTTAATTACTAAATATGCTCGACCTATATTTATTGTCTTAATTCTTATTACTATCTTTGCGGGTGCACAAATAAAAAATCTTAAAATTGAGGATGATGTTACCAAATATATCTCTGAAGATGACCCGGACATAAAGTTTTATAGTGAAGTAATCGAAAAATTTGGTGGGTCGCAAGTACATATGTCAATGATATCGCTGGAATACGAAGACCTTTTCACTTTAGAAAACCTGGAAAGAATTAAAAACATTACCGAAAAATTAGAAAAGGCACCTTTTGTTAAATCAGTAAATTCTTTTTTAAATATGCCCAAAATTATTACTACCGATGTGGGTCTTGAGGTAAAAGATTTAGTGGAAGTATTCCCCAAAAATGATAAGGAGGCTAAAGAACTTAAGGATTCTCTCTTAAATGATAATTTAGTCAAAGGAAAATTTATATCAGAAGATGGAAATGTTGTTCTAATAATGATAGAAACAGTACCCGAAATAGAGGGAGAAGAATTGAAAATTGAATTAGAAAACATAATAGAACCCTTGAAAGGTGAAGCCCTACAGGTATATTACTTTGGAATGCCTCTTATAACCGCAGAAATTTCCAAAAGTTCCTGGAAGACAATGCGTCTAGGTATTATTGCTGCTATTGTAGTGCTCTTAATTCTCTATTTCTGTTTCAGGAGTCTTCGTGGTGTATTTTTACCACTTATCGTTGCCTTCTTGTCATCTTTGTGGGTCTTAGGGTTTGTTGCCTCAACCGGCAAAAGTGTTACCATGATGATTTCTGCTATACCAGTATTAATGATATCTTTAGCCACAGCCTATGGTATACACTTTATAAGCAGATATTATGAAGAAAGATACAATTTTGAACCTCTCCAAGCAGTTAACATGACCATTAAGGATATATTCACTCCCATACTTATGAGTGCACTTACTACTATGGCAGGATTTCTATCCCTTAGTGCCGCCATTATAAGGCCTATGACAGAATTTGGATTTTTCTCGACTATGGGAATATTTTTTGCTTTTATACTTGCAACTTTTTTATTGGGATCTTTTTTTACTCTTTTCCCACCAGCTAAAGTTCCTAAGAAATTTTCTCATAAAGCTAATGACATCATCACCAGAGTTTTAAGATTAACTGCCCAGTTAATATTGAAAGAGAAGAAAGTGATTTTAATTTCTGTATTAATAATAGTAGCAATTTCTATGGCATTTGGTACAAGGGTCAAAACCGAATCATCAATAGAATCAAGGTTAGGCAAGGAAAGTAAGATAATAGAAACTATGAATTATTTTAATGAAAAATTTGGTGGAACAGATTTTCTATATGTTTATATTAAATCGAATAATGTAAAAAATCCTTATGTATTAAGACAAATAAAGAAAATAGGGGATTATTCGAAACAGCTTTCTGCCCTGGGAGAACCATCATCAATTACTGATTTTTTAATTCAGCTTAATGATGCTATGGAAAACAAAAAAATAGTACCTGCAAAGGAAGAAAAAATTGATAATTTATGGTTCTTTGCTGGAGATAATGAATATATCACTAATATGCTTGGTGATAATAATGAAGACACTTTGTTGCAAATTAGAACTCAGGAGATGACCTCTAATGCCCTTGAACTGGCAATAGATCAAATGGAAAAATTTATTGATAATATTCCTAAAAAAGTTAAGAAATTAGAGTTTTCGGAAATAAATGAAGATTTTAAACCACAATATTATTCCTATCTGGTTGATGAAGTTATTTCTTCTTTAGAGACAAAAGGCATAGAGATAAAAAACAAAGACGAATTAAGGAAGGAACTTATAAAGATTGCTGGCACCCCCAGCTTTGAATTTGAAAAAGATACTGAGGAGTTTGTAAATGAAATTTTAGCCATATCTTCTCTGGAGATTGAAGATTTAGGAATAGATAGTTCAGATTTAGCCCCCATACTTACAGTCTATATAACGGAGAAAAAATCTCAAGATGAATTAATAAAAGAATTGATGGAAAAGATAAAATTACCAGAGGATGATGCTATCTATCTTCAAGAAGTATTAGAAGATTCTAAGAAAATTATTCAAGATAGAGAAAAAATAAGGTTTGCCCAGATTGAAACAGAGAAACTTGTAGGAGAAAGATTAAATGATGAGGATAAGGACATTTTATGGTATCTGCTGGATAAGGAAGTTTACATCCCAGATGATAAGGGAAATATAGAAGTCTCTTTTCAGCTCACCGGAATCCCGGTAATTAGCGATAGAATAAACGATAGTCTATTCAAAGGGCAGATAAAGAGTTTAATTGTCGCCTTTTTTACTGTATGTGTCATGCTTATGCTTCAATTTAGCTCTCCTACTTTGGGACTTATTGCTATGATACCTATTGCTCTAACCGTGATTACAGCCTTTGGGACGATGGGTTTTTTCAATATTGATTTAAATATAGGCACTATAATGGTTGCCAGCATTGCTATAGGGGCAGGAATTGATTATACCATCCATTATATTTCTCGCTATAAAAATGAGTTGAAAAGAAGAACGAAAATTGAAGCTATGAAAATTGCTTTAACGGGAACTGGTCGAGCAATTATATTTAATTCTCTCTCGGTTGCGGCAGGAGTTTTTGTGCTTGCCTTTTCAGATATTGGTATGATAGCAATGTTTGGTAAACTTATTGGAAGTGTGATGCTTCTAAGCGTAATCTATACTTTAACTTTATTGCCTATTCTATTAAATAATATAAAACTTAAAAAGGAGGGAAAAAAGAAATGAAATTAAGATTTAAAATTTTTATTTTCACGATATTTGTCTTATTACTTTCTATAAATGTTATAGTATCTGCTATAACAGTGGATGAAATTATGGATAAGATGGAAGAGAAAGCGCCTGATTTTACTACTCAGAAAACTATTTCCGAAATGATTTTAATTGACCAGAAAGGTAAAGAAGAAGTAAGAGAGATGATAATGTTCTCTCGAAAAGGAGAAGATGAAAAGACCAGTACTCTTATGAGATTTCTCTCTCCTAAATCGGTAAAAGGTGTAACTCTTCTGAACATTGATGACGGAGAAAAAATCTATTTGTATATGCCTGCCTATGATAAACCCAGGAGAATTGCTGGCTCTTCCAAACAAGAAGAATTTATGGGTACAGGCCTTTCTTATGAAGATATGAGTATGGATTATAAGGACAAAGATTATGAAAAAAAACTACTTGAAGAGACAGATAGTGAATATATTGTAAAGATTATGCCAAGTGGAGAAGATGTTTCTTATAAAAAGATTATTCTCCATATAGATAAAGAAAAATTTTATGCTAAAAAAGTTGAATTTTATAATACGAACGAAAATCTTACTAAAACTTTGGAAATTAATAAGATACGCATTGATGAAAATGGAAAGATCACCCCCCTGGAGATAGAGTTTACTGATATAGAAAAAAACAAGAAAACAAAAATTGTTATTAAAGAAATAGAATATAATATAGAATTATCATCTGGTTTCTTTAGTATCAGGACATTGAAGAAGCCGACACTTTAAAATAGTCGTTAGTGAATAGTATTTAGTGAAGAAAAATAACGTAGAGCGTATTGCGTTAGGGATTAGTTAGTTGGTTATCTAGTTATCTGGTTAATTAGTTGAAGAATTAATATCAAACCAGTTAACTAGATAACCAAATAACCAAATAACTTATAATAAAGGAGAAAAACATAATTATGAAAAAAAATATTTTTTTGGTAATATTTATTATTTTGTTATTTTCAGCTTCTGCTAATGCCGGAGATTTCTCTGGAAGTTTGACTTATTCTGGTCAATACAGCCTTAGTGAACAAAAATTAAGTAATACTCTAAATTTAGATCTTAACTACATTCATAGTTTTACTGATGAAGTTTTTGCTGAAGGAGACTTGGTACTCAAATATAGTGATAGATCTTTCATGCCCTTTACAATAATACCTAAAGAAATTTACTTAGGTGCTTATGATCTCATTCCCCAAGTCGATATCAGGGCAGGTAAATTAATTGTAAATTGGGGTTCAGCAGATATACTCAGCCCTTTAGATAATTTTAATCCCCTACCTCCCAGAATGTCTTTTACTACTATACCCCAGAAAAACGGAGTATTAGCTTCTGATATAACTTACTATTTTAATGATATTACTTATTTACAGGCAATAGTACTGCCTTCTTTTGTCCCTTCTTATATGCCAGAAAAATATGAAGAGCAAATGTATCTTTCTATGTTCACCCCCCAATTCCAGGCTCAAGGAATAGAAATAAGCTCAATTAATATAACTCATAACACTCCGGAAAACCCAGTTTGGGGAATAAAATTAGGAAGAAGTTTTACTTCATTTGATGCCGCTATCAGTTACTATAATGGTTATTATTTAAATGCTTATCCCGAAAGCATACAAGTTGTTCCAGAACCTTCCGGAATGTCTCTGGATTTAGGATTAGGATATCCCAAGAAAGATGTTCTTGGTCTTGAATTCCAGGGAGATTTTCCTGGTATTGAAGGAGCTACTCTAAGAGGAGATTTAGCTTATATAATCCCCCAAACCTGGCAAGTTCAAGGTGAAGATATGCTAAAAGATTCCTATCTAAAAGCAGTAATCGGCGCAGATTATACTACCTCTTTTGACCTTTATTTAAATATAGGCTTTATCTGGGGCTTTGCCTTCGAAGAAGGAGATCAATGTTCTCCTTATATTTCTTTAAATGCCAGAAAAGACTTCGAAGATAGTAAATTTACTCCTAATTATTTAGGCATAATCAGCCTTCAAGACAGAAGTATGATAAATTCTATTGGTGCCAGTTATGATTTTACCGATAATTTTTCAATTACTCTTTCTTATGTTTCTGTTTCTGGTGACCAAACTTCAAAGCTGGGACAGTTGAGGAGTGCAGAGGGACTATACTTGATGGGAGAGTGGTCTTTTTAATGGACGAAAATATTAATAAAAAAGAAAATATATTAGAAGCTGCGAGGGAAATTTTTTTTAAAAAGAGTTTTTATGAAGCTACTATGGATGATATTGCCCACCTTTCGGGAGTAAAAAAATCTACTATCTATTATTATTTTCCTTCTAAAATAGATTTAGCTTCCGAACTTATGGAAGTAAATGTAAAAAAGATTTTTGAAAAAATTAACGAAATAATTTTTGCAACAGATGACATTAAAAAACGGGTTAAGATGATGATAGATTTTTATATAAATCTTTTGGAAGAGAATACTAAAATTTTCATTGTTATGGAAAGAATCGGTTATGATTTTATGCAAAAGGAAGAAAGCAAGAAGAAAATAAATGAGCTTTTTAAAAGATTACGAAAAAAACAGAAAGAAGCAGGCGACCTGTTTGGAGAAGTCATTTTATCTTCTGGTAAAAGAGTAAGCGGAGACCTGTTTTTATATTCTTTGGTTGCTGCCTTAGGAAGAGCTATCTTTGAAAATGTATCCCAGGGAAGAAAACCAAAGAAAGATGATCTCCTGGCTATCGGGAATATTTTTATAGCTTCAGTTAGATAAATTAGTCGTTAGTAAAGAAAATGCAAGATTGTCAGGAGATAAAGTTTCACAAATTTTCGCTTTTTATTTTACCCTATACTGATTAAAAGAAGTAATTTTAGAGTATTGTGGTAATCTTCAATACTCATCATTTCTACCTGACTGTGGGTATATTTTACCGGAATGCATATTGGGAGTGAATTTAATCCCGCTTCAAAAGCGGCCGCGGCATCAGTACTTCCTCCGGTTACAATCTCCTGAACTTTTATTTTATTTTTTTGAGCAATTTCTTTTACAAAATTCCTGAGTTTTAAGGAAGATACTCCTTTTCTATCTGCCAATCTAATTACCGGGCCTCCCCCAGTACGAGCAGGACTCTGATGAAAGTCCCCCCAGGGGAGATTACCTGCAGAAACAGTATCTAAAGTATAAATTTCATCGAAAGAATTTCGAGCAGAAAAAGCTTGAGCCCCTCGTAATCCGGTCTCTTCCTGTATAGTCCAGACTAAGGTCACAGTATTTTGGGGAGAATTATGGAGAAATTCCTCTAAAAGAAGAAGATTTAGTGTGCATCCTACTCTATCATCAAGAGCTCGGGTAACTACATATTTTTCACCAAGAATGGTAAAATCCTTCTTTAATCTGGCTGGCAAAATAGGGATAATCCCTCTTTCAGTCGCTTCCTGATCACTTTCTACCCCTATATCTATATATAGTTCATCCCAATTTAATACTTTCTCAAATTCTTCTTTCTTAGATAGATGTGGTGGTTTAAGCCCAATTATACCCTGAACCATCCCCTGGTCAGTTAATATTTCCGCTACCCGATTATAGACCCCTCTGACATCCCAACCACCTATCGGCTTAAATCTCAGATAGCCATTATTCTCAACATAATTAATTAAAAATCCAAGCTCATCCATATGAGCCATAAAGGCAATTCTTTTTCCTCCACTTCCTACTGTAGTGGAAAGGTTGCCTACTTCATCTTCTTTAAATTTTACTTGAGGGAATAATTCTTTGATCTTTTCTCTTATTGGTTCCTCAAAGCCACTTATCCCGAAAGTATCTACCAATTCTTTTAATACCTTAATTTTATCCATTTCTACCTCCTAAAAATGAAACAGAAAACAGTCCTCTGTTCCATTTTTTAAAAACTTGTTTTGCTAGAAAAAGTAAAATTATTGGTTCTGAGATAGGGGGCAACTGTTGGGCCAACAAACCCTTCCTTTGTCTGTCTCTCTGTAGAAATCATATCTACTCCCTTTAACATATCTATTACACTGGTATTAAATCTCATATTCTTTATTGCCCTGCCTATCTTACCATCTTCTATTAAGAAAGTGCCATCACGGGTCATCCCGGTTAATTGAATACTCATAGGATTAAGTATATTAACATAATGCAATCGGGAAATATAGATACCCTTTTTGGTACATGAGATCATCTCTTCAACAGAATTCTCTCCTTCTTCCATCACCAGATTAAAGGGGAGGGCTCCAAAAGAAGCATATTCTGGCGAAAGGGTATTTCCGGTGCATTTTTTATTATATTTCAATGCAGTAAGATAGTCATAAACTCCGTCTTTAACTACCCCATCTTTTACAAGATATATCTTTCTCCGAGGATAACCCACCAGATCAAAAGGTATAGGCATAGTGAATCTATCCAAAGGATCATCAGCAACAGTTATATTTTCTGGAAAAATATTTTTGTCTTGATTATGGCAGACGAAACTCTTGCCTTCCATAATTAACTTACCGTTAAAAGCAGTATAGCCAGTATAGTTTAATATTTCCGCAACAGCTTCCGGAGAAAGGATAACTGTATACATCCCCGGCTCAATTTCTATCTGTTCTACATTTTTTAAAGCAGTCTCTAATAACACATCAATTATTTTATCTATATCAAAATTATTAATATCACTATCTATAAATGAGGTATGAGCTGTAGAGTTATCTCTGGTGATAACACAATTAAAATCTGCCTTAGTACCCCTATCAAAGGCAAACACCCCTTCTGAATTTGCTACCAGAAAGGTAGATTCTTCTGTTCTAAAAGCTCCCGCTGCCTCATACCCTCTATGATTTACTTCTTTTATTAGTTGTTTTACTAATTGAGCTCTATTTAAAGGAGTAAAATTCGCTGTCTTTTCAGAATATTTACTTTTTATACTATAACTTTGAGGTGTCACCAGACGGTAATGGTAATCTAATTTAGGGGCAATTTTAGCTATTTCGATTGCCTTTTCTATATTTTTTGAAATAGTGGACTCATCGAGACTATTCATCTGTACTGAGCCAATTCTATCTTCATATATTACCTTTACAGTTAAACTCAGATTTGTTTCTGCTACATTTTGGTGGATGTAAGATTCTGCAAATCTGGTAAGTTCACTTTTATACCCTGAAGTAATTATTTCGAAATCATAATTTTTCTTAAGAATATTCTTAACCTTATTAACAAGTTCTTTCCCGGAATCTATATCTATCATTTGGAAGCACCTACCTTTACCTTTCTGAATCTTGCCGGGGATGTGCCATGTGCCACATGCATCGTTTGACTCGGCTGCCCTTTGCCACAATTTGGTACCCCCCAGATATGCCAATATTTTTCAGAGCTTATTCCATCACAAGATCTCCAAAATTCTGGAGTTATACCTTGATAGACTGCATTTTTATAAATTCTCCCTAACTTGCCATTTTTTATTTCCCAAGCAATCTCCGTACCAAATTGGAAATTTATCCTCTTGTCATCTATACTCCAACTCTTATTATAATCTAAATATAAACCTTCCTTTATATCTCCTATAAGCTCATCCAGCTCTAAGTTACCGGGTAACAAGTTAATATTAGTCATTCTAACCAGGGGTATTCTATTCCAACTTTGTGCCCGGGCAGCACCATTACTTGTAAGTCCCAATTTGAAGGCATCTTCCCTCGATGTTAAATAACCCACAAACTTTCCTCTTTTTACTAGATAAGTTTTAGAGGCAGGAACACCTTCGTCATCATAACCAAAAGTTCCTAATCCTCCTGGAACAGTTGCATCAGCCACTATGGTCACCTCTGGACTCCCATAAGTGAAATTATTTAATTTGTCCAGGGTTAAGAAACTTCCTCCCGCATAGCTAATTTCCTTCCCTAAAACCCGGTCTAACTCTACCGGATGCCCACAGGATTCATGAACCTGGAGGGCAAGTTGAGAGCCTCCTAAAACAATATCCATTGTACCAATAGGAGCAGGTAGAGCAGTTAACAATTGATTAGCTTCTTCTGCAACTCTTGGAGCATTTTCTAATAGATTCATCTCCTCGATAAATTCATAGCCTCGAGTAGCATAATCTCCTCCAAAACTGGAAGGATAAGAGCGTTTTTGAAAATCCCCTTCGCCAATAGCATAAGCTACAATCCCCCCTCCAGATTCGAATATAGTCTGCTCGACTTCAGAACCTTCGGTAGACATAAATATTTTATGGGTCTTATAAAAACTAAGTGAGCCTTCACTTTTCTTCACTTTATCTTTTAACATAACTTTAGTAGATTTTGCTAAAAGGTCTATCTTTTCTGCAGGACTAACCTGAAAGGGATCTTTGATTATGGGAGTAGTATAAGTATCAATATGTTTATCCTCAGGAGCTAGTTTAATGTCTTCTTTTTTACTAAGGGCAGAGGCTCGGGCAATGTCTAAAGCCTTAGCAGCTGTTTTTAGTAAAGATATTTTGTCTAAATTATTAGAAGCAGCAAACCCCCAGGCACCATCAGCCAATACCCGCATTCCTACTCCTCGATTAGTTAAAACATTATAGGAAGACAATATACCATCTTCTACTTCGATGTTCTCCTCTTCAGTTTGAACAAATCTCAAATCGGCATAGTTTACCTTTGGTTCTAACCAATCTAAAATATTTTTTAATATCTCTTTCATACAAAACATCATCTCCTAACTAATTAAATGACAGGCAACTTGATGCCCTAAATCTATTTCTTTTAAAATAGGTTCATCTTCTTGGCATTGAGGTTTAACATAAAGACATCGGGGATGGAATCTACAGCCTGAAGGGATATTAGCAGCTGAAGGTATTTCTCCTTTAATAGGAACTTCTTTGATAGTATTAGACTTACCAGGAATAGGTTCACAAACAGCAGCAATTAAGGCTTTAGTATAAGGATGAAAAGCATTATCAATAATTTCATCTGCTCCTCCCATCTCTACAATCTTCCCTAAATACATAACTGCTATTCGATCCGTAAAATAACGCGCTGTAGAAAGGTCATGGGTTACATAGAGATAAGTCAGTCCTAATTCTCTTTGCACAGTCTTCATCATATGAAGTATCTCTGCCCTGGTAGAAAGATCAATCATAGAAACCGGTTCATCAGCTACTATCATACTCGGAGACAAGACTAGAGTCCTTGCAGTTGCCACTCTTTGACGTTGTCCCCCACTTAACATATGAGGGAAACGCTCCATAAATTCCTCAGGAGGGATAAGCCTTACTTCCTCCAAAGCACGACGAATAATTTTTTCTCTTTCTGCTCTGGTTTCACCCATTTGATGGATAATTAATGGTTCTTCAAGGACATCTTGGGCTCGAAATCTCGGATTTATAGAAGCATAGGGATCCTGAAAAACCATCTGAACATTCCTTCGGTATTCTTTAAGTTTGTCAGCCTCAAGATGGGTGACATCTTTCCCTTTAAATATTATCTTTCCCTCACTAGGTTCTAAAAGCTTCATAATTAATTTTCCAGTAGTAGTCTTCCCACATCCCGATTCACCCACTAGGCCAAAGATTTCTCCTTGGTTTATACTAAAAGTGATACCATCAACAGCTTTTATCCAGGTTCGTTCCCCTTTTAAGATTTGGGCTATAGTGCGTCTCACTGGAAACCACTCTTTAAGATTTTCAACTTTTAATATGGGTTCGCTAATCATTGGTATTCCTCCAACAAGCTATCCAGTGTCCGGGCTCTACTTCAATTAAGGAAGGTATGTCTTTTTTACACTTTTCCATTACCTCTAAACAACGTGGATGAAATCTGCACCCTGAAGGGGGATCAACCAAATCAGGGGGGGTGCCGGGGATAAAAGAAAGTTCCTCAACTTTTTCGTGGAGTCGGGGAGTAGCTTTAAGTAGTTTTTCGGTATAAGGATGAATTGGCCCTCTTTTACCGTAAATCTGTTCATTTGTTCCGATTTCTACCAACTTACCAGCATACATTACTAATAAGCGGTCAGCAACTTCTGCTTCTGTAGCCAGGTCATGAGTAATAAAAATCACCGACAAACCTAATTTTTTCTTTAATCTCTTTATAAGATTTATAATCTGCGCCTGAACCACTACATCTAAGGCAGTGGTGGGTTCATCACAGATTACAATTTCTGGTTCTAAAAAGAGGGCTGTGGCAATAACTACCCTTTGTTTCATACCTCCAGACAGTTCATGAGGGTATCTGCGAATTATATCCTCAGGAAGGCCTACTAAATTTAAATAATTTATTATCCTCTTTTTTGCCTGTAAATACTCCATCTCTTTATGTTCTTGTACAGTTTCCATCATCTGCTTACCAATAGTATATACTGGGGTAAGGCAATTCATCGCTCCCTGAAAGACCATAGAAATTTTTTCCCATCGTATCTTTTCTCTCATTTCATCTTCAGATAAGGGAATAATATCTTCCCCTTTTATTAAAATCCTACCACCAGTGATTTTACCTGGAGGAGGAATCATCTTCATCAACCCTAAAACAGTAGTTGTTTTACCACATCCTGACTCTCCAACCAAACCAAGGGTTTCTCCCTTTTTCAAGCTAAATGAAACATCATCAACCGCATAGACTTTCCCTTTACGAGTAAAAAAATTAATCTTTAGGTTTTCTACCTTCAAAATATCATTTGTATCTGCCATTTTTACCTCGTCCTTAATTTTGGATGTAAAATTTTATCCATAGCAAAGCCGATAAATGCAAAAGTCATACCCATCAAAGCAATAAATAATCCAGGGGGGATAACCCACCACCATAGACCATTTATTACTGCTCCGCCAGTTAGGGCATCATGGAGTATCTGCCCCCAGGTTACTATCGTCGAATCACCTAACCCCAACAGACTAATAGATGCTTCATACACAATGGCACTAGGGACATAAAGGGCCATTGAGGCAAAAGAATAAGGGATAAGTAGAGGCACCATATGTTTAAATATTATTCTGCTGCTGGAAGATCCCAGAGCACGAGCAGCCTCAATATAGGTCTCTTCTTTAATTTGTAGCCCCATGCTCCGTACAGTTTTTACCGGCCCTACCCAGAAAAAACAACTCATCATTATAATCAGTATCCAGATACTGGGTTTAAATATCGCACTCATTACTATTAATACCGGAAGTAAAGGAATGCCCACAAAAAGTTCAAAGATTCTTTGCATTAAAGAGTCCCTCCATCCGCCTAGATAAGCACTCATCACTCCATAAATTACTCCGATAGAGACTGCAGTAAAAGCAGTTAATAATCCAATAAGCAAAGCCCATTTCACACCAGCTACGACCCCACTCCATATATCTCTCTTGGAATTATCTGTACCGAGCCAACCTGAAACGCTTCCCGAAAGAGATAGGTACACATCTTCCACTACATCAGTCTCGCTGGGCAAGATAATCTCTGCAATTATTTTATAAGCTCCTTTAAGTGGGGTGGGATGAACCAGTATTCCCTCTTTTGCTTCGGAAAATAAAATACTGGTTGGTTTAACCATTTCTCGTATAATTCGATTTTGTTCAGGACTTTCATATTTAGCGCCAAAATTATAGGATTCAATTCTTGTATCTTTGGCAATTGATATCCTGACTATCTTCCCATCACTTTTAGATATCGGTCTCCTAACCAGTTCAACAATCCGACCATCAGGCCTTTCTATGTTTAACATAATTACTGGTGAACCCTTAGCATAACCATGAAATATAACATCCAGAGGTGGTAGGTCATAGGAATATTCGTACTCAAAAATGGTTCTGGTCAATTTCATTTTCCTCATTTTCTCTTCTGAAAAAGTATGTTCTCTTATAATTAAAGAAGGGGCTCTTTTGGTAGAAGAAAACCAGTTGACCCATACTGGTGGAGCACTGACGGGATTATCTTCCCAATAAGTAATATCTCGCCAACGACTACTCGCTTCAGGGAAAGGTACAATGTAAGGATTTAAAAAAACAGCAAGGATAAATATAAATAACAAAATTAAACCGAATAAACCAAATTTAACATTCTTGAATTCATTCCAAAAATCTTTAAACCCTGCTTTAATATCAATCCATTTCATTACTGTTTCCCTCCCACCTTGATCCGGGGGTCAAGAAATCCGTAGATAAGGTCCAAGATAACCAATCCTCCTATATATAGTGCAGTTGTAACAAAAAGATTGCCCATTAAAACAGGAATATCATTCTGCTCAATAGAAATCCAGTAAAGATTCCCCAAACCAGGCCAGCTAAAAATTCCTTCAAAAATGATATTCCCTCCTACTGAGGCAAGAAGAGAAAGAAGAGCCATAGTTACTATAGGTGGGGCTGCAGTCCGCATAGCATGGCCATAGAGTACTTTTCGTTCTGGAATTCCTCTGGTCCGAGCTGCCATAATATAATCTTCTTGTAATATACTTAATACAATATTTCGGATAAGGAAGGCACTACCCCAAAAACCTATAATCACTAGAGTCAATACTGGTAGGGTCATATGATAAAAAAGGTCTGTATAATAAGCTAAGCCTGTGGGGGGAGGAATAGAATGCAATCCCCCTGAAGGAAATATTCTAATAGTATAAGCAAAAAACATAATTACTAACATACCTAACCACCAGGAAGGCATACCATAAACAATCATAGTACCAATTGAGGTAGTTTTATCCAATAATTCTCCCGCTTTTTGTGCCTTTTTTATTCCTAACCATAATCCCAGAATAATATTAATAAATATAGCAGTTGTAAAAAGCAAGACAGTTCGAGGTAAACATTCGGCGATAATTGTCCAGACATCTGACTCTCCAGCAGAAGATCTAATTATAGTAGCTTTACCAAAGTTAAGAGAAAGTACATTAAGGGCTCTCCAGACAATCCGCTTCCAGATTGGTTTATCTAAGTGGTAGAGATGCTGTTTAAATTCTCTCCTTTCATTTATATAGCGGGTAAGCTCTTCTGGAGTCATTCGGGTATCCAGTCTCATAGTCTCGGCGTGAATCTCTTCTTCAATCTGAGACCTTAAAGTACTCTCCATTGTAGTATTAAAGAGGGCGGAATAAATGAAGATAAGTACAATAAAGATGGCTAAACCATAGATAATTCTTTTAATACAGTATTTCCAATACATTTATATGCTATTTCTCCTAATAAATTCGTTAGTATTTAGTTGGCTAGTTAGTTGGTTAATTAGTAAATTAGTGTAGTATTGTTCTTTAATATGCTCATCCTTTAACTAGCTAACCAGGTAACCAACTAACCATCTAACTAAAAAAGGGCAGTGCCCTCTATATGGGAAACTATTTGATAGAGGGCACTGCGCGAATTAAATTCCTCTAATATATCACTGTTGAGCCTGCGGTTGAAGCTGGTACAGCCCCTTCAATTGAGGCACTGACTAAGATGGTGTACGAACCCTCTTCCAAATCTTTAATTGCATCTGCAGGTATAATTGCCTCAAATAATCCACCATCCATAAATTTAGCTTTAAAAGATAATTCTTCTGTAGGAGTTATCAGTATAACTGTGACCTCTCCCCCCTCGGCTATCTTGGCTGTTCCTTCCGGATATAATACTTCAGATACTTGAACCTTCACCGGTATGCCTTCTTTTTTAGAGAGACGTAAATACATGGAAGGTATGTCAACACTATCAATCCGTACCGTAGTAGCAGCCAACTTATTGGGCCAGTAATCAGGAGTAAAGGGATACTCTGGATCGCGGAAAGCAGTTAATTCTACATAATTTGTTGTTGGATCATATTTTTCCATATAGAATGGACCGTTGCCTATAAAGGCATGGCCTTTCTCATCAATCCATTTGATAGCTGCCTCATATCCGGCCTTCGCCTCTTCAACTGTAACATAATCTTTTAGAGATATCGGTACATGATTATTATCTTTCAGTTCTACCAGTTTTGCTCTAATATCTGCTACACAGGATGGTCTTAACAAGTCTACCTGCTCCACCCCTTCTGAAGGAGTAAAGCTGTAAACTGTACCAGATGCACTACCATTTGCTACTAATTCTGCCAGGGCTTCAAAAACCTCCCAGGGGAGTACAATATATCGTCCTGAGAGAGATACCCAGGGAGAGCCATTGGCAGCTACTCTTTCTTTAGATGGCGGGAAATTGTAATCGAAATAATTAGTAATAGTACCATCTGGATTTAAAGTCATACCCTTACTAATTTCCCAGTCAGGTCTATGAGATGACTCATAAGCTGCATCATAATATTTATCATCATCGCCATCTTTATTTATCCACTCAGTTACAAAGGCATCGGCATAAAGAATATTAGCAATAGTCATAGGAAGGCCATGATGGAAGTTTCCAAAGAGGAAGCTGTAGGTCCCTGCACTCATTGCAGTTTCTCCTGCACCAACTTTATACCACTCTTTCTTCGCTGAATCATACTTTATCGCTTCTGGAGATACTGGAATTTTACCTATAACTTCTCCGGTTTCATCCCGATCTACCTCTGTCCTGATATCTTCAGGGATAACTCTCCAAGGAGTAGCAATTGCACTGGCTGGGCTTTCAAAGGTAGCTCTATCAAATAGAGGTTCAGCTATAACCAGACTATAGACATCATTAAAACCTTCTGTACCGATGGGGTCCCAGGCAGACATAAACAAGGCTCCCTTGGCAGAAAATTCGGTAACTCTTAATTCTTTATTCTTAGTATCCGCCGTAATAATAGACCAATTATTTAAGCCATCACCCAAACCGTAACACATTCTCTTGTTAAAGGAGGCTTTGTGAGTGGCATAATAATCATTCTGGTAGGCTACATATATCCTGCAGGCATCTTTTAGAGCCAATTCTAAAGCTTCTAACACAGTTTCCCAGTATTCTTCTTCAGTCAAGAAATTTCCCGTATAAGCCTTTTTAGTTAATCGGTCAATTTCTTCATTCTCGTAGTGCCATTTATCATCTGGCCCACCAGCCATGTAACCATACCAGGGGGCGTACATCTGACAGACAATATGTTCCCAGAATGCTCTGGTCGCTCCGGCCCCCCAACCCTCAGTATAGATATTCCATTGATAATCTGCCGGGTCAGAATAATAGGAAGTTTTTATACACTTAACTCGATCCCAAAGACAACGTTCTACTTTAATTCCTGCTTTTTCAATCTGGGAAGCCACATACTCTCCCTCTTTCATCCTTCCTTGAGGGTCATCGACCCTGATTAGAAAATTAATAGTTACTGGTTCACCATCAAAGGTCCACCATTTTTCCTGTTTTACCAATCTTCCCTGTAATTCTGGTAGAGTTGCAGCTTCCTGTAAGGCACTTGTTATCTCTTCTATGGCTTTCTTTTCATTCCCTTCAGGGGTAAATCCCATTCGATTAGCTACCAGGTTGTATTTATAAGTACCTGGTTGTCCTGGGGTAGCCATAGTAAACATGGGACCGCCAGCACCACCCAAAATTTCATCCACAATATACTTACGGTTAATCAGATCATTCATAGCAAACCTTACTTCTCTGATGGCAAAGGGATTGAAAAATTCCTTGTCTTCTACTTTTACTATGTAAGGGGGTGCATTGGGTATGGGATTAAAGTTAAGTGACCAGGAGCCTGAGGGTACAGAATATATGTCCAATTTATCTCTAGTAGCCTGGTCTAAACCCATAATGGTAGGACCACTAACTCCCCAGAAGAAGATATCGGTTAAGCCTTCAGCGGTATCTTTTAGACCAATTTCTTCTGACATTCTGACATTGAAATAAACCTTATCTACAATAGGACCTTTTACTTCTGCTAAGACTGAGGTGATCAGGATGAACAAAATTATTAAACTAAGCAAACACAAAATAAGCGTTTTTCTAAACATTTTAATTATTTTACCTCCTTTTATTTTAAATATTTAATTTCAAAAAACTAACCTTTAAAATTCTTTTCCTCTTTAACCACCTCCTTAATACCGATAAGATTATTTCTCTGGTATACTATTCTGTTCTTCAACCTGAAGTTTTCTCGGCAAAAATCTATAAGATTACTTTTTCCGTGGTAATATTAATAATACTACAACTATATTTAAAGAGTCCTTCTTTTTCATAAATATTTTTTTAGAAAAAATACAGGGAACAATGGTTCTCTGTCATTTTTTAAGAATCCCCCAGGACTGCAATAGCCGCTCCGCCAATACCAATATGTATACTCAAGGCAGGAGAGGCCTCAACAATCATAACTTTTGAAGAATTAAATATATTATGAATTTTGTCACAATACCATTGAGCTAGCTCCGGTACCGCTACATGAGCAATAGCAAAACGAGGATTCTTAACTCTTTTCGCAAATTTAATCGCTAAATCTAAAGTCTTATACACTACTCTTTTTTGTCCAATCACTTTAGCGGCTTCAACTA
The DNA here is from genome assembly GCA_003513845.1 of Candidatus Atribacteria bacterium. Classification (GTDB taxonomy): domain Bacteria; phylum Atribacterota; class Phoenicimicrobiia; order Phoenicimicrobiales; family Phoenicimicrobiaceae; genus Phoenicimicrobium; species Phoenicimicrobium oleiphilum. The sequence continues at coordinate 27,298 of DOTB01000026.1, read as the reverse complement.
TATATCCGTCAGAGTTGACAGTCATAATAGGTTTTAAATTAAGAATTGTACCTAAAAATCCTTTAGTTTTATTTAACCGCCCACTACGCATCAGATATTTTAGGGTAGGGATACTGATAAAAATTTTAATATTATCTACAGCAATTTTTAATCGGTTAATTATTTCTTCAAGTTTGCACCCTTTTTGAATTAATTGAGCTGCCTCAGCAACCAACAACCCTAAAGCAACTGAACTTGTTTTGCTATCAATAATGTGAATTTTATTATTATACTCCATTTCCCTACAACCCATACGCGCACCCTGAATCGTTCCACTTAATTTTCCCGAAATATGTAATGAAATTATAGATTCGTATTTTGGGGCAATATTATGGTAAATGTCTTTAAAATAGGCAGGAGGTGGCTGAGAAGTAAGCAGTCTTTCTGAAGAGGTCTTTAATATACGATTAAAATCCACAGGCTTAAGCTCCACTTTATCCAAATAACTCTTTCTGCCTATTTGGATAACAATGGGTACAATCTGTATATTATACTTTTTAATTATTTCAGGTGGTAAATCACAGGTTGAATCGGTAACTAATCCGATATTTTCTGTCTGGGTGCTGAGTTTAATCTTAGTATGTTTTTGCGACATATCATCAACTTTAGTTTTTACTATAGTGCCATATTCGGATAGAACAGAAAAAACTCTTTCTGGTTTATCGGTATGAATATGAATATGGGCTTTACTTTCAGAACCGGCAATAATTAACGAATTACCCAGGTGAGAGATTTTTTGTCTGATTATCTCCCGATCTTGGCTAATGCCTTCGAGCAAGCATTCAGCACAAAATTGGAAATTAATCTTGGAATTTGTTTGATTTTGTTTAAAGTTCTTAATTTTACCTTTGGCAGAAGCTTCTACTTCTAAAGATCTAATTCTGCCATATTCAATAAAATCGACTATTCCTTCTAATAAATTGACAAAGCCCTGGGCACCTGCATCAACAACGCCTGCTTTTTTTAATATCTGAAGTTTATTAGGTGTTTGGGCCAAAGAATACTTTGCCTTAGATAATGATTTTTTAAAAAGTTCAAAAAAATCAGGGGTGTAGGGGGCATGTTCGGTAAGATGATTTGCCCAATCCTTCATTACGGTTATAATAGTGCCTTCTTGAGGGTTGGAAATTGCTTTCTTAGCTTGTTCTGCTGCCTGAATAGCTGCAGCCGCAAAGGCTTCGGTAGTAAGACGTACTTTTCCTTTAGTTGCTTCTGCTAAGCCTTGAAAAAATTGAGCCAGAATAGCCCCAGAGTTACCACGTGCTCCAGTTAAAGCTGAATTAGCAATAACAGAACTGATTCCAGCAAAAGATGATTCCTTACATTTTTTTACCCCTTGCACAATACTATTCATCGTTATAGACATATTGGTACCAGTATCTCCATCTGCTACCGGAAAAACATTAATATCATTAAGATACCGCTCCATCTGGTTTACCCGCTGGGCAGAATGCACAATAAAACGTTTAAAACGAATGCCATTTAAATATTTTATTTTTATTTTCATCACTACAGTATTATCAGAGGAGCAAACTCTTCTGAAACCCCTATTTTTTATTATAATAACACTCTTAGAAAATTTATTCAAAATTTTCTAAACATAAGATTTCCTTTAAGACAAAGAAAAAGGTAAAAAGATTAGCCCTTTTCATTTTGACAGTCTATAGCTATTATAACTTCTGATTTGATTCAGTTCTTTTCGTTTTTTGGGACGTATCTCTTTAGATGCCGGGTAGCCCATTGTTATAATAAGCTCAACCCTTCTATTTGAAGGAATATTAAGTAACTTTTTTACCCCTTTTTCGTCAAACCAGCCGAGCATACAAGTTCCTAATCCTTCTTCTGTTGCCTGAAGGCAAAAATGTTCAGCAGCAATTCCGATATCAATAAGGCTAAATTGTTTATCTTTAATTGCTTCCGCAACTTTGTTTAAAAAGCCTGGTCTTTCCGAAATTATTATAATTAAAACAGGTGCTTGCAGAGAAAATCGATTAAAAGAGATAAGTTTATCAAAAGTTTTTTTAGCCACTGCTTCTTTTAATTTTGGATCATCTATTACAATAAAACTCCAGGGTTGAGAATTACTGGCAGAAGGTGCAAGGCGTACCGCCTCCAGACACCTCTCAATCTTCTCCCGCTCAACAGGTTTATCCAGATATTTCCTCACACTTTGTCTTGTTTTTACTAAGTCTAAAAATTTCATTTGCTTCCTCATTTAACCATAGGGGGGTCCCCCCTGTTCTTTATTCTATTTTTTAATTTCTACTAAACAATTGTGAAAGGCAGTGCCATATCCTATATCGCTTACATATTCTCCGGTGAGTTTATTAAGGTTGACCTGGTGGACTCCATCCCACCAGCCAAAATAGATATGCACAATTCCAGGAGGCATTTTTTCAGTAAGTATAGACTTTAAAATTAAGCTACCTCTGTCGTTATATACTTCTACCTTGTCGCCATCATTAATTCCCCTATTTCCTGCATCTTCAGGATTAATCCAGATAAGCGGCTCTTCTTGGAAAATCTCTCTGTTTGAAAATTGAGAATTCATTTTATTTAAGGAATGAGCGCTTATAAGAGTTAAAGGATATTTTGCATAAAGCTCGGGGGAAGAATATTTATTTTCTATTGGTTCATAATAAAAAGGTAAAGGATTTAGTCCCCATCGATCTTTCATCTGTTGAGAGTAAAATTCTATCTTACCAGTAGAAGTATTAAATTTTAAATCATTAAATGCTATTTCTTGATAGCTGGAGTGAAGATAGGGTTTTTCTATTAATTCTTCGATGTTGGTATTTAAATTAGAGCTGCTGATTATTTTTTCTATAGTATCTAAATTATTTTCTGGTAAATAATCTAAACTAAATCCAAATTTTTTACCCAAAAGTCTATATATTTCACTTTCGTGCTTACATTCACCAGGAGGGTTAATCACTCTTTGTTGAAGTTGAATGTAAGAATGACCATATCCGCTAATAAGGTCATAATACTCATACATCGATGCCGCTGGTAAGACAATATCAGCTATTCTGGCGGTATCGGTTAAAAAAAGATCAACAACCACTATTAAATCTAATTTATTCATCGTCTCAGCTAACCGATTAATATCCGGATTACTGGTCATAGGATTCGCTTGCTCAATCCACATTGCTTTTACCGGTGGGTTAATTTGATTCTCTATTCCGCTAGCCAATTTGGCTACCGCTATAGAATTACGGATTCTCTCTGGTTTTTCTGGGAAAAAGGGCCAATTTAACTCAGGTGCCTGTTTATCACTAAAGTAAAATCCACAACCTTTTTTCCCAATGCTTCCAGTTAATGCCGGTAGAAGAGAAATAGCCCTTACCGTCTGCCCTGCATTAGTATATCTTTGAACTCCCATCCCACAGATAAGGGCATACCCAGGGCTTTCCTTTATATAATTAATTATACTTTTAATTTTAGATATAGGAATTTTTGTGATACCAGAAACTTTATCTAAAGGGTAATTTTTTACCAATTCCTTAAACTCAGTAAAGCCAAAAGTATGTTGGTCAATAAAATTTTCATCTATCATATTATTCTCGATAAGTTGATTGGCTATCCCTAGAGCAAGACAACCATCTGTTCCTGGTCGAGGGTATAAATATAAATTACTTTTGCTTCCTGACTCATTTTCCCTAATATCAATAATTATTAATTTTGCTCCCTTATCCACCGCTTTGCTTATATAATGCATTAGGTGGATATTGGTATAGGCGGGATTTGAGCCCCATAATATTATCAATTTTGAGTTTTCTAAATCAGAAATTTTATTATGTTTTACTTCTCCATAAGTTAAACTAATCGCTTCCTGAGCGGCGGAGTCGCACAAACCACCATAAGTGGAAGTGAAACCACCAAACTGATACCAGAAACTGTAAGCACAATTTTTCACTACACCCAAATTAGCAAATCTCTGATAATATAAAATCGACTCCGAGCCATACTGCCATCTCAAATTCTTTAGATTTTCATAAATTATATCTAAAGCCTGTTCCCAGCTAATCCTTTTAAATTCACCTTCCACTCTCTTGCCAATCCTCTGCAACGGATATAATAATCTTTCCGGGCTATATACCATATTGGAATAGTTCTTTCCTTTAATACATATCCTACCCTGATTTACTGGACTATTATGGTTCCCCCTAACTTTTATTATCTTTCCTTTTTCAACCTCTACTTCCAGCGAGCAGGAACCGAAACAATCCTTAGGACAAACAGAGTTTACAGTTTTAAACATATTTGCTCCTTTAAATATCTCAATAATTTTGTTAGTCTTTCTGAAAAACAATATTTTTATCAATTAAATAATTAGTTTAGCCAAGGATGAAGTTTTAAAAAACTATTTTTTAGTCTTTTCTTCTAAAAGGATAGAACTGACTTTAGATTGGATAAGTTTTGAATCGGTAAAGTCAATTAAAACTTTTTCTGCTCCAAAATTTTTACTTAAAGCTTCCAGAGTTTGGCGAGCAGAATTCTGTACTTCTGAACGCATTTTTCTGACTAAATTATCCGCCATCTGAGTTGCCTGACATTTTGCCTCTTCGATAAGTAAATTTTTATCCTCTTCATTGAACCCTGAACCAAAAGCTCGATTTAAGAGATCAGGTAGCAGCCAGGGAAGAAATTTCGCATTCTGTTCATCATAAAAACTTATATCTCTGATATGAACTTCATAAAAGCATTGAGGCATTTTTAAACGATACTTCTTTTCTCCTTGTTCCTCAATAATAAAATCTGGACTACGAAGATCATATCTAAAATCTATATCGAATTCGAAAATCATTGCCATCTTTTTAGTCGAAACTAACCATTGAAAATATTTTTTCCCTTTTTCTCCCAACCAATGCTTCGAAGTAGTAACAATCTCCTTAGTAATAACTTTAAATACCACTAATTCTCCCACTGAACGAAGATCTTCAAGTGATGCATGTATTCTAATTTCTCTTCCTGGTGCACTGTATTTTAATTTAAAAATCCAAAATAAAATAAATATTACCACTGCTATACCGAATCCAATTAGCCCGGAAATAAACATCATTTGCATATTATCACTCTCCTTATTTATTTTGAGTTAACACCCCCTTAAACCTCCTCCTTGAAGAGGAAAATTTAAGTAGGGGTGAAAAGAGAGAAGGGGCGAATCATCCGCCCTAAAAAGGGTTTATTTATGTTTTTAGGTATTGGTATTTATACAACTCATTGTAATAGCCTCGTTTTGAGAGTAATTGAGAATGATTTCCCATTTCTACAATTTTACCTTTACGCATAACATATATTCTATCAGCACCTTGAATGGTAGACAAGCGATGGGCGATGGCAATACTGCTCCTGTCTTTCATAATCTTTTTTATGGCATCCTGAATAAGATATTCAGTTTCACTGTCTATACTGCTGGTGGCCTCATCAAGAATGAGTATTCTAGGTTCTTTAGCTAGTGCTCGAGCAAATGCAATGAGTTGCCTCTGGCCAGTAGAAAGATTTGACCCGCCTTCAGAGATAACATTCTTATACTTCTTCTTCAATCTACTGATAAAATTATGAGCATTAACATATTTTGCATACTCAATCACCTTATTCTCCTCTATCTCATTATTGAGTATAATATTATATTTGATATCTCCAGAAAACATAAAAACATCTTGCAGAACTAACCCAAAATAGTTTCTCAAAAACTTTAAATCCATATCTTTTATGTTAATTCCGTCAATTAAAATTTCCCCGTCAGTAGGGTCATAAAATCTCAAAAGAAGATTTATTAATGTCGTCTTCCCTGCTCCAGTTGCCCCTACAAAAGCCACTGATTCATTGGGTTCTACCACAAAAGACACGTTATCAATAACTTTTTCACCTTCTTTATACTCAAAAGATACATTTCTGAACTCTACTCTTCCTTCTATTTTTCCGGGATATTTAGGACTCCTGGGAGAACGTATTTTGTCGTCCTCCTCAAAAAGCAAAAATATTCGTTCCGCTGAAGCCATTGCTGATTGTAATATATTATATCTTTCGGAAAAATCAAATATGGGTCTAAAAAACATATGGATATAGGATATAAAGGCAATAAGCACACCCAGGGAAACTTCTCCTATCAGCACTCCTTTCCCTCCAAAATATATTATTGTTCCCAGGGTAAAATAAGACAAAATATCAATTAAGGGCCGGAATATGGCAAATATCAACAATTGATGCATATTGGCATTGTAATAATTCTTGCCAATTTTATTAAATTCATCCTCTGATCTGCCTTCTTGATTAAAGGTCTGGATAAGCAAAACCCCTGCTATTGCTTCTGATAAAAAACTATTCACTTTAGCCAGGGCAATTCTTACTTTCCCATAGGCCTCTCGGGCATATTTCTGAAAAAGATAGAGAATAACAACAAGTATAGGTAAAAGAACGAAAATTATTAAACTCAACTGAGGTGATAACCTGAATATTACAATGAGTATACCAATCACCATAATGAAATCTTTAGCAGAATAAACAAATACATCGGTAAACATTTCCCTCAAGGCATCCACATCGTTAGTAACCCTGGTTACTAATCTTCCGATAGGATTATTATTAAAAAAGTTCAAAGAAAGAGACATTAAATGTCTCATCAGATTACTCCTTAAATCATACATCACTCTTTCACTGACTACAGCCATCATAACTACCTGGAGATAATTGAAAACAAAAGATATCAGAAGAAGCCCCACATATAAGAGGGCAAATAGTTTTACCATCTTCAAATCATCATATCTTAAAGTTTTAATTTTATCTGAAGGAATTTTCTGCATTTCTGAGTAAGGGATAAAATTGCCCTTATCTGTCTTAATGATATTAAGTTGAAATTGCTCTAACTCATCCAAATTATCTCGGCCTTTAATTATTAAATACTTTTCTGGCAAGATAAGTGAATCTCTCTGCAATTCCAGATATTCTTCTTTATTCAGTAAGTTTGAAGGTAGAAAAATAATATTATCAGACATAACTCGATAAGCTTTGTATCTATCAGTAATCTCAATCGACCGGTCATTGAAGACTAATTTTAGATAACTCCTCTCAATATAATTATCCACCACATTTTTAGTTATTAAGGGAAGGACAATTTGTATACCGCTTATAGCCAGAATAAGAATGAATATGACCAGAATCTTCCCTCCATATGGTCTTCCATATTGCCATAATTTAGAAAATATTTTTCTATCCAGACCAGAGTATAATTTTTCTTCTTTCATCTTTATTCTTCCAATTTTTGAATTTTATACATACTTTTATATATATCAGATTTCTTAATCAGCTCTCGATGGGTGCCACTGTTTTCAATCCTCCCCCCATCTAGAACAAATATATTATCTGCCTTTATAAAGGAAGATATGCGGTGTGATATTACAATGGTAGTAATACCCTTTGAATAGTTTTCTAAATTACGAAGAATCTCTTTTTCGGTATTAGTATCAACCGCACTCAGGGCATCATCGAGAACAAGTATTTGGGGTCTTCTGATAATCGCCCGGGCAATACACAACCTCTGTTTTTGACCACCGGATAGAGTTACCCCCTTCTCACCCACTACTGTTTTATACTTATCTTTTAATTCCATTATATTCTTATGTATAGAAGCAACTCTGCAAGCCTCTATTATCTCTTCTAAAATGGCATCGGGTTTACCAAATCTGACATTATCTTCTATAGTATCTGAAAAAAGAAAAGAATCCTGAGGGACATATCCTATACTATCCCTTACTGCTGCTATCTTTACCTTTTTATAATTTATAGAATCATAAAAGATTTCCCCTTTTTGAGGTTCGACGATTCTTAAAATTAATCTGGCTATTATGCTTTTCCCGGAACCTATTCTTCCACATATCCCTATATACTGCCCCTCCTTTATATCTATGTTTATATTCTCCAGAACAGTCTGTTCCCCATAAGAAAAGTAGATATTCTCCAGCTTTATGTTACCTTTTAAGGGATGATACTCTGCACGAGGAGAATCATAAATAACCGGTTTTTCTTTAAATAGTTCCAGTATTCGTTTATAAGAAGCGTTTCCTCGCTGGTATACATTAGTCACCATTCCAACTGCCATCATAGGCCAGACAATAATCCCCATATAAGAAAAGAAGGCAACTAATTCACCAGTAGTGAGCTCATTAAGGATAACCTGTTGACCTCCTACCCAGAGAATTATTGCGATTCCGATCTCGGCAAACAAGGCTATCAAGGGGAACATAGTCCCCCAAATTTTTATAAGAGAAATATTTTTCTTCAAATATTCCTGGCTTAATTTATCAAAATTTTTAGATTCTGGCTCTTCTTGTTGAAATGCTTGAATAATCTTTATTCCAGATATCATTTCACGGACTTTTTCAGTTAATAGAGAAAATGTTTCCTGTACACTTTTAAATTTCCTGAATAACAGTCTTACAAAGAACAAGGATATAAGTGAAATGATAGGGAGAGGAATCAAGGCATAAAGAGTAAGTTTTGTATTAAGAGTTAACATAAATATAAGAGTAGCCGAAAAAAGAAAGACGGCATCAAAACCAGCAATAACCCCAAAGGAACAGGCCCTTCTTACTGCCGACATATCATTGGTCATATGTGCCATAATATCCCCAATCTTTGTCCTGGTGAAAAAAGAATTGGAGAGTAAAAGCAGATGTTTAAACAGTCTGTTCTTAAAATCCATTTCGATAAAATGGGACATCCCTATAATAATCATTCTCCAGAAAAATCTAAAAATTCCGATGGCTATCGCCAGGGCAAAGATTAAGAGAGTAAACTTCCCAAGATAAGAATAATTATTCCCAGCAGTAGTGTAAGTAGTAATAATATAATCTATCGCTCGTTGGACTATACGGGGAGAGACAAGCTGGGCAATATCCACTGCTACCAGCATAAGAAATCCAAACAACATCTTAAGAGGAGCTTTTTTGTAATAGGAAATAATAAATTTAATTAACATAAATTAATAATATAATGTCAAGATTGTCAGGGGAGCGAACTCCCCTGAAACCCCTCCATTTCTTTTTTTACTCCATTTCGGTTTTATATAAAACTTTTCCTGACAATCTTGTTAGAATCTATTTTTTTTAAAAAGTATCCCTGTAAGAGCATCGGAATTTTTGAAATTCCGATGCTCAAATATAATAAAAAAGAAATAGTAACTATTTAATTGTATTAATCGCTATGTCATATATAATATCTTCGGTGCATTTCAAATTATTATAAATATACTTTACCAAAAAAGAAATGAAATGACAAATAATCTAACATATCTCCATATGAATTAGAAAATTATTTCTAACTTGCAAAAAAGAGAAAAGAGGATGGAGGAATCTCAGATATTATAGTAGTTTGGGCTTCGCCAGATATTGTCAGGTTTTAAACATAAACAATAAATCGCAAAGCCCATACTTTAGAATTACTCCTATATAATTACTAACTTTATTTTGCGCCTACCTCATCCAGTACTTCAAGAAGAACCGCTGCGGCGTAAGTTGCGGCTGGTCCACCGGCCATCATCACAGAAACACCGGCAGCTTCTAAAATCTCTGCTCTGCTCGCTCCGGCTTCTACTGCTTTTGGCACATGAAAACGGATACAGTATTCACAGGTTAGACCGACTGCCAGAGCTACTGCTATTAATTCTTTGGTCTTGGTACCGAGAGCACCATCTTTTAAAACTTCTGCACTAAATTTTCTAAAACTACCCATTACTCCCGGTATTTCCTTTCCTAATTTTCCTAATTGAGCTCCTACATTTACTTTCTCACTCATCTTATCATCTCCTGTCTACTTTCTATTGTAATCATGCTTTTTATTTTACAACTTTTTGTGATAAATCCATCGATTATAACCGTCTACTGTTCTGTTGACACAGGAACAGTAAATACGCGGGCAGCTAAATCTTTATCCAACATCAAAAGCCCTCTGCCATCTTCCCCGATAAATTTTAATTTTTGGATAATCTCAGCAGGGTTTGCTTCTTCCTCAACCTGTTCAATCACATACCAATGCAGGAAAGATTCGGTAGCATAATCATTCTCTTCCCGCGCCAGTTTAACCAAGTTATTAATCATAGCGGTTACCCCTTTTTCGTGTTCCAGGGTCTTTTCAAACAGATCAAGCATAGAAGAAAAATTTGTCGGAGGTTGTTCAATAGCTTCCAGCAATACCCTACCTCCCTGTTGATTCACGTAATTATACATTTTCTCGGCATGAAACATTTCTTCCTGCATTTGAACTGTGAACCAGTTGGCAAATCCGTTTAAACCCTCCGCGGCAGCATAGGAGGCCATGGAAAGATATAGGTAAGCAGAATAATACTCTCTATTTATCTGGTGATTTATGCTTTTTACCATTTTTCCACTTAACATAAAAATCTCCTTTCTATTTTTCAAAATGCACCAGAGAACCATCCACTGGCGCATTTTTTAATAATTTTCAACTTTTACTTCATAATAAGCTCGGGGGTGCTTGCATACCGGGCAGACTTCGGGTGCCTCAGCCCCTTCATAGATATTACCGCAATTTCGGCATTTCCAGACAGTCTTTTCTTCTTTTTTAAATACTTTATCCTCTTCTATATTTTTTAGTAGTTTTCGATAACGTTCTTCGTGCCTCTTTTCAATTTCAGCAATCCCCTCAAATATCTTAGCAATCTCTTCAAACCCTTCTTCTCTGGCTTCTTTAGCCATGCGAGGATACATTTCCGTCCATTCGAAATTTTCACCGGCTGCTGCGGCCTTTAGATTATCAATAGTGCTTCCGATTCCTGCTAATTTTTTAAAAGAAAGTTTGGCATGTTCCTTTTCATTTTCAGCTGTTTCTAAAAAAAATGAAGCAATCTGTTCATATCCTTCTTTTTTGGCAACAGAAGCAAAATAAGTATATTTGTTTCTTGCCTGGGATTCCCCGGCAAAAGCTTCCATTAAATTTTTTTCAGTCTTTGTTCCTTTTAAATCTTTCATTTTTCGTCCTCCTAAAATGTTTATTTAAAATATAGTTTTAAACCTACTTACTTATGGTTATTTCTTAAAAAGTTATAATTATGTTGTAGGAGCACAATGAACTGTGCCCTCACCATATTATTAACTAATTTCTCTTGTGGGCACGATACATCGTGCCTCTATATTAATTACTATTTTTTTATTTTTTGAGCTATAAACACTTATAAATCTTTATGTTTTTCTGCTATTCTCTCGGCTAATTTTATTAAAGAATTATAATCTTCTTCTTTGGGGTATCCCTTAGCTATCACCGGTGAAAGAATCTCTACTTTTAAATTGCCAACCATCGCGCTAATATCTTCCAGCATCTTTCCTCCCCATCCGTAAGAACCGATAACCGAGGCATATCTTAACTTTGGCCTTAACGCATTGGCCAGATAGACTACTGAAACTACCTGGGGATGTGCGCCGGTTAAAACCGTAGGTGAGGCAATTACGATGGTGGCAGCATCCACTAAAGCTATAGCTAATGCACCTATATCGGTCTTGGAAAGATTAAAGGGTTTTACAGTTATCCCCTTTCTCATTAATTCTTCAGCTAAGATATACACCATTTCCTCGACACTACCATGCATGGAAACATAAGGAATGATTACTACATTCTCCACCTCATCGGAAATCCATTCTCTGTAAGCCGACAGAATAAATTCCGGATGAGAATAGATCTGGCCATGACTGGGGGCAATGGTTTTAATCTCCAATTCTTTCAGTCTCTCCAAATGTTTTTTAATATTACTGCGGAAGGGCATCATAATCTCCGCATAATAACGTTTGGCGGCAAAGTAAACTTTAGACTCATCATCCACCCATAAATTACTCTCGGCAAGATGTGCCCCGAACAGGTCACAGCTGAACAAAATCTTGTCTTCTTCTAAATAAGTTAGCATAGTTTCCGGCCAATGCGCCCAGGGAGCAAATATAAACCTGAGGGTTTTTCCTCCTAAAGAGAGAGTATCATTATCCTTTACGGTCATAATCCTATCTTCCGCTACAAGAAGATGTTCCATTAGCATTCTCTTGCATTTTTCGTTGGTGACCACTTTTGCTTCCGAATATAATTCTAACATCAGAGGAATAGCCCCGGAATGGTCCTGTTCTGCATGGTTCGCCACAATATAGTCCAACTGCTCTATCTCTAAATCGTCCAAATTATCCAATAGATCATCTTCTTTGGTCGGGTCAACTGTATCGATTAAAGCCGTCTTCTTTTGACCTTTTATCAGGTAAGCATTATAGCTGGTGCCCTCGGGGAGGGGAATAAGCTCATCAAATAACCTTCTATCCCAATCGATTGCCCCTACCCAATGAATATCTTTTTTTATTTTTTTTACAGCCATCCCTAACTCACCTCTTCGAAATCATCTTTTCCAACACCACATACCGGGCATACCCAATCATCGGGCAGGTCTTCAAAGGGAGTTCCTGGATTTACCCCTGATTCAGGATCGCCTTTTTTGGGTTCATAAATATACCCACAAACAGTACATTTATACTTAACCATTTTTCCTGACTCCTTTCCTTTTTTTTCTATATTTATTTTTTCCACCGATTTTTTCTCTTCCGGGATATAAGTGGGCGCGGTCTTGGGGGAGACACCTTTTTTAATCTGATGGTAATAATCATAAGTCAAAGGCTTTGCCTTTTTAATGTTCTCAGCCTGAACAACTTTCCCTAAAAATATTGTATGGGTACCCACATCCATTTCCGCAATTACTTCCGCTTCTATAAAAGCTAAAGTATTTTCCATAATTATGGGCGAACCGGTTACTCCAATCTTATAATTTACTCCCTTAAACTTATCTTCATCTCTACCGGATTTAAAACCGAACCTTCCGATAAATTTCATATCGGTTTCTTGTTCTAATACCGAAACGGAAAAGACTTTACTTTCGTTAATAAACTCATGGGTTAAATTTTCTTTATTAATACAAACTGCAAGGGTAGCCGGCTCGGAAGTTGTCTGAAAGATTGTGTTAGCAATCTGCCCGTTTATGCGGTCTTCTTTTTTGGAACTGATTATGTATACTCCGTAACTGATATTGTGAAGTGCTTTTAAATCCATTTTATTTATCCCCTTTCTTTATGTTCCCATAATCCATGAACACTACAGTATTCTCTAATCTTTTCCAATCCTTCTACATCTTTAAATTGAGATTCCGGCTTGTCACCCGGCATTAAAAATTTTCGGGAAGCACCTTTTTCGGTAACAACTTCAATCCACTCAATATAATGTTTTTCTTCCATAGGATGCAGGGTTGAGCCAACTACTGCCTTGATTCCGGAAGGAATCTTCTCCATTACCGGTACGTGTTTTTCGGTAGCTTGATCAGCAGTCTGTACTTCCATCAGCTTCATTTCCTGCCCGCAGCAGACCAAGGCTCCTTTTCCCTGGTGTAATACCTCAACAATATTTCCGCAAATCTCGCATTTATAAACTTCTAACTTCTTCGTCATATCCTTTACCTCCTTTTTATTATAGACTCTATGGTTATGGCTTTTAATTTTGCGATAACCTCTTTCTCTATTTCGTCTATCTTTTTCTTTAAGAGACAATCACTTACATAAGGACAGTCGTCTTTTTTAAATTTACATTCATTTAGTTTTATCGGTCCCTGAAAAATCCTCATTAAATCTATCAGGGATATTTTTTCTGGAGGAAGAGCTAAAGCAAATCCTCCACCCCTACCCTTACAGGAATTAAGCATCCTTTCTTTATTTAATATCTGTAATATTTTCCTTAAAAATGATCGGGGTATTTCTAAACATTGAACTATATGATCAACTGAAACTATGTCTTCTTTCTGTTCAGCTATACAGCAGAGTGCCCTTATGGCGTAATCGGTATTTCTGGTAATCAGTTTCACTTATCAATTTCCCCTTAACCTTTTTATCTTGATAATAATTCTTCCGTTGTAAAAAATTTATTCTTTATTTTTTATAATGATACTATTATTGTATCATATTGTCAAATTTATTTTTAAAAATTTCCTATTAAAAAATAACTCCCTTACTCTTATCAGTAAGGGAGTTATCTTCTATTGATCAAATTTATCTAATTTATTTTGATAGTTAAGATTTTACTCGATTGATGCTGTAACTTTGATTTTCTGGGCAATCTCCATTAACTGATAAGGAAAAAATCTATATTCCCCCCTTAAATCATCTATGGTACTGCCTATATTATAGTCCTGATTAAGTTCAAATTCACTCTTAATTCCATCTAACAATTCACCAGCATCTATCCCCCAAAGAGCAGCAATATCTGCAATGGTCATAGTCTTCATTTCCATTCCGCTTATATGAACCTGTAATCCAGAAATATCATTAGAAGAATTTCTTCCTATCCCTTTACCTTTAGTTTCACTGTCACAGGTCCCATCACATTCTTCATCACAATTATGTCGTATATAATCTGAATCTTGCCCGTTAGGGATACCGTCTATATCGTCATCAGGTGCACTTACTTTTCGATCCATTCCATTCCCCTGGCCTTCTACACAGCCTTCACACCCTTCACAATCCTGGTTTTGCATCTGGTTAGAAACCCCTTTGTTTTGCATTCCATATCCGGCGTTTTCAATATTTCCCTTGGAGTTCCCTCTCATTCCATATGTTCCATTACCGTCTGCCCAAACAACGAGGGCAAAAACTCCTACTGCCAGTGCTATGACCAGTAGGGTTACTCCAACTTTTAAATTTCTTGAACTTTTCATTCTATTCGTTCCTCCTCAAAATTTTGGTTTATTGACAATTTTTTTGTCATTCACTTATTTATACGCAAAGAGGCGGAACTTTCTTTCAATATATCGATATCATTATCATTATTAAATAACAAATTTATACTCAATCTTTCATTTTTGCTGATATAATCTACTACTACCACACTACCTGATCGAGAGAAGAACTTTTTTATTTTTGACTTCTTTTCAGGAAAAGTAATTTTTGTAATTTCATCCCAGGAAATACAAAAATTAAAATATGACTCTCCCAAATCCTCTTTCTTTGTTTGCCAGATAGATGATAGCCAGCTTTTTTTAGGAAAAGTTTGAAAATAAATTGCTTGTTTAGTGAAAAAGAATATGCCCCACAATGGTCCAGGAAAGTTTTTGTATCCACTCAGATATTCTGTCAAACATTTATGTATTATTTTCTCTTTAATCTCTCTTTCTTTCTCTTCCCAAAACTTATCAATCTTCATATAATTACCTTTAAAATTATATAATTTTATATATATTTAATTATCTTAAAAAGTTTTATTAATACAAACAATTATTATATGGTTATTTCCCAAAAAGCCAAAAGTATTTTCCCCAGGTTGTGTATGTGGTACGTTGCAGATAATTTTATAACAAATTATGACTTTTTGGTTATAATTATGTTGTAGTGGCACAATAAATTGTGCCCTCACCCTATTATTGTTTAATTTCTCCTAGAGGGGCACGATGAATCGTGCCCCTACCTTACCATCTTGTTTGCTCTTTAGGGTATAATTATTTTATAATTAAGAATTTTTTTTGTTATTCCAGGCTTTCTCTATCCTATTATAATGTTCTCTGGTAGCAGTGGCCAGATCAAGTAAAACCTGTTTTATTTCCCGACAATCAGGTTCAAAGACTTCGAAAAACTTCTTCTCTATTAATCCACTTTCCAGATCCCGAGCCACTGATAAAGCATTTTTAATGGACATTTTCTCATTTTGCGCTTTGGTTATTTGTTTTTTTATATATTCGACAGATGTTTTTATCGCTTCTGTTTTAAATCTCCTTTCTTTAAAATATAATGACTCTTCTTTTATTTTAGATTTAAGCTCATATATCCAATCCGAATGTTCTATTTCCTCGCCTGCTATTTTTAACCAAAAATCTTTCTGCTCCGGAAATTTCCGGGCATATTCTTTATATAGGCAACTAATTATTTTCTCGTGTTCTGCCAACAGTTCTATTGTTTCTATCTGTTTCTCTTTTAAAGCCACAAACTATTCCTCCTAAACATTTTATCTATAAACCATGGCTATCTCAGTTAACTCTTCTTAAAATATTTGTGCTTCTTTTTTATAAATACCCTTCTAAGGAAATTGGTAGCTTCTATCTCTGCATTTACTAATTCAATTTGGATCCATCAAAAAGATCATCAGAAAGACCAGTATTTATTTTTATATCAATAGTTTCGATGGTAAAAGACCCCATTTCCGACATCATTGCCTGCATCATTTTCGTTGCTTGTTCTTGTTCCTTCTTTTCTTCTTCGCTTAAGCCGGTAGTATCTATTTCCATTGTCATACTCGTAACCAACTGATAGGGATGAAGCATGGTACCCACCTGCCGATAGTCTTTTAAATCTGTAGTCATTTTTATATCCATAGCAATTTCACCTGTCGGACCCTCTGATTTTCCTTTCATTACCATTAGCATCCGAACAGGCATCCATGTCTTACTGCTAATCCATAACTTTCCCCAAGATTCAGCAGATTCTTCCGATTGTCCCCCTTGTAAAAACATAGCTTGTTGGGTTCCCATTACTTGAAGAGCGTTATCAATCTGTAAGATATAAGTTTTCTCTCCATCAATTTCTTCTTCTCCCAAATACCTGCTTTTGGCAAGATCTATGTTTTTCCACATTTGTCCAGGATTATATTCAGATATTTTTTTCTCAATCTGCCCGGTCATCGGGTTTTTTGACCAACTATAATTTCCATCATAAATCAAAACCATAGTCATCCCCATTACTTCTGACTCAATTCGAGTTTTATAGATGATTTCTCCCTTAATTTCTGATTTCTTATAATAAGTAGTAGTCTCTCCAGTTAAGGCAGTTACCCCTCCAGTGCTCTTTTGAATTACAGTATAATCATTAATCCCTTTCATCTGCTTTTCATAGTTGTTTTGCATATTATTGATCACTTCTTGTACGCTCATCCCAGCTACATAAGTACTACTAAGGGATAATATTAAGGATATTATTAAAATCCTTGTTAACGTTTTCCTATATAATCTTAACATTTGATTCCTCCTTATATTTTTTATTAAAACTATAAATTCCCCTTAAACTAAACATAAATTTAATTGTGCCATCATTTCTCTATACAATCCTTCTACTTACATATCTCTAGGATTCTCAATAGTAAGGGTATAAAATATTTCCTGCTTTTGCTAGTATTCTACCTCTAATTCCCATAGCCAGGTACCTTTTTGGTCTTCCCAGTCTTATATTTTATTTTTTCCTCCCGTATAAACCAACTAACTCTGCTGTAGCTAATATATGCCCCTCCATAGCTTCTTCTAATTCCTTCTTTTTACAACCCTCTTCCAAATGTAACTTTTCATCAAGGGCATATAATTTAAAGAAATAGCGGTGAGTACCAGAGGGTGGGCACGGTCCTCCATATTCCAGTTTTCTAAAATCATTGGTACCTTGTGTTCCGGGAACCGAATCTTCCTCGATGATATCGGTAACATGGATATTAAAGACTATCCAATGTACCCAGGTTCCCATAGGGGCATCAGGGTCCTCAACGATCAAGGCTAATCTCTTGGTCCCTTCCGGTATATCTTCAATGATTAAGCCAGGATTAATGTCTTCACCATCACAGGTAAATTTTTCTGGAATAAATCCATTATTTTCAAATTCAGGACTTTCTAATTTCATAACTTTAACCTCCTTTTTTGTGACAGGGGACAGTTCTCTGTCATTTCTCCTGTCATTTTTTTATTTTATATTTTAAATTTTCTATCTCTTTTCCCAGCCATTTGGGATATTTGGGTACTGCGCCGGATTGGGAAACTACAAAATTACCTATTATTTCCGCGAACTCCGCCGCCTCATATATGCTGGTCCCACATAAATAAGAAAACAGAAAACCTGCACTATAGCTATCTCCACCTCCTACGGTATCGGCTACGGGTCCATTTATACCTGCTACCTTTTCCAACTTACTATTATGATAAACAGATGAGCCATTCTTTCCATGAGTAATACAGACAATGGAAAGGTCATACTCCTGCCAAATACGCTGAATAAAGTTTTCTTGTTTTAATATCTCACCAAAGAGGAGCTCAGACACAACAAGAGCCTCTCTGTCATTCAGTTTTACTATTGAGCTCTGACATAAGGATTTTTCAATCCATTCCTTTTTATAATAATTCTGCCGTAAATTTACATCGTAAAATATATGATGGGGATGTGCCCAGGAGATAATTTGACTGAGTAGTTCTCGATTTTCTTTTGTTCGTTGGGCAAGGGTCCCAAAACATAATATATCCCATTTGGTTTTCGTTAAGTTACCTATTAAATCTTGATCTAAAACAATATTATCCCAGGCAACATCTTCTTTTATTAGATAAGTAGGATGATCTCTTTCATCCAGATTTACCTCTACAATCCCGGTGGGTAAATTGGGATGGACCGTGATAAAGGAAGAATTAATACCTCTTTTTTTTGCTTCTTTTAGGGCTTTTCTGCCCAGGGCATCTTTGCCCACAGAAGAAACGAGTGTTGATTCAAGTCCCATTTTTGCCAGATGAGCAGCAAGATTAAAAGGGGCACCACCAATATAAGGTTTACCATTTATGATATCCCAGAGAATTTCACCAAACAAAAGAGCCTTCACTTTTTTACCTACCTTTATTTAAGTTTAAATTCAGGTGTATATTACTTTATATATATGATTAATTCTACAAATTTTTCAAAAATCCTCTTTTTTTATCAAAAATAAACAAAAATTTTTTTATTAAAACACTTTGTTGTAATCCGTTAGTGAATGGTAATTCGTATCGCTTATTATGTATCGAGTATCGCGTTACAGAAACTAAGATTCACATTACTTATTTCGGGTAGACACAAGGTCTGCCCCTACTTGTACCTCACGATCTTATCTTTATTCTTCTTTCTCCTTTTTCTTCATTATGTACTTATATACTGTTTCATTCTTTGTATTTTCTTCAACTGGTAAACTGGGTAACTGGGTAACTGGCAAACTAAACTAAATTGTAACCTTCTTTATCTTTTCTTCACTAACTACTAAATAGCAACGACTAACGACTAATTTGGCTTGCTAAAAAAACAAAAAGGAATATAATTAAAAAAGATTTTGATTAAGGAGGGTATAGTCTTGAAAATAAAAGAAGTTATGATACCAGACCTAACTTCCGTATCTGCCGATACACCGGTAAAAGAGGTAGTTAAGATTATGAGCCGACAACGTATGGCGGGGTTACCGGTTGTTGATAATGAACAGAATGTTATCGGAATAATTACGGAAAGCGACATTACTAAAGCCTGTTTACCAGGATATTACAAAGAATTACGAAATCCGTCTTTTATTCCTGATTTCGATCAATTCTCCAAACAAGCTAAAAAGATTGCCCATCTACCAGTAAAAGAATTTATGACTACTACAGTCTATTCGGTAGAAGAGGATACCAGTAGGACCGAGGCAGCCGATTTGTTGTTTAGAAAACATCTGAGAATAGTCCCTGTGGTAAGGGCGGGGAAATTAGTGGGGATATTGACACCTTCCTGCTTATGTAAAAATGTTATGGAAGAAGATTAGATGAGGATAAGAAAGGGATATAATTAATGAATCAAACGTTTATAGCCTTAATAATATTTATTACTACTCTTATATTTGTAAGCCTGGAAAAAATTAATCGCACAGTGATTGCTTTAGCTGGAGCTCTTCTTCTTATAATATTAAAAATACTTAATCAACATGAGGCTTTTTCAGCTATAGATTTTAACACTATTGGCCTGTTGACCGGAATGATGGTTATGATCTCTATAATCAAAAGAACTGGCTTATTCCAATATCTGGCAATAAAAATTTCTAAACTGTCCCGAGGAAATGTTTTTTCTCTCTTGTTTTTTCTGAGTATTATCACCGGTATCCTGTCTTCGGTTTTAGATAATGTCACTACTATAATACTAATTGTCCCCATAACTCTGGCTATCTGTGAAAACTTAGAAATATCTCCTGCCCCTATGGTGCTTTCAGAAATATTTGCTTCTAATATAGGCGGAACAGCAACTCTTATCGGAGACCCTCCAAATATAATTATCGGGAGTGCTGCTCATCTATCTTTTATGGATTTTATTATAAATCTTGCTCCTTTCGCCCTGATTCTCTTAATTATCTTGCCTTTTTTTATCAGTCTATTTTACAAAAAAGAGATGACCCAAAACATTGAAGAGGGTTGGGCAAAAGTGGAAAAGTTTGATGAAAAGAAGGCTATTGAAGATCCCTTATTATTAAAAAAATCTCTAATCGTCTTTTTCTTAACCATATTTGTCTTTGTCTTTCACCATAATTTAGGCTTGGAAGCGGCAACAGTTGCTTTAGCAGGAGCAACTCTTTTACTTTTGGTCAGCAATATAGACCCAGCGGAAACTTTTTTAGAAGTAGAGTGGTCTACTCTCTTCTTTTTTATCGGGTTATTCATTGTGGTAGCAGGGGTAGAAAAAGTGGGAGCTATTCAATGGCTGAGTAACAAGATTATTACCTTAACCAGAGGAAACCTCACCCTTATTACTATGGCAGTTTTATGGGGTTCAGGAATTTCCTGTTCTTTCATTAATAATATCTCCTACACCATCTCTATGGTCCCGGTAATTCATACTATAGGGAAAGTAACTGCCTTTAACCTTAGCCCTATCTGGTGGGCTTTATCTTTGGGTGCTTGCCTGGGAGGAAACGGAACCTTTATTGCAGCAGCTGCTAACCTGGTAGGAGTAAACATATTAAAAAGACAGGGTTGGGTAGTAACCTTCAAAGATTTTTTTAGAATCGGTTTTCCAATTATGTTAATATCTATTATTCTTTCTTCAGTCTATCTTTTCTTAAGGTATTTATTATAAAAATAAAAAGGGGTAACAGAAAATCGGCCTCATTTTTTCACTTTAACTCAATTTATTTCTTTTGTGGTGTGAGGGGAAATATCTCCTTATATTTTAAGACTTAAAATATAGATATCAAGAAAATCTGAGAAATCATTGTTAGTTGATATATCACTCATTATATGTTTTTCCTATGTGGCCGCTATAAACATTACACATTGTTATCCTTTGATACCACTAGATGCTACCGAACGTATAAACCATTTTTGAAATAACAAGAAGATAACTAGTGAAGGAATGGTGATCATTGAAGCAAAAGCAAAAATGTCTCCCCATACTTTTGGATCCTGGCTAAAGAATTGCTGAATTGCTACAGGTAATGGTCGATATTCATAACCACGGGTTACCATAAGTGGCCAGAGAAAATCACCCCATCGAACAAGAAATTGTAAAATTGCAACCGTGGCAAAAGCTGGCTTTGATAAAGGAACGATAATTTTCCAATAAATTTTAAAAGGACTGGCTCCATCTATTTTTGCTGCTTCGTCCAGACTTTTAGGTAAACCAACAAAAAATTGATAAAAAAGAAAAATAGAAAAAGCATCAACAATAAAAGGTACAATTTGAACCTGATAACTATCTAACCAGCCAATTCGATTTACCATCAATAATAAGGGTATAACCACTGCTTCAGTAGGGATGATCATTAGAGCAATAATAAAAGAAAGTATAAGCCCCCTACCTTTAAAACGTAGCCGAGCAAGCGCATAAGCAATCATACTATTCAATAAAAGTCCAGCAAGCACTGTGCTACCTACAATAAAAACTGAGTTAAACATAAAACGTCCAAAAGGCATTTGTTTAAATACGTCGAAGTAGTTTTTAAGTCCTAATTCTCCATAAGGAATAAAGGCTGATATACTGCTCATATCTCTTATAATCTGAGTCTCATTGTTTTTAATAGAACTCATGAACATAAAAACTACAGGAAATAAGAAAAATAAAGCAATTATAATTAATAATAAATAATTAAGTGTTTTAGAAATAGTTTTATGAAATTTAAATGAAAATCTTTGAGAATTTTTAACTGCTGCATCAACACCTGTCACCTTATATCACCGCCCTTTCTTCTTTTAAATAAATCCTTTGTATTAATGATACAGCCAGCACAATTAGAAAAAACATTACTCCAATACCTGAAGCATAACCAACGCGAAGCATTTTAAAACCTTCCTCATATAAAAGCACAATAATAGTTTTGGCGGCTCCCTGGGGACCTCCCTTAGTCATAACCCAAACTTGGGTAAATAACTTGAACGCCAAAATAGTAGTAGAAATAATTACAAAAATTGTGGTGTTACGTAATTGGGGAATAGTTATATACCTAAACTGTTGCCAGACATTAGCTCCATCAACTCGTCCTGCTTCGTATAATTCATCAGGAATGCTCTGCAGACCAGCCAAATAAATTACCATTTGGAAACCTACTCCCTGCCAGATAGATAGCACCATAATAGCCGGAAGAGCTAAGGAAGTGTCGTTTAGCCAATTATAGGGTCCTAATTTTCCAAAACTAATGAAACTTATCATCTGGTTAATCAAGCCTTCTCCAGGATTGTACAAAAAATACCAAATAATAGACACCACCACCATAGTAGTAACTACCGGACTAAAATAAATAGTACGAAACAGATTGATAAAGCGAAGTTTTTGATTAACTAAAACGGCTAACAAAAGAGCAAGAAAAGTTTGTAAAGGGACTACAACAACTGCGAAAACAAAAGTATTAAGTAATGCTTGACGAAAGCTTGTGCTACTAAATAATCTTAAAAAGTTTCGAAGGGCAATAAATTGGGTAGGTAAATTAGGATTGGGTATTAATCTTTGGTCTGTAAAGGATATTATAAAGGCTATAATAAAAGGGGTTACCAGAAAAAGAAGTAAAAAAAATAAGGGGAGAGCGCAAAAAGACCAGGCAGCAAATGTTTCTCTTTTTTGTAATGAACTTCCATTCTTTTTAAGTGATTTTGTATTTGAAATGGCAGATTCGCTTATCATTATTTATATAACCTTTTTTTCATTTTTTACTTTTTTCATTTAATTATAATCTATTATCCTAATTTTCTTAAAATCCTTATAAATTATATTTTAAGTTATATTTGTATTTTCTTTTATATTATCACCTTAAGGTAGCAAAAAGAGTAAATTGATTGACAGATTTGTTTAACTTTCATATAAACAAATAAACAAACAAATAAGTAGGATTTATATGTAAATTTAGAAGTCTAAAGGTTCTGTGCCTGCACTTTTCAATTAATTAAAAAGTGCAGGCACATTAAAATATCTAATTTGTAATCGGATAACCTCGATTATCTTCAATGTCTTGATCAATTTTCTGGACGGCTTTATCTAATTCAGTCTTGACATCTGCACCATTAACTATATTTTGTACAGCCTCGGCAAATGCAGAACTTATAGTTGGATAAGCCGGAGTTTCGGGTCTTGTAACCGCAACTCCACCTTCCAGTTGTTCAGTAAAAACTCTAAGTGCGCCATTTGGTCCATATAATTCTGAGTTAGCAAGAGCAGATTTGCGGGCAGGAACAGCGCCATTAGCGTTGGTCATGTGTAAGATCTGTTCTGAATTAATAAGATATTCAAGGAATTTCCAGGCAGCATCCGGATGCTTTGATTGAGAAGTTATCCCCCAACACCAGGAACCCATACCGGTAACAGCTTTATCACCAAATTTGGGCATAGGAAGAAGCACTAAATTATCGCCTAATTCTTTACTATGGGGACCCCACATCCAATGACCTACAAAAGATAGGGCAGCAGTTTTTCTACCATAAAAGTCATCATCACCAGCAGGTTGAATATTAGCATATCCATTACTGAATAAACTTTGGAACCAAGTCATTGCTTCCACTGCTTCTGGCCCATTAAGGACACCATCTGCTGATTGGAAATCGCTACGGTCAATTAAATCAGCGCCCCAACTCTGGATAATCGGGGAAAAACCACAAGTATACCATTCGCCCTGGCCATAATTCATCTTAAAATCAATAGGATATTCTACCTCATCCAGAGCTTTCAATTTTTTTAGAGCTTCGTTAAATTCATCTAAATTCCAAGCATCTTTGATACTAGTAGGAATACGTACTCCTGCCTTTTTTAAATAAGCTTTGTTTCCCCAGATGGCTAAACCGGAATCAAAAGTCCCTAAAGCATATAACTTCCCACCATAAGTACCTTGCGCAATAATAGTAGGCAAAAAGTCATCTCTCAAATAATCGGATACATAATAATCTAAAGGAACCAAGTACCCGGCCCAGGCATAATTATAGACATAAGGACCATCGAAGTCTAATAAATCAGGCATATCACCTGCTAAGGCAGCACCGCTTACCTGTTCATTGTAAGAACCTTCAGGAAGCCTAACTGCTTTTACTATCACCTCATTCTGCATAGCATTAAAATCTTTTACCTGAGCATCAAGAACTTCTCGTTCCTCTCCCTTACCAGAATGAAACCAGACTTCAATAGTTACTGGTTCAGCTAAGGCTATTAGTGTAAAATTGGTTAAAAGTAACACAGTTAATAAAATTAAAGTAAACCATGATGAGTCTGTGCTATAATTTCTGTAAAAGTGAAAAAAGTTAATCAAGATAACTTGAAATGGGCCATCAAGAGCCTCCATAATAATATAGACAATAATCAAACATATTAAAAGGAGGACAAATTCAAGATGACCCAACTAAATAATAAATCAATACAAGCTATTTTGCAAGAAGAATTGGATAGGGATGGAGATTTTCTAAAAGAAGTGGTAAGGAGAATTATGCAACAACTGATGGAAGAAGAAAGAGATCAACAAGTGGGAGTATTATCTCACCAAAGGGACAATAACAAGAGAAAGGCCAATAGAAACGGCTATAAGCCCCGTTCCTTCAATACCCGGGTAGGCAAACTATTGCTAGCCAAACCCCAGATAAGAGAGTTTTCTTTCCAGACCCAATTATTTGCAAATTATCAAAGAAGTGAGAAGGCGCAACTTTCTACTATCTGCCAGATGGTCACTGATGGGGTCTCCACCAACCGGGTAAAGAAGATTGTCGGTAAGTTATCCCCAGATCTTATCTATTCTAAATCTACCGTCAGTAGGATCACCCAGGAACTGGAACCCCAGATCAAATGCTGGCAGGAAGAGAAACTGAAAGACTATTACACCTATCTCTTTACCGATGCCGTATACTTTTATGTCCGGGAAAACTACCAGGTAGTCTCTTCTCCTTTACTCATTACCCTGGGTGTAGATAAAAATGGCCATCGTAAGATCCTGGGTGTTGATCTAGCCTTAGAGGAAAGCTATCAAAGCTACAAAAAGCACTTTGAGAAGCTCAAAGAAAGAGGGCTAAAACAGGTGGATTTGACCATCTCTGATGATCATAAAGGACTCATCAAGGCCCAACAGGAAGCATTCCCCCACACACCCCACCAGAGGTGTATCGGTCATTTTGTGCGTAATGTCCTATCTTATGTTCCCTATAAGGAGAAGAGGAAACTGGCCGATTACCTCAAACAGATCTTTAATTCTCCCAGTAGCAAGATGGCTCAAGATATTGCCCAGTTGATTGCCCAAGAATACCAAACAAGTTATCCTAAAGTCAGTCGTATGTTGGAAGAAGAGCTGGAATTTACCCTGACTTACCTAGACTATCCCCAACATCACTGGCGTAAAATCAGAACTACTAACTTAATTGAAGGGGTACTCAATAAAGATCTAAAACAACGCTCTAAAGTAATCGGTATCTTCCCCAATAGCCAATCCTGTCTGCGCTATGTCTGTCTGCGTCTTATGGAGATTGATGAGGAATGGCAGACCGGCAGAAGATACATGAAGATAATTAAGGAGGATCAAGACTCGCAAGAAGATGATCCTCTATTATGTGAGATTAAACAAATAAAAGAAGGAGTCAAGACTAAGGAGGAATTGGTGGCAATTTGATTTTACAGAAAAATTGGGATTGACTCACCATGATAATTTTTTCATTTTTTTTACTCTCCTTTTAATTAATTTATTTTGTAAACTTTAAACTCTTTTTTATCTATTATAATATCACCCCCTTCTTTTATGAAATATCTTGTTTTTACTTACTAACACGATTTCTAATCAAAAACAACATTGACTGACTAATTAATACCAATGATTTTTGCTCTCCTTTCACCCCCCTTTAATATGAAGACGAATCTTTCACAAAATTCTAAAAGCCTTTATTCAGCACTTTCTCGACAAGATTTCCTTATAATTAATTCAGCATCTAAGATATGATTTTCTTTTTGAGAATAATTTTTTATTTTACTTTGTATCTCTGCAATGAGTAATTCAGTCGCAAGTTTACCTATCTGATTTGTGGGCTGTCTGATAGCGGTGATTGATGGATTAATTAGTTTAAACCATTTGGAATCATCGAAAGATAAAATTCCGATATCTTTTGGCACTTCATATTGAAGTTCTCTAACTGCCCTGAGGACTTGATGACATATATTATCATTCCCACATAAAATAGAATCTATTTCTTTATTTTGGTATAACCAGCTCTTGATGATTTCCTTATTATCGCTGCCATTATATTGAATAAATTTTACATTTATCTTTTTTGAAGAATTATGCAGTTGAGCAGCCATTTTATAACCTAATAGTCGTTGTTCCATTGTATATACATTTGTCTGATAGGAAACAAAACCCACATTCATAAAACCATGATTAAACAGATGGTTCATAGCTTTTTTGGTAATTTCCATATTATCGATACCAACAAAACATGCAGGAAGCCCATATACTTTCCTATCAATTTGAATAGCCTTAATTTTATGGGGAATTATTGAATCATAAACGCGAGTAGAATTATTAACCGGTGCAAATATTAACCCTTCAATCCCATTTTGTATGAGCGCGTTAATATGTAATTGTTCTTTTAGCGGATCATCCTCAGAATCACATAAAATTACACTATACCCTTCACTATGTGCGGTTAGTTCAATTGCTTTAACTACTTCTGCAAAAAAACTTTCTCTTATATCTGATATTATAACTCCAATTACCCGAATTTTTTTTCCTCTTAATCCACGGGCAAATATATTAGGAGCATAGTTAAGTTTTTCAATTGCTTCAAGAACTCTATCGTGTGTTTCTTTGTCGACATGCCGTGTTTTATTGATAACATGAGAAACAGTCGATATCGAAACCCGGGCAAATTCCGCAACCTCTTTCATAGTTGATTTTTTTGAATTTTCGGGTAAAACCATTAAAAGCCCCTTTTCTATAAAAATATTGCGCAAACGTTTTTATTTGTTTAATTTTACCACTTTCAAAATATGTTTGTCAAGTCAACTTCGCCATT